>DASSLL010000039.1:0-39861 GCA_035689485.1 Candidatus Dormiibacterota bacterium | reverse complement strand
AGGCGGAGGGCCACGCGCTCGAGCCGCAGGGACGAGAAGCGACGCGCGCGACGCTCGACGGTCACTGTCCTAGTCTGGCGCCCCTCCGGCCGCTGCGCGGCCACCTCCCCATGAATGGGGAGGAGCCAATCCGAAGGCGATGGTCGGGGCGATGGTCATGATCTTGCCGTCGTCGCAGCGGATGATCTGCCATCCGCCCTCGTGGACCATGCTGTGATGGCGCAAACAGAGGAGCACCAGGTTGCCGAGCGTCGTTTCGCCGCCGTCGATCCAATGCACGAGGTGATGGCCGTGGCACAGAGAGGCGGTCCTCTCGCAACCCGGCCACCGGCAGTGGCCGTCTCGAATGCGGAGCGCCTTGCGCAGCCCCTCAGACAAGACCCGCTTCGAGCGCCCGACATCGATGGTCACCGAGTCCTGGTTGAGAAGGACCCGAGTCACGGCGCAATCGCAGGCCATGCGCTGGACCGAGGCCGCCGAGATGGGCGGGGAAAGCTCCATGTCGCCGCCGGCCGCACCCGCGAGTCCCTTGAGCGTTTCGATCGTCGCGGTGACCTGCAGGTTCGCCGGCCTGCCGCCCGTTGCCAGCTCGGTCAAAGCGTGCGCGTTTCGCTGCGGACCGGTTCGGTGGTCGTGAGCGCCCGACCTCCGCGCCAGCGGCTCCAGCGCCGCGCGCAGAGCCGCGCCGCCGGCCGGGTCGAGCATCCCCACCAGAGAAAGACAGCCGTCCTCTTGACGGTTGAGGTGGAGGTAGGCGGCCTGCGCCAGGTCATCCTGCTCCCCGGCATAAGCCCTGGCGTCGACGGCATGCCGGTAGTGCAGGCACTTGTAGTGAAACTTGCCGGGTGAGTTCTCGCGCGCCACGTCGAGCAGCGCACGCTCGTCGAAAGCCTCGCCCACGGCCTTCGCGGTTCTGGCCATCACCGCCAGGTGCGCGAAGCCGATGTCACCGTTGAGCATCGCCTGATGGCTCTCCGCGAGGTCGGCTTTGCCGACCGCGACCCGGTCGGCGGCGGAGTTGGACGTCATGTGGCAGTTGAAGCGGATCCAGTCGATGCCGCTGTTAGAGCCCTGGTCCTCCCACTGACGGCTCTTCTCGAACTCGGCGGCGAGCCGCGAGAACTCGAGCTCGAGGTCGTCGATGTAGGCACGGAGCTCGCGCAGGCGACTGGCGAGCTCGGCGTCCTCCTGCAGCAGCAGAGCCATAGATGGAAGTATAGCAAACAAATGTACGATTGTCAATACATAACATATGCGTTTCAGTATCTCCACACGCAGCCATTAGCAACCAAAGCCCGGCCCTGTCACCCCGTTCCCAGTAATCGTCCCCTTCATGCCAAGATTGGCGTGAGTTGGACCTGCCTGATCGCTACAACGTCGGCGCCGATCTGATCGAAAGAAACCTCCGCGCCGGCCGCGAGGCCAAAGTCGCCATCCACTCGGCCACCGGCGACGTCACCTATGCCGCCCTCGCCCGACTCGCCTCCGGCGCCGCCCAGGCCTTCCTCGACCACGGCGTCAGGCGCGAGGAACGCATCCTGATCGCCGCCTTCGACACCCCGGGCTGGGTGGCCGCGTTCCTCGGCGCCATCCGCATCGGCGCCGTTCCGGTCCCGGTCAATCCGCTCCTCCAGCGCTCCGACGACTACGTCCACTACGTCGAGGACTCGCTGGCGCGGGTCGTCGTGGTCGACGCCAGCACCGAAGAGAAGCTCAAGCCGGTCAGCCCCGCGCTCATCCGGGCCGATCGGATCCAGCCAGGCGACGAGGTTCCCGCGGCGTCCACCAGAAAGGACGACATGGCCTTCTGGCTCTACAGCTCGGGCAGCACCGGCAAGCCCAAGGCCGTCGTCCACCTCCAGCACGACATCCCGTACACGTGCCTCACCTATGCGGAGCAGGTTCTCGGCATCAAGGAGAGCGACACCACCTTCTCCACCACCGGCCTCTTTCACGCCTACGGTTTCGGCAACAACCTCACCTTTCCGTACTGGGTGGGCGCCAGCACCGTCCTCCACGCCGGGAGGCACACGCCGCAGACCGTCCTCGACACGATCGAGAAGCAAAGGCCCACGCTCTTCTTCAGCGCGCCCACGCTCTACAACGCGATCCTCAACTTCGAGGGCTCGAAGCAACGAAATCTCAGCAGCATCCGCCACTGCGTCGCCGCAGCCGAGGCGCTGCCCGCGGAGGTCTGGCGGAGATGGAAGGACGCGTTCGGGCTGACGATCCTCGACGGCGTCGGCTCGACGGAGATGCTGCACATCTACTGCTCGAACCGCATCGACGACGTCAAGCCAGGGAGTAGCGGCAAGCCCGTGCCCGGATACGAACTGAAGATCCTCGACGACGAGGGCAAGCCGGTCGAGGACGGCGAGGCGGGCGACCTTTACGTCAGGGGTGACAGCGCGCTCGCGCTTTACTGGGCGCAGCACGAGAAGTCGAAACGCAGCATCCTCGGCGACTGGTTCTTCACGGGCGACCGATATCGCCGCGACAAGGAGGGCTACTACTGGTACGAAGGCCGCTCCGACGACATGATCAAGGTGAGTGGGCTGTGGGTCTCGCCGATCGAGATCGAGTCGGCGCTGCTCGAGCACCCGGCGGTGGCCGAGAGCGCGGTCGTCGGCCTCGAGGTCGACGGGTTCACGAAGATCAAGGCCTTCGTCATCACGCGCCCCGGCGCCACCACGGGCGACGTGCTCGTGCTCGAGCTGCAGGAGCACTGCAAGTCCCGGCTCCAGCGGTTCCAGTACCCGCACATGATCGAGTTCGTGACCGAGCTGCCGAAGACCGTCACGGGCAAGATCCAGCGCTACAAGCTGCGCGAGCAATCAGTAAGTCCCAACCTGGTCGCGCAGCGCAAGGAAGCCGCCCCTGCCTGAGCACATCGCGGTCCTGCCCTGCGACGGGGCCGGCAAAGAGGTCGTTCCCGAGGCGATCAAAGTCCTGAAGGCCGCCGGCGCCGACTTCGACTTTCAGGAGTACGACGTCAACGCCGACCAGTTTCTACGCACGGGCGAACCGATCCCAAAGTCCACGTGGGACGACCTGCAGAAGGCCGGCTCGATCCTCTTCGGCGCGGTCGGTGACCCGCGCGTCAACGACGCCGCCTACCTCGCCGGCGTCCTCCTGAAGCTGCGGTTCGAGCTCGACCTCTACGTCAACCTAAGGCCGGCGCGGCTCTACGACGACCGCCTGTCCCCGCTGCGGCGCGAGGACAGACGCCAGATCGACCTTTTGATCGTGCGCGAGAACACCGAAGGCCTGTACGTCGGCATGGGCGGGCGGTTCAAGAAAGGCACCGACCACGAGATCGCGATCCAGGAGGACGTCAACACCGCGACCGGCGTGACCCGCATCATCGACTACGCCTTCCAGGTCGCGAGCCGAGAGGTCGTCATGGTCGACAAGTCCAACGCCATGACCCACGCCGGCGCTCTGTGGCAAGAAAGATGGAAGGCGGTGGCGGCGAAGTATCCACGCATCAAGACGCGTCACCTCTATGTGGACGCCGCGGCGATGCAGCTGGTCAAGGACCCGACGCAGTTCGACGTCATCGTCACCGGCAACCTGTTCGGCGACATCCTGTCCGACCTGACGGCCGAGCTCATCGGCGGCATGGGCATCGCGCCATCGGCCAACATCAACCCGGAGACGAAGCGCGGGCTGTTCGAGCCCGTGCACGGGACGGCGCCGGACATCGCGGGCAAGGGCGTCGTCAATCCGGTCGGGGCCATTTTGAGCGCCTCTATGATGGTTGAACACCTGGGTCACAAGGACATGGCTGACGCGATCGGGGGTGCGGTCAAGGCGGCCATCCGCGCGGGCGAATGCACGCGCGATCTCGGCGGCAGCATGTCGACCGGTGAAGTCGGTGATGCCGTGGCGAGGAGGCTGCGCGACTAGATGGGGATGACGATGTCGGAGAAGATCCTGGCCCGTGCGGCCGGCCGGGACTCCCTCCGGCCCGGCGACCTCGTGCTGGCGAAGGTCGACTTCGCGATGGGCCACGACCTCACCATCCCGCCGGCCGGAAAGATCATGCGCGAGCAGATGGGCGCGGAGAAGATCTGGGATCCGGACCGCGTCGCGGTGACGCAGGACCATTTCCAGCCGGCGAAGGACGCGGCGAGCGCGACGCTTGGCCGGCTGACGCGCGAGTTCTCGCAGTCGATGGGCATCAAGTGGTATTTCGAGGTGGGGCAGGGCGGCATCTGCCACACGGTGCTCCCCGAAAACGGACTGGTGCTGCCAGGGGAGCTCGTCGTCGGGGCGGACAGCCACTCGTGCACGTATGGCGCCCTCAACAACTTCGCCACCGGCATCGGCTCCACCGACCTGGCCTGCGTGCTGGCGCTCGGCGAGCTGTGGTTCCGCGTCCCGGAGACGCTTAAGTTCGTCTATCACCACCGGCTGCCCGAGTGGGTCGAGGCGAAGGACCTGATCCTCTATGTGATCGGTCAGATCGGGGTCGACGGCGCGCGCTCGAAGGCCATGGAGCACACGGGCGAGGCGCTGCGCCACATCGACATGGAGGCGCGGCTGACGATGACCAACATGGCGATCGAGGCCGGTGCCAAGAACGGGATCATGGAGTTCGACGACGTCACTCGCGAGTACCTGGAGGGTCGCGCCAAGCGACCCTATACGCCGGTCACGTCGGACCCCGACGCCGAGTACGAGAAGGTGTTCGAGTTCGACGCCGAAAAGGTCGAGCTCGGAGTCGCCAAGCCCATGTCGCCGGACAACTACGCGCCGCTGTCCGAGGTCGCGGGCACGAAGCTCGACCAGGTGTTCATCGGCTCGTGCACGAACTCGCGCATCACCGACCTGCGCCGGGCGGCCGCGGTCCTCGAGGGCCACAAGGTCGCGCCGGGGCTCCGGCTGATCATCACCCCGTCGTCGCACCAGGTCGCGATCCAGGCGGAGAAGGAGGGACTGATCAGGACCTTCCTCGCCGCCGGAGCGGCGTGGACGACCGCCACGTGCGGCGCGTGCCTGGGCGGCCACATGGGGGTGCTGGGCGAGGGCGAGGTCTGCCTGAGCACGACCAACCGCAACTTCCCGGGCCGGATGGGCCATCCGAAGGCGCAGGTGTACCTCTCGAACCCGGCCGTGGCCGCCGCCAGCGCCGTCGCGGGCGTCATCACGCACCCCGGAGAGGTGCTCGCGAAGATGCCTGCCGAGATCAGGTGAGCCTGGGCCGGCTCGGTGCCGGCTCGATGCTGCTCGCGCTGCCGCTCGTTCTGGCCGCGTCCCCGGGTCCCACGCCGAACCTCGAGCCCCTCGGCAAGATCCTCGCCGGCGCGCCCGACGCGGCCTGGGTCGAGGCCAACCCGGCCTCGGACACGCTCGAGGGCACGTTCGGGGCGACGTTTTACGTCGACGCCAACTGGTCGGACCAGGCGACGCGGGACAACGTCCGGTCGCAGCTCGTCGCCGACGGCTTCATCGGCGGGTACGGGCGCACGTTCGACCGCGCCACGCCGGACGGCCACATCATCGAGGACGTGAAGGCGTTCCCCGACGCGGCGCACGCGATGGCGGACTGGCGGTGGGACCTGAGCACCTTCCACGACGCCACGAACCCGGCCATGGTGGTCAGCACGCCGGCGATCCCGAACTCGTTCGGCGACCGCTACCTGGGCGGCGCCGACTCGAGCTGGCACGGCATCGACATCTACTTCACGAAGGCGAACTACGTGTTCACGGTCACGGTGGGCTCGACCGTCGACTACCTGCCCGACGTCGCCGTGGCGCAGTCGAACGCGGTCTACAGCTTCGCGCCGGACCACAACGTGCTGCCGGCGCCGGGGAGCTCCGTTGCGGCTACAACCTCGCTGACCTCGGCGCTGCCCGTCATTGCGGGCCTTGCCGCCTTTTTCGTCATCGTGGTCGTGGTCGCGGTGACCGTCATCATCGTGAACGGCAATCGCCGCGGGACGGCGCCCCCGAGCCCTTACGCCGCGCTCTCACCCGACGGCAACTACTGGTGGGACGGCACACAATGGCAGCCGGTGGTGCGGCGATGATCCGGGGCGCGGCGGCGGCGGCCGGCGTTTTCGTGGCGCTGCTGCCGGGGGTCGCCTCGGCGGCGACGGCGCCGGATCCCGCGCAGCTGCGCGCGGCTCTCGCCGACCCGGTGGAGTCGAATTTCATCGAGGCCGAGGTCGGCACCCAGGGCACGCTCGAGGGACCGTTCGACATCAACACGTACTCCGACTACTACAGGCTGACCGGTGCCAGCGACGCCGACGTCAAGCTGCTGCAGCAGCACCTGCAGCGCGATGGTTTCGCGGGCGGCTACGGCCGGGAGTGGTACCGAGCGCACACGACGGACCTCATGGGGGAGCTGGTGATGGTGTTCCGTGACGCGGCGGGCGCGTCGGCGTCCGAGCAGGCGTCGAAGCTGCGCACCGGCGAAGATCAGCAGTTCGAATCGTTTGTCGACGTCTCCGGTCTGGGTGCGCACTCGTTCGCCGCCACCATCAACTCCACGTACGGTTACAGGTTCACGGAGGTCGCGTTCGTCAAGGGCAACGGACTGTTTGCGGTGTCGCGAGGGTCGGTGACCGGCTACCAGACGGCGGCGGCGATGGTCCAGGCGCGCCGCGTCTACGCCAACGCGCCGTCGAGCATCGCCGTGCCCGGCGAGCAGGCGCCGTCGGCCGCGATCGTCTCCGGCGCGCGGCTGGCCCTCATCCTGTTTCTCATCGCCGCGCTCGCCGTCGCGGCCATCGTCTCGATGGTCGTCGTGCTCCGGCCGGGAGCGAGGGCGGCGGCCCGATGACGCTGCCGAAGGTGATTCGTGGCCGGGCCTGGAAGTTCGGTGACAACATCGACACCGACCAGATCATCCCGGCCAAGTACGCGATCTACTCTCTCGACGAGAAGGAGCTCGGCAAGCACGCCTGCGAGGGCGTGCCGGGTCGGGAGACGTGGGCATCGCAGGTGCAGCCCGGCGATATTCTCGTCGGTGGGTCCAACTTCGGCTGCGGCTCGTCGCGCGAGATCGCGCCGGTGGCGATCCGCGGCGCCGGCATCTCACTGGTCATCGCCGACTCGTTCGCGCGGATCTTCTTCCGCAACGCGATCAACATGGGCTACCCGATCCTGCAGTCGCCCCAGGCGGCCGAGGCGATAGAGGACGGCGACGAGCTCGAGATCGACCTCGAGCAGGGCGTCATCCGCGACTTCACCAAAGGCGACGAATACCGAGCGGAGGCCCTCCCGCAGTTCATGACCGAGCTCCTGCGCATGGGCGGTCTCGTGCCTTGGGTGCGCAAGCGCCTCGACGAGCGGAAACGCAAAGCGGCCGTTCGTGGATGACATCAAGCCGGTCGAGCTGCAGGAGCCGCTCGAGGAGCTCGCCCGCGACCCCAGGCGCTTCTCCCACGACCTGAAGTTCCCGCCGCCCGAGAACATCCGCGTCTACGACGACACGCTGCGCGACGGCGAGCAGATGCCGGGCGTGGCCATCACGCCGAAGGACAAGTACGAGCTGGCGCGCCTGCTCTCCGACATCGGCGTGCACGTCATGGACGTCGGGTTTCCATCCGTGTCCGAAGGCGAGCGCGAGACGCTGCGCCTGGTGCTGAACGGCCGCAAGCAGGGCGAGCTGCGGCCGGACCTCGAGGTCGTGTGCATGATGCGGTCGACGAAGGGCGACATCGACGCGACGATGCGCGTGATCGACTCGCTCGGCTTTCAGCGCGACGAGGTCACGTACTTCATCTTCACCTCCGCGTCGGACCTCCACGTCAAGTACAAGCTCGGCAAGACGCTGCTGCACCGCGACGGCATCCCCGAGTCGGAATGGCTCGAGCTGCCGGTGTCGTACTACCGCGAGGCGAACATCCGGATGATGTGCGAGGCGATCCGCTACGCGCGCCAGCAGGGCGCGACGTCGATCGAGTTCGGCGGCGAGGACGGCAGCCGCGCGGACGTCGATTACATCGCCGAGATCCACCGCGAGGGGCTGAAGGCGGGGGGGACGCGGCCCTCGACGCCGGATACGGTGGGGTGCTATTCGCCCTTCGCGGTGCGCGAGTACATCCCCGCCATCAAGGCGGCCGCACCCGACGCGCCGCTGGTCGTGCACTTCCACAACGACCTCGGCCTGGGCGCGTGGAACACGGTGATGGCGCTGGGAAGCGGGGCCGAGGTCTTCACGACGAGCGTCAACGGCATCGGCGAGCGGACGGGCAACGCGCCCATGCACCAGGTGCTGCTGCAGCTGCGCTACCTCTTCGGCATCGAGATCCCGGGCTTCAAGTACGAGAGGCTGCGCGCTCTGGCCCGCGTCCTGGAGAAGATGAGCGGCATCCCGGTGCAGCCCACCGAGCCGGGCATCGGCTTGAATGTCTTCAGCCACGAGTCGGGGATCCACACCGCGGGGATGCTCATCCATCCCGCGATCTATCAGTTCATCCCGCCGGCAGACCTCGGCGCCGAGATCTCATACGTGTACGGCAAGCATTCGGGGGCGCTGGTGGTCGAGCACGCGCTCCGAGGGGCCGGCATCAAGCCTGAGCCGGAGCTCGTGGCCAAGGTGGTGGCCGAGGTCAAGCGCATCCGCGAGGAGCGCGCCGAGCGCAGCGACTTCTCGGACTTCCACCGGCGGTACTACGATCACCTGAACCGCATGGGACTCACCGCGGACGAGGTCGTGACGATCGCGACCGGATTTCTGTCCTGATGGCGACGACAACGCGCGCCGAGGCGGCGACCAGGGAGGAGTACCTCCAGCTGCACCGGTGGATGTGCATGGCCAAAGCCCTCGACGACCGCATGCACATCCTGGTCAAGCAGGGCCGGGCGCCGTTCGTCGGTTCGAGCCGCGGCCACGAAGGCATCCAGGTCGCGTCGACGGCGACGATCGGCGCCGACGACTGGCTCGTGCCGCACTACCGCGGGCTGGCCAACGCCATCGTGCGCGGGCTGACGATGAAGGAGTGGATGCTCGCCGTCTTCGCCAAGGCCGGTGACCCGCTCTCCGCCGGCCGCAACATCCCCGGCGGCTGCTACAGCTACCACCGCCTCAAGATCGCGCCGGTGTCGCAGGTCGTCGCGAGCTGGATTCCCAAGGCGGCCGGCATCGCGTATGCGGCCAAGCTCAAGGGCGAGGGCTCGGTCACGCTGTGCACCTTTGGCGACGGCGCGACCAGCCAGGGGGAGTTCCACGAAGGCGTGAACTTCGCCGCCGTGCACCGGCTGCCGGTCGTGTTCGTCTGCGAGAACAACAGCTACGCCATCTCGGTGCCGATCCGGCTGCAGACAGCCAACCCCAACATCGCCGACCGGGCGGCGGGTTACGGCATACCGGGCGTGACCGTCGACGGGACCGACGTCCCGGCCTGCTACCAGGCGTGTCAGGAGGCCGTGGCGCGGGCACGCCGCGGCGAAGGACCGACGCTGATCGACGCCAAGATCTGGCGCCTCAACGCCCACACGTCCGAGGACAACCACCTCAAGTACCGGTCCAAGGAGGAGATCGAGGAGGCGGCCAGGCACGACCCGATCGTTCGCTTCACCTCCTGGCTCGTCCAGCGCCGCTGGATCACCGCCGAGGCGGCGGCCGCGGCGCAGGCCGCGTGCGACGAGGAGGCCTCCGAGGCGGCGGACTGGGCGGAGCAGCAACCCGATCCCCTGCCCGAAGACGCGCTCAAAAACGTATTCGCCTAGCTAGACTGACTGGCGATTTGGAGACCCCGCCCGCCGACTCAGAAGACTCAACCCCGCCTGAGGCGAATCAGACCGAAGAGCCCGTTCCCGCCGTGCCGACGAGCGAGACGACTCCGGTGTGGGCGCACACCGTCCCGGTGGAGGCCGCCGACGACGACGCCGCGCAGGCGCTCCCGCCGGTCGCGATGCAGAACAAAGGCCGGCCGGACTGGTCGAAGACCGGTGTGCCCTCGACCAACGGCGACGGACAGAAATCGACGCCGGACTGGGCCGCGACCGTGCCGACATCGCCCGGCGAGGAGATTGCCGAAGGCAGCACCCCTCCGGCGACCGCCCCCGAGCCTGCAGCCACTACAGAACCGGCGGCGGCGACGGAGCCGCCCCACGAGGAGGCGCCGCCGACCCAGCCGGTCAAAGCCGTCGCGGCCGACGCGATGAAGTCCACGTGGCCGCCGGCGTCCGACGACGCCGCCCCTGCGCCACCGGAGGAGACGGACATCTGGCCGCCAGAGCCGCCGACGGAGCGGGCCATGCCGGCGTGGCCGCCGCCCTCGGAGATGGAAGAGCCGGCGACTCCAGCCCAGGCGATCCCAAGCTGGCCCGACGAATCGTTCGAAGCCGCCACGACACCGCCGACGATCACGCCGGCGCCGGCCAAGACCGTCGAGAGCGCGCCTCCAGTCGCGGCCTCGGCGCCGCCGCCCGCGCCCGTGCCAACCGTCACCTCAAAGCCCGAGCCCGAGCCGGCGCCACAGCCGGAACCCGAGCCGGAGCCTGTCATGCCTCCCGCCGCCGCCGCGCCGCCGCCGCCGGCACCTCCGGCTCCCGCGCAGGTGACCGCACCGGTCGCCCCGGCCTCGCCGGCGCCTTCGCGCCCAGTCTGGGCACCCGGACCACCGGCTGCGCCCGCCGCCCCCACGGCATCCCGGCCCGCGGAGCCCGACGCTCCGATGCAGGTGCCGGCCTGGGCGCCGCGAGTCCCGCTGGCCGGCGAGCCTGGGCGGCCCACCTGGTTCTCACCGAAAGAGCAGATCCCACACGCCACCGCGCAGCCGATCCCCGCGGGGGCGCCGATCCACGAGCCCGAGCCGGCGCCGATACCCACCGAAGGCGGTCACCTGCCCGTGGCCCCCATCCCGGCCCCGGCCGCTCCCGTCCCGCAGGCGCAGCCGTCGACGGCCAAGCCGACGTGGGAGGTCGTCGAGCAGCACGGCAAGACCGACAAGAACGCGAAGGTGTCCGCGGGTCCGACGGCCGAGGACCGCTCCTACGCCGAGTGGTTCGCCTGGGCGAAGCGGGGTGGAGCGCCGGCGAGCGCTTGCCACGCGGCGGCGCAGGGCGCGTTCAAGGCGCTGTCCAGCGGCAAGGACGTGATGACCGCGGTCCAGTGGGCGACCGCGGCCATGAGCCAGCCGCCGGAGAACGTCGCCTTCGCACGGCAGCAGTACTGCGCGTGGTTCTCGCTCGCCAACATCGACCTCAACCTCGATCAGCACCGCGCCCACCTGTTCGCGGGGGCTGCGATTCAGGCCCTCGATGGCGGCGCCGATCCGTCGGGCGCGCACGCGGCGGGACTGGCCGCCGCGGGGATCAGGTAACCGACCGGACGCGCGGGTTCGCGATCGCGCCCACACCGCAGGCCAGCATCATCCCGCCGGCGATGACGAACAGCAACGTCGGGTTCAGCTGGGCGACGAAACCGGAGACCGCGTAGCCGATGGGCGTAAGGCCCTGTGACGCCAGCATGATCAGGGACATGACGCGACCGACCATGGACGGATCGGTCCGGCGCTGCAGCCAGCTGACGCCGTAGGTGTTGATGACGCCGGTGCCGACACCGGTGACGCCCATCAAGATCGCCGCAGGGAGCAGCGCCGGCACGAGCCCGACGCCGACGATGCCCAGACCCAGCCAGAAGCACAGCGCGACGATCAGCATGCCCATGCGCTTCGGCGGCCGCACGAATCCGGCGCCCAGCGCGCCGGCCGTGGCGCCGAGACCCCACGCGGCGAAGAGCACGCCGAGCCCTGGGGCGCCTGCCCCATAGCGCCCATGGGCGAGGGTTGGCAGACCGACGCCGATGGCGCCCTGCGCCGCAAAGTCGATGACCGCGATGACGATCAGGGCCAGGCGGATGCCGAAGTCCGACCACGCGTAGCGCAGGCCGGCCAGGATCTGCCGCGCCAGGCCGCCATCCAGGTGGGGCCCGCCGGTCGCCGCGCGGTTCGCCGCCGGCAGCGAAAGCACGAACGCGAAGCCGATCGCAAAGCACACCGCGTCGCCGGCAAATGCCCAGCCTGTGCCGAAAGCCGCGACAACGAGGCCGGCGATCACGGGTCCCAAGACGACCGCGCCCTGCCCCGACACGTTCAGCACGGCGTTGCTGGCCTCCAGCTCGGAAGGCGCGACGAGGCTCGGCAGGATCGAGCTCCGCGCCGGCATGAAGAAGGCATCGCCGACGCCCATGACCAGCGCGACGAGGTACGTCTCCCACATCTGCGCGTGGTGGGTGATGATCAGAAACGCGAAGGGTCCGACGAACAGTGTGCGCAGGCCCATCGAGGCGAGCATGGTCAGGCGTGGCGACAGGCGGTCGGCCATCGCGCCTCCGACGACCATGAGCACCGCGCGCGGCAGCGACTCGAGGACCAGCACGCCGCCCAGGGCCACGCTCGAGCCGGTGAGCTGCAGGACGAGCCAGGCCATCGCGATGAAGCTGAAGAAGTAGCCGAACAGGGAGAGCGTCGAACCCGCCCAGAGCTTGATGAAAGACGGCGACGACAGCACCGACCATCGCTTGGGCTCCGCGACCGCGGCGGTCACCGTTGCGGACTCTTCGATCGTCTGCATCACCGTGCCTCCCGGCGGGCGATGGCCTGCAGGAAACGCCGCAGCAGTCCCGTGCGCGAGTGCCGCGCCGCCATCGCGTCGCGCTCGGCCTGGCGCCTGCGCTCGTCGATCATCTGCCGAACCACGTGCTGCATCGGATGCATCTCGTGCATGGGACCTACTCCCTTAACTCGATGAGTCGAGACGCTTGAGCGCCTCGTCGATGTCGATCTCTCCGCGGGCGACCTGCTCCATCAGCTCGACCCTGTTGCTGGACGGCGCGACCGGCCCGCGTTCGATGCCGAGCCGCGCCAGCAGACCGTCGAACCGCGCCCGCGCGGTCGGATAGCTGACGCCCAGATGGCGCTCCAGGTCCTTCATGTTTCCGCGCGAGGCGAGGAACACCCGCAGCACCTCGCGGTCTTCGTCGGTGAGGACGCAGAACTCGCAGGACGCGAACGCACCCGAGAGCTCGGTCTCGCACGAAGGGCACGTCAGCCGCGTGACGGCGAGGCGTGTGCTGCAGACGGGGCAGCTCATGGGCGGGCGGCGAGATGCGGTGCGCGCCATCAGACGACGTCCACGCGCACGTTGCCCATCGTGCAGTCGATGTCCAGCGTCCCCGCCCCGGTGCCAAGGGTGCGGTCCTCGACGCCCTCGACGGCGACGTCTCCGAGCGTGCTGCGGGCGTTGATGCGAACGCTCGAGCTCCTGTCGAGGTGCACCTTGACCTCGCCCATCTGACAGCGGACGGAGCTGGCGCCTCGGTCGAGCCGGCCGCGGGCCTCGATGTTGCCCGCCATGACCGAGAGGTTGACCGGCCCGGCGAAGCCTTCGACCACGCAGTTGCCCGCCTTGACGTCGGTCGTCACCGGGCCCTTGACGCCCTCGATGCGCAGGTTGCCGGCCTGCACCTTCGTGCGGAGGATCAGCTCCGGGTTGACGCGCACCGTGAGGCCGCGGTCGAAGTCGATGCGCGGGATGACCACACGCCCATAGGAGCGCGTGAACTCGAAGCTCGTCTCGTCGGTGAGGGGCGTCTGCTCGATGACCATCGTGTCGCCGCTCTGGCGGGCGCGGTGCGGCCCCTCGGCCACAGCCGAGGCGACGTTCGGGTCGCCGATGATCTGGGTGTTGCCAAACCGGGTGATGACGTCGAGCTGCTTGATCGCGCCGGCCGAGGGTGCCGGTGGCGCCGCCGGCGGGGCGGGTGCGTTCGGCGCCGCGGCAGGCGACTCGAGCGCCTCCAGGCGCGCGGCGCCCTCCTGGGCGGTGATAGTGCCGGCGGCGACCTGGTTCAAAATGTCACGGCGTTCGTCCTGCATGCATCAAATTAGAAACCAGACTTTGCCAGTTTGTCAAGTCTTGTCTCAAATATTGTCCATCGGGACTTGGATAAGCTTGGCTGCGCCTTGACCACACGGGTCGGAGTCGTCGCCGATACGCACTCTCCCGAGTTCCTGGAGGCCCTGCCGGACACTCTCTTCACCATCCTGGCCGGGGTCGACGTACTGCTCCACGCCGGCGACGTCGGCGGCGCCTCGACGCTCGAAGCCCTCGCCCGAATCGCCCCCGTCGAGGCGGTGCGGGGCGACCACGATCCGACGCTCGACTCGCTGCCCTACGTGCGGCGGCTGACGGTCGCCGGCCGCCAGGTCGTGCTCGTCCACGGCAACCGGTCCCGCTGGATCGAGGAGCCGCAGACGTTGCTGTGGACCTTGAGCCTCGGCTTCTTCCAGCCTCACGGCGGTCTGGCGCGCAGCCTGCGCCGCCGGTTTCCTGAAGCGGACGTGATCGTCTTCGGCCACACGCACCGGCCGTTCGCGCGCTCGGTCGACGGCGCGCTCCTGTTCAACCCCGGCGGCGTGCACCAGTGGAATGCGGCCACGGTGAGGCGCCGCCTGGCCCAACACCCAGGCTGGTTCGAGTGGTGCTGGCTGCAGGTCGCGCGGCACCTGCGCCGGCACCAGCAGCCGACCGTGGGCGTGCTCGAGATCGACGAGCGCGGCGTGGTGCCGGCGATCATCCCCCTCTAGAGTTCTCCTTCGTGCCCGAGGTCAGGTACCGGCCCGCGACGCTGCAGGACGCGGAGCTCGCCTGCGACCTGATGAACGCCGCGCATCCCGCGATGATTCACGACCCGGTGATGACGCGGTACCGCTGGGAGACTCCGCGTCGCGGCTTCGAATACGCGCGATTCATCGCCCTGAAGGACGCGCGGCCGATCGCGTTCCTGGGTTGGGTGCACGGCCCGTGGGCCGAAGTCCCCGACCGCCACTGCGAGGTGGAGGTGTGGCTCGACCTGGCCGAGCTGGACCGGCGGCTCCTGGCAGAGATGTTCACGTGGATCGGGGAAGACGCCGTGCGGCAGGGGACGCGGTTGCTGCTTGCGCGCTCATTCGAAGACGCGCCCGCGGTCGAGGAAGTGCTCGTGTCACTCGGTTACCGCCGCGCGCGCACCGAGCGAATCTGGTCGCTCGACTTGATCGAGCATGGACCGCGACTGGTGGCGGAGGCGGAGGAGGCCTGCCGCATGGCCGCCAGGCAAGGCATCGAGCTGACAACCCTCGATCGCTGGCGCGACCCCGACAGGTTGAAGAAGCTCCACCAGCTCGACATGACGACCCGGCAGGACATCCCCACCACGCTGCCGATCACCAGGGAGGCCTACGAGGACTTCGTGCGCCGCACCGCTTCGCCGGACCGTCCGCCCGGCCGCTACTGGATCGCCCTGGATCACGACGAGCCCGTGGCCCTGTCGTACCTGCGCTATCCACCCGTACGCGGCACGGTGTGGACCGGGTACACGTGCTCCCATCCGGGGTATCGCGGCCGAGGTCTCGCCCGCGCGGTGAAGCTGCAGACGCTTGCCCAGGCGGTCGAGCTTGGCTTGCCGTCCGTGCAGACCGACAACGACTCCGAGAACGCGCCGATGCTGCACATCAACGAAAGGCTCGGCTACGTCCGCGCGCCCGGATTCGTCGAGCACCACAAGCGGGTAGATACAGCCTGAATGGCGAAGACGCGCGACTACTACGACGTGCTCGGCGTGCCGCGGTCGGCGACGCAGAAGGACATCTCGTCCGCCTTCCGCAAGCTGGCGCGCAAGTATCACCCTGACCTCAACGCGGGCAACAAGGATGCCGAGGCGCGCTTCAAAGAGATCTCGGAGGCGCACGAGGTGCTGTCCGACGCCAAGAAGCGCGGCCTCTATGACGAGTTCGGCGAGAACTGGGCGTCGGCCCAGGCGGCCGGCGTGCAGCCAGGCCAGGGCGGCGGGCCGTTCCGCACGGCGACGTCGCGAGGCGGTGGCGGTGCCGGGCCGCGTGTCGAGTACCGCACCGTCAGCCCGGAGGACGTCGAGGACCTGTTTGGAGGCGAGGGCGGCTTCGGCGACATCTTCGGCTCGATCTTCAGCGGCCAGCGCGGCGCCCGCACCCGGCAGCAGACGCTCGACGTCGAAGCGCCGATCAACGTGAGCCTCGGCGAGGTGTATCGCGGGACGAGCCGCACCGTCGAGCTGCCCGGCGGCCGCCGCGTGGAGGTCAACGTGCCCGCGGGGGTGAAGGAGGGCACCATCCTGCGCGTGCCGGGCCTGCGCGCCACGGTGCAGGTCGCGCCCGATCCCGTCTTCCGCCGCGACGGCAAGGACCTGCACGTCGTCGTGCCGGTGCCGCTGCACGTCGCGTTGGCCGGCGGCGAGGTCGCGGCGCCGACCATCAAGGGCGGCCAGGTGAAGTTCCACGTCCCGCCCGAAACGCAGAACGGGACGAAGATCCGGCTGCGCGGGCTCGGGCTGCCCGACCCGAAAGGCGGCTCGCAGGGTGAGATGTACGCCGAGGTCCGCGTCCAGCTGCCGGTCCCGATGGACGAGCGGACTCGTAAGTGGGCGGCGGAGCAACCGACCTGAATGCGTTGAGCCGGCGCCTGCTCCTGCCCCTCGTCTTCATCTCGGGCATGGCCTCGCTCGGCGTGGAGTTCGGCGCGTCGCGCCTGCTCGCCCCGTACTTCGGGACGAGCCTTTACGTGTGGGGGGTGCTGATCGGCCTCATCCTCATCTATCTGTCCGCCGGCTACGTCATCGGGGGACGGCTGGCCGACAGATACCCGCGCGAGGAGGTCCTGTTCCAGATCACCGCCTGGGCGGGACTCTGGATCGGCGTCATCCCGCTCGTCAGCTATCCGATCCTGCTGCTCTCGCAGCAGGGGTTCAAGGAGCTCAGCGTCGGTCTCTTCCTGGGCACGCTGCTGGCGGTCGTGCTGCTCTTCGCCGCGCCGGTGATCCTGCTCGGCTGCGTGAGCCCGTTCGCCATCCGGCTCCTGCTGCGCGACGTGCAGACCGGCGGCAACACCGCGGGCCGCGTGTATGCGCTGTCGACCGCGGGCAGCATCCTCGGCACGTTCCTGCCCGTCTTCTGGTTCATCCCCACGTACGGCACGCGACCGACTCTCGAAGGCTTCGGCCTGGTGCTCGTCGCGGTGTCGGTCCTCGGCCTGTGGCCCTGGCCGAGGCGGCGCTTCTACGCCGCGTTCGCCGCCGCGGTCATCATCGCGTGGATCTTCCTGCCTTCGGGGATTAAGCCGCCGCAGGTCGGCCGGCTGGTCTACGAGAAGGAGTCGGCGTACGGCTACATCCAGGTGGTGCAGGACGGCACCAAGACCGAGCTCATCCTCAACGAGGGTGAGGCGATCCACTCCATCTACGACACGCAGAGCATGGTCACCGGCGGACCGTGGGACTACATGCTCGTCGCCGACGCGTTTCGGCCGGCGCAGGCGGCTGAGGTCAAGCCGAAGGACGTGGCCATCCTCGGGCTCGCCGGCGGCACGTCGGCGCGGCAGTTCGTCGCCGCGTACGGAACCGGCGTGGAGGTGACCGGCGTCGAGATCGACCCCGACATCCTCGACGTCGCCAAACGCTACTTCCACCTCGACGAGCCCAACGTGCACCCGGTCGTCGCTGACGCGCGCTACTGGCTGGACACGCAGGCCGCGAAGTACGACGTCGTCGTCATGGACGCGTACCGCCAGCCATACATCCCTTTCCACCTCACGACGCGCGAGTTCTTCTCCGAGGTGCGCGACCACCTGAGGCCGGGCGGCGTCGCGGTCGTGAACGCCGGTCGCACCGCCACCGACTACCGGCTGGTCGACGCGATCGCGAGCACCATGGCCGCGGTCTACTCGAGCGTGTTCCTGGTCGACGTGCCGGCGTTCAGCAACACGCTCATCTACGGCACGACCGAGCCGGTGACCATCGACGACGTCCGGCACAACCTCGGACTCATCGATGACCCGGTCGCGAGCGACGTCGCGCGGAGCGTGCTCGACGAGGGACGGCTACGCGTCTCGCCGTATCACGACCAGGTCTTCACCGACGACCTGGCGCCGGTGGAGCGGCTGATCGACGAGATCATCTTCAGCTACGCGACAGGAGGTCGCTGATCGAACATCCGGGAGACTCGATGGAGGAAGCGTTGGATGGGATACAGCATCGCCGCGACGCCGCCGAAGCAGGTCCTCGAGGAAGGGCCCTGATCCCTACCGGTCGCTGAGCGCGCCCTTCACCTGTTCGCCCGCGAGCTCCTGCCGGTCGGAGATGCACAGCAGCCTGACACGGCCCGTGGCGACGACGCGCTCATCCTCGTCGAGCACGCGCGCCTGCCACACCTGCGTCTGACGTCCGCGCGTCAGCGGCGTGGCGACGGCGTGCAGCTTCGCCCCTGTCCGGACGGCGCGGATGAAGCTCGTGCTGTTCTCCAGGCCGACGACGTGCTGGCCCCGTTCGCGAGCGAAGAGATAAGCGCCCATCGACGAGAGCGTCTCGATGATTCCGCAGTGCACGCCGCCATGGACGATGCCGTAACCCTGGAGGTGCTGCTGCCCGATGGTGAGCTCGCAGCGGACCTCGTCCTTGGTGGCGTGGGTGATGGTCATGCCCATCGCGTCGACCCAGCCCTCGTGGAGGTCGTTCAGCTGCTGAGCGAAGTCTTCGGCCACGACCAAGAATCGTATCGGCACAAAAAAAGTGAGGGCCGGGAAACCCGGCCCTCACGGCTCTACGTTCGCAGTACTACCGCCTCCGACTCCAGGAGCCGGATCCGGTGCAGAAGCCCTAGAGGCTTACGACCTCCCGAGCTCCCGGCTGGCAAACGAGGCGGCTGGTACCGCGACTCGGTTTATCCAAAGCTCCGCCTCACCTCCTTTGCCCCACGGGCGTTGAACTTCGAGCCGAAATGTTACCGAATTGAAGGGCCGCCGTCGGGGATCGTGCGGCGGATCTTCGGCGCCCATGCGACCGATCTGCGTTGTCGCGGTCTGTGCTTCTCGCTCGCGCATAACGAATGCGCTCGCTGCGATGCTCGCCCGCGCCTAGCATCTCGGCCACCTGGATCGCCGAACCTCTCGCCGACGCCCCCAACGGCGGCCCTAGACTTCTCCCCCGATGCATCGCCGCTACGTGGCCGTGTGCGGAGCTTCCCAGGCCACGCCATCGCAGCTCGACGCGGCGCGCGAGGTCGGCCGGCTTCTGGCCAGGCGCGGCGCGGTCGTGCTGAACGGTGGATTCGGCGGTGTGAGCGGCGCGGCGAGTGAGGGCGCTTCACTCGAGGGCGGCACCGTGGTCGGGATTCTGCCCGACGGCGACCGGTCCGGCGTGAATCCCCATCTCACCGTCGCCATCGCCACCGGCCTCGGCCAGGTCCGCAACGCGGTCATCGTCACCGCGGCCGACAGCGTGATCGCGATCGGCGCGGGTTGGGGCACGCTGAGCGAGATCGCCTTCGCCAGGCGGCTCGACCGCCCGGTGTTTGCGCTAGACACCTGGGACGTGCCGGGGCTCGAGGTCGTCAACTCACCGGCGGAGGCGGTGAAGCGTGCCCTCGAAGAAGAGAGCTGACAAGCGTGTCAAGAAACGTGTCGTGAAGAAGCCTGACGGCCGCTACCTGATCTACTTCATCAAGGCGCCGGCCGCGCGCAGGGCGGACCTCTAGCTTGTCGGAACTCCGCTGGCACCCGCTGCTCGAGCAGTGGGTGACGATCGCGCCGTGGCGCCAGGACCGCACCTATCACCCGGACGCCGCGCACTGCCCGCTGTGCCCAACCCGCCCCGGAATGGCGGAGACCGAGATCCCCGAACCCGACTATCACATCGTCGTCTTCGAGAACAGATTTCCCTCATACACCGGTGACCAGGGCCGGGCCGAGGTCGTGTGCTACACGCCCGAGCACGATTCTTCACTCGGTGAGCAGAGCGTCGACCACATCCGCGACCTCATCGACGTGTGGCGCGACCGCACGCGGGAGCTGAGCGCGCTGCCGAACGTCAAGTACGTCTACGTCTTCGAGAACCGCGGTGAGGAGATCGGCGTCACGCTCAGCCATCCGCACGGCCAGATCTACGCATACCCCTTCGTCCCGCCGGTGCTCGAGCGCGAGCTCGCGGCCGAGGCCAGGCACACCAGGAAGACCGGGCGCTGCCTTTACTGCGACGTCATCGCCGGCGAGAGGGACGGTGTGCGCACGGTGCTTCGCGATGACCGGTGGATCGCCTTCGTGCCCGCGTTCGCGCGCTGGCCTTACGAGGTGCACCTCGCGCCCGTCAACCATCGCGGCGGTCTTCTCGACCTCGATGCGGAAGACGACGAGTCGTTCGCGAAGAACCTGAAGGGTCTGCTGCAGAAGTACGACAAGCTCTTCGGCCGGCCGCTGCCGTATGTGATGGCGATGCACCAGAGGCCGCCCGGTCGCGGGGGCAAGCACCACCACTTTCACGTCGAGTTCTATCCCCCGAACCGCACGCGCGACAAGCTCAAGTACCTCGCCGGCTCAGAGCTCGGGGCGGGTGCGTTCATCCTCGACGCGCGGGCCGAGGACACCGCCGCGGAGCTTCGTGCCCTCTAGCGAGACGTGGCACGGGCGGGCGCCCGGCCGGGTGAACCTCATCGGCGAGCACGTCGACTACCTCGGCGGCGTCGTGCTGCCGGCGGCCGTCGACCGCTACACCGAGGTCACGGGCGGCCCCGCACCGGAGTGGCGCATGCAAAGCGACATCGGCGGCGGCCTGAAGTATCTGCGCGCCGTCGGTGAGGAGCTGGGCGCGCCGCCGCAGTCCGTGACCGTGACTTCCCAGGTCCCGCCCGGCGCCGGCATCAGCTCCTCGGCCGCGCTCCTGGTCGCGATCGCGGCCGGGCTGAGGCCGGACATCGACGGCAAGCAGGCCGCGCTCGCCTGCCAGCGCGCCGAGCAGAAGGCCACGGGCGTGCAGGTCGGGGTGATGGACCAGTTCGCCTCGGCCCTGGGGCGCAAGGGCTGCGCGCTGCTCCTCGATTGCCGCACGCTGGAATATCAGCCCGTGCCTTTTCCAGACGAGGTGGCGATCGCGGTCATAGATTCCGGGGAGCACCGGTCGCTCGCGTCGACGCCTTACAACCAGCGTAGGCGCGAGGCGGAGTCGGGCGATCCGAAGCGCATGCGCCACGTCGATTCCGAGATCGCGCGCGTCCACGCCTTCGTCGATGCGCTGCACGCGCGCGACTTCGCCCTCATGGGCCGGCTCCTCAAGGAATCGCACCAGAGCCTGCGCGACGATTTCGAGGTGTCGACGCGGAACGTCGACGCCCTGGTCGAACGCGCCGACGCGATCGACGGCTGCTACGGCGCGCGCATCATGGGCGCGGGTTTCGGCGGCAGCCTCATCGCGCTCGTGGCCCGCGCGCAGGTCGATGGCTTCGTGGACGCCATGAACCGGCCCGTCCTCGTCTGCGCCACCGCGGACGGTGCCTACTCAAGATGAGTGACTCGCTCTTCATGCCGCTCGCGCAGCGCATGGCCGGCCGGCGCGAGCTCACCGGCTGGGAGGCGGTGTGGATGCCGCTGGGAGAAGGCGAGGCCGAGCGCCTGACGGCCGGCATGGGGTCTGGTTGGAAGCCGGTCGAGGTGCCTCGCCAGCTCGCCGCGCGCGAGGGCCGCCAGTCGATCTGGTACCGCACCGAGTTTCCGAAGCCGGACCACGCGGGCCGCGTCGTCCTGCGCATCGGCGGCGCCTTCCTCGCGACCAACGTCTGGCTCAACGGCAAGCTGCTCGGCTCGCACTACGGCTACTTCGCACCTTTCGGGTTCGACCTGACGCCGTACCTCAAGCCGGAGAACCTGCTCGTCATCTGCTGCGAGTCGCCGCTCGAGCCGGAGCCCGAGAAGAAGCGCCACATCATGGGTCTCTTCAACGACGGCGACCTGAAACCGTACCCCGCGTCCGCCTACTCGAGCCTGCCCGAGCCCTATCACATCGAGGTCCCACTCGGGCTGTGGCAGCCGGTGCAGCTGGAGTACATGGGCGCGATCGCGGTCGATTGGGTGCGCCTCAAGCCGACATTCGAGGCGGGCGACGGCCGGCTGGAGGTCGAGGCCCGCCTGCGCAACCTCGACGGACGCAGCATGGACGGCGAGGTCGAGCTCGTCGTCCCGGCGCCCGGGCGGGATTCCGTCCGGCTGCGCCGCGAGGTGCACCTGGGCGGCGGGGCCGAGCAGACGGTCAGCATGCGCCTCGCGTTCCCCGGCGCCAGGCGGTGGCAGCCATGGCGCTTCGGCGAGTCTCCTCTCTATCGCGCGGAGGTCATCACCCACGCCGAGGGCGTGGAATCGTCGCGGGTCGACGACGTGTTTGCGTTTCGCGAGCTCACCTGGGACATCGGACCGCGGCGCTGGAGCTTTGCGGTCAACGGACGGCCGGTGTTCCTCCGTGGGGCGTGCTACGCGCCGGCGCATCGCCTCGACGAGCTGACCGCGGAGACGTTCGCGCGCGACATCGCGACCGCCAAAGAGGCCGGAGTGGACGCGCTGCGCGTCGTCGCCAACGTCCTGCCTCTCGATTTCTACCGCCAGGCCGACCAGGCCGGAATGCTCGTCTTCCAGGATCTGCCGCTGACGGGCACCTACGTCTACCACGGCCGCGCGGAGGAGGCGCGGTTCTTCGAGAACGCGGCCCGTCAGCAGCAGGCGGAGATGGTCACGATGCTGCACAACCACCCCTCGATCGCCCTCTGGATCGCGCACGACGATCCGCCGTGGCTCGCGACCAACTTCGACCTTGGCGAGGTCCACTCGGTGCGTCAAAACCATTCCATCGACCAGGACCTGCGGGCGACGTTCGCCAAGCTGGACCCGAGCCGGCCCGCGGTGGCGGCGTCAGGTGACGTCGACCTGCATCTGATGCAGGGATGGGCCGGCGGAGGCTGGAAAGACATCGGGCTCGTCGAGCCGATGATGGTCACGGCGTTCGGGGCGCAGTCGCTTCCCGACGCCGAGTCGCCGGTGTGGGAGTCGATCGGCAAGCGCTGGCCGGTGGCGGACGACGACCCGGCCTGGCGGTACGCCGGATTCCAACCGGTCAACTGGGCGGAGCGGGGTGTCGGGCTGCCGTCCGCGCATCAAAGCCTCGAGCAGTACGTCGAGGAGTCGCAGGTCTACCAGGCCCAGCTCGTGCGCTACGCGGCAGAGCACCTGCGCACGCGGAAGTTCGAGTCGTGTTGGGGCGCGTTCGCGTATCACCTGGTCGATCCCTTCCCCGGCATCGGGTTTGGACTGCTCGACGGCGCGAGGCGGCCCAAGCTCGCGCTGCAGTCGCTGGCGGCGGCCTTCAAGCCGACGCGCGTGATCGTCGAGCCGCTGCAGTTCGAGCCTGACCGGCCGTTCGGTTTCGTGCAGGACCCGGACGTTCCCTTCGCCGCGCGCCTGGTCGTCGTCAACGACGACCCGCAGGTCGGCGGTCGCGGAGTCATCCGATGGTCCGTGTCCCGCGAGCGGGCTGCCGGCGCGCGTGGGCTCGACCGCATGCGCGACGTGGTGCAGAAGAAGTCGTACTCCGGAGTCGTCGAGACCGAGGTGCCGACGGCGTTCGAACCCGCGGTCAACGCGACGACCCTGAGCCTGCCGCTGGCGGCGCAAGGCGACTATCGGATCGAAGCGGTGCTGACGGTCGCCGGCCGAGAGGTCGACCGCACCGACCTCGAGTTCTCGGTCTCGTCGGTCCAGGCGACCGTGCACGCGCGCCCCGAGATTCCGCGATACCTGGCGGAGCGTCTCGCGGACCTGCACAGCCTGCGGCCCGAGGAGCGAGGCATGAGCTTTGCGCTGGAGAACCGCACGCGGCCCGCCGTGCTCGTCGGCGTGAGCGGCCTGCGCCTCGACGGAGTGCTCGTCACGGGGCATCAGCTGCACATCGAGACCAACGCGGGCCACGCACCGCTGCCGAAGCGGCTCGACATGCCGCTGGGCCGGCGGCTCGTGGTCCACGTGGTCACCGGCGTGCCACTGGGGGGCGGCGCGCATTCGCTCGAAGCGGACGTCGACGTGCCTGGGGTCGCATCGGGGCGGCTCGTCATCGAGAACGGTCCCGTCGCGCGCAAGGAACCGTGATCGGGATGGCATACTTCAGGGCTGTTCAATTGATCCCCAAGGGAGGCCCCCCACCGCATGTCGACTGAATACCTGGTGATGATCCTGGCGGTGGCCGCCCTTGTCGTCGGCGTGCTGTACCTGATGACCCGCCGCCGCCGCAGGAAGAAGAAGTCCGCGCCTCCGGTGCGACCGGCAGCGCCGGCGAACCAGACGGCCGGGGTCGCGGCGACGTGGGCTCCGCCTGCTCCCGCCCGGCCGGCCACGGTGGCGCCGACGATGGTCGCGCCGCCACCGGCGTCGTCCGCCTGGGGTGCGCCGGCATCGCCCGCCGTCGGGGCGCCTGCGGCGTCCTCTCCTGGCTGGGGAGCGCCGTCGAGCCCGTCGCCCGCGTGGGCCGGTCCCGGCGGCGCGCCCGCACCCGCGTCTGCAGCGCCGCAGCAGCCCGCGCCGAGCTGGGGCGCTCCGGCCGCGCCCGCCCCAGCGCCTGGTGCCGCGCCGACATGGGGCTCACCTGGACTGTCGTCGCCTCCGGCGGCGGCGCCGGCGCCATCGTGGGGAGCGCCGGGCGCGCCTCCCGCTCCGGCGCAAGCACCGGAGCCTGCGGGCGGCGGATGGGGGGCGCCCGCGGCGCCCGCACCCGCCTGGGGAAGCCCGCCCGCGCAGGCGCCGGCATGGAGCCCGCCGTCCTCCGGGGGACCCGCGCCGCAGGCGGGCGGAGGCCCGGCTCCGGCGATTCCGTCCGCACCGTCATGGAACCCGCCGGCATGGGACGCGGCCGCGGCTGCGGCGCCTCCAGCGCCGGCGGCTCCGGCCCCGCCCGCCGCGGACTGGGGCGCGCCTCCTCCGGCGGCAGCACCTGCTCCCCAGGCGTCGCCACCGACCGTCGCGCCGTCGTGGGACGCCGCGCCCGCCGCTTCGGCCTGGGCCTCGCCTTCGGCCGCCCCCGCGTGGGACATCCCGAAGACCGAAGAGCCGGCCGCTCCGCCCGCGCCTTCATGGGGCGTGTCCGCCCCGCCCGCTCCGGAGCCGGTCAAGCCGCCCGAGCCCGCGGCTGCGCCGCCGCCGGCGGCGCCCGCGGCTCCGCCGTGGAACGCACCCGCCCCGGCATGGGCCGCCGCGGCACCGGCCTCGACCGACGCAGACCTGGCGGCCGGCGCGGCCGCACCTCCTTCGCCTCCGCCTCCCGCCGTCCCCGACGTGGCCGCGACCATGGTCGCGCCGCCGCCGATGGACGGGGGCGGCGCCGAGCGCGAGCCGACGACCCTGATGCCCGCCTGGTCACCTCCCCCGGCTCCGCCTCCCGCGCCACCAGTCCCGACCACGATGGCCATGCCGGCCAGGACCGCGCCGCCCGCGGGCGTGGCCGCGGGTCCGCAGGCGGAGCTGACCATCGAATCCGGGCCGGACGCGGGGCGCAAGCATCGCGCGAGCGACCATGCGCTGCGGATGGGCCGCTCGCCGGACAACGACGTGATCCTTCGCGACCCCGCCACCAGCGGCCACCACGCGCGCCTGGAGCGCCGCGGCGACCAGTTCTGGGTGGTCGACCTCGGGAGCACGAACGGCACGTTCGTCAACGGAGAGTCGGTCCAGGAGAAGCCGCTCAACGACGGCGACCGCCTCACGATCGGCCAGAACTCCATCCATCTATCGGTGCTGGGAGCCTGACGCCGACCCGCGTCGTTTACTAAAGACCGATGCGACTGAAGATCGCGTGGGCCACCGACCCGGGTCTGGAGCGCGAGGAGAACGAGGACTCGGTCCTGGTCTGGCGCAACAAGGCGGGCCTGGACACGCTCATCGTGGTCTGCGACGGGATGGGCGGCCATGCCGCGGGGCAGCACGCGAGCTCCATCGCCGTCAAGACGGTGACCACCGTGCTGGCCGAGGACGGAGGCGAGGGCATCGACACGGAACGGCTGAAGAAGGCGTGCAAGGACGCGAACTCCGCCGTCTTCAACGCCGCCAAGGACAACCCCGAATGGCTCGGCATGGGCAGCACGATGGTCGTGGTCGCGATCAGGAACGGTGAGCTCGGCCTGCTCAACGTCGGCGACAGCCCGGCCTACCTCTTCCGCAACGGCCTCGCCAAGCTCATCTCCCAGGACCACTCGTGGCCCGCGGAGCAGGTCCGCCTCGGGCTGATCAAGCCCGAGGAGGCGGCGAACCATCCGTTGAAGCACCGGCTCACGCGCGCCGTCGGGGTCTGGGAGCAGATCCAGCCGTTCACCGACAAGATGAAGCTCGAAGAGGGCGACGCGATCGTCGTCTGCAGCGACGGCGTCGAGACGGCGGGCGTGAGCGTCGAAGAGATGGGCAGGCTCCTGCTCCGCGACGGCAATCTCGACCGTGGGGCCGAACGCGTCATCGAGCGCTGCCGCGAGCTCGGCGCGCCGGACAACGTCACGCTCGCGGTCGCGCGCGTCGAGGTGGACGTGACGAAGACCGCCGTCCTGCCGAAGCTCAAGATCTAAGGTCTTGCGACCGGAGTTCGGCAAAGGCGCTCGCAACGCGGTGCGCGCCTGCCTCAGCGTCGGACCGCGCGATCGCGTGTGCATCATCCGCGACCGGCCGCGGATGGAGATCGCGCAGGCCATCGAGGAAGAGGCCGTGGGCAGTGGCGCGAGCGTCCGGGCCTGGACGATGGAGGATCACCTCGCGCGCCCCGCCACCTCGTTTCCGCGCGCGCTCGCGGACGAGATCCGGCGTTTCGGGCCGACGGTGTCCTACTTCATCGGTGTCGGAATGAAGGGTGAGCTTGCGTTCAGGCAGCCCATGCGCGAGTTCCTCGTCGAGGACCTCCGCTGCCGGCACGGGCACATGATCGGCATCGACGACGTGGTGATGGCCGACGGCATGGCCGCCGATTACGACGAGATCTATCGCGTGACCCGGCGCGTGCACCAGGTGGTCCAGTCCGCCTCGAAGATCACGGTGCGCACCGCGCTGGGGACCGACCTGGAGGCGAGGTTCTCGCCCTCCCTGAGGTGGATCTGCTGCGACGGGCGGTACTGGGAGCAGGGGAAGTGGGGGAACCTGCCCGAGGGCGAGACGTTCACGTGCCCGCTGTCGGTCGACGGCACGATCGCGGCGGAAGAGCTCGGCGACTGGTTCGCCGGCAAGTACGGCCGTCTGTCGACTCCTGTTCACATCGCGGTCAAGGAGGGACGCGCGATCGCGGTGGCGACGGACGATGCGGTGCTCGGCCGGGAGTTCCGCGAATATCTCGCGCAGGACGCGAACTCCGACCGCGTCGGCGAGTTTGCGATCGGCACGAACACCGGACTGACGCGGATCGTCGGCAACTTCTTGCAGGACGAGAAGTTTCCCGGCGTGCACATCGCGTTCGGCGACCCGTACGGTCATCAGACGGGCGCCGACTGGCACTGTTCGTCGCACGTCGACGTGCTGGCCTCGCACGCGACGGTGGCAGTCGACGGCCGGACGATCATGGAGGAAGGCCGCTTCCTCCTCTAGTAAGCCCGGAGCAACGTCTCCGCGATGTGCTCGACCCTCATCGGCGACCGGCGCGCGCGGAGTCCCGCCTCGATCTGCATCTGGCACCCGGGATTCGCGACGGTGAGGACGTCGGCTTTCGTCGAAGCGATGTCGTCGAGCTTCTCCTGCAGGATCCGGCTCGACATGTCGGGCTCGAGCGTGCTGTACAGCCCGGCCGCGCCGCAGCAGATGTCGGGGTGGCGCATCTCGACCAGCTGCATGCCCGGCAGCGCCCGCAAGAGGTCGCGCGGCTGCTTCTTGATGCGCTGCGCGTGAGCCAGGTGACACGCGTCCTGGTAGGTGACGCGCATGTTGACGTCGCGCTGCGGTCCGGGCAGGCCGACCTCGGCCAGCCATTCGGTCAGGTCTTTGACCTTCCCTTTCAGCTCGGGGTAGAAGTCCTTCATGTGGGCGCCGCAGCCGGCGGAGTCGATGACCAGCGCGTCGAAGTCACCGGATTTGTAGAGCCGCATGTTCGACTCGCGCAGTCGCTCCGCGCCGGCGAGGTCGCCGTTGTGCGCGAGCAACGCGCCGCAGCACCGCTCGCCTTCGGGGAACCACACCTCGCAGCCGGCCATCTGCAGGAGCTTCACCGCCGCGTAATGCGACTGCGGATAAAGGATCGGCATGACGCAGCCGACGAGAAACGCGACGCGGTGCTTGCGCCGCCCGGACGCCTCCGCGACGTTGCCCGACGGCGGGCAGAAGCGGGCGTTGAGCCGCGGGAGCATGCGCCCCGATCGCACCACGGACGTGAGGCCGAGCTTTTGCGCCAAACGTGTCGCGTTGCCCGCCAGACGCAGGCGTGTCGGGTGGCCGACGAGCTGGCGCAGCGCGGTCCGGCTCGCCTTGCGCTTGAGCGAGAAGCGCCGCGCGTCCTCGACGTCGGCGCGGCCGGACTCGATGATGCGGCCGTACGGCACGCCAGATGGGCACACGCCCTCGCAGGTCCTGCAGCCGAGGCACAGGTCGATGTGCTGCACCTGCTCTTCGTCGAATTCGAGCTTCCCGCGCTTCCACTGCGTCATCAGGTAGATGCGCCCGCGCGGCGACTCGGTCTCGAGGCCGGTGACGCGGAACGTCGGGCAAGCATCCAGGCACAGGCCGCAGTGAACGCACGTCGCGAGGTCGTCATCGGAGAGGCGCCCGAACATCGCTGTCAAAAGACGAACCTACCGGGATTCAGGATGCCGTCAGGGTCGAATGCGTTCTTCAGGCGTCGCATCACCTCGAGCGTCTGCGGTCTCTTGCCCCACGCGTCGACGCCGGAGGGCGTGAGCATGACCAGCGATCCTCCCGCGGCCTCGACCTTTTCGCGCACCGGCGCGACCGACGCCTCGTCCGGCGGCGTCCAGTACGCGACGCCGACGCCGGGCGAAGCCCACCAGTCGTGCAAGCCCTCGACGACTCCACGCAGCCGTTCCTTCGGCGTGGCGATGCGCGCGCAGCGACCGGGGGCGCGGCGCGAGTGCTCGTCCCACACCGTCGCGTCCGTCTCCGGCCAACCGAGATCGGCGACGATGCGGCGAACCGCCTCGCGGCTGCCCGTGAAGCGCGCGAGCACACGGCCGCCGTCGAAGACCTCGAGGGCGGATGGCGCCACCGGCATGGCGAGGGCGCGGACAGCGTCGTCCCAGCCGCCGTCGCCCGAGACGGTCACGTCGTGCAGCGGCCGGGGAAACACCTTGAACGACGCCGCGACGATGACGCCGAGCGTGCCCAACGCGCCGTAGTGCAGCTTCATCATGTCGTAGCCGCTGACGTTCTTGACCACGCGGCCGCCGCCCCCCGCGAGCTTCCCGTCGGGCAGCGCCACCCGGATGCCGATGAGGAAATCGCGAGGCGAGCCGTAGCGCATCCGCAGCGGACCCGTCCAGCCGCTCGCGAGCAGGCCGCCCACCGTGTGGCCGGGCGAGTTGAACGGGTCGAGCGGCAGGAACTGGCCGGTCTTGCCCAGCTCGGCCTGCAGCGCCTCGAGCGTGATTCCCGCCTCCACGCTCACGACCATGTCCGGCTGCGAGTGCTCGAGCACGCGGTCGAGCCGCGACGTGTGGAGCGTCACGTCGCAGCGTTCGACCGGGTTGCCCATGCCCGTCGCCTTGCCGCCGCCGACGGGCACGACGGCGTGCCGGGCGGTCTCGGCGTCGTGCAGGATTCGCGCCACCTCCTCCGCCGTGGCCGGTCTCTCGGTCACCACCACCTGGCTTCGACCGCGAGCCCCGTTCGGCCGGCGAGGTGCACGGCCTTGCCCGACGGGTCGGGGAAGATCTTGCCGGGGTTGAGAAGCCCGTCCACGTCGAGGACGTGCTTGACGCGCTGCATGGCTTCGAGGTCGTCGGCCGTGAAGATCCACGGCATGAAGGCGTTCTTCTCGAGCCCGATGCCATGCTCGCCGGACAGAGCGCCGCCCATCTCGACGACCGCGCGCAGCATCTCTTCGCCCGCGGCCTCGACCTGGTGCATGACCTGCGTGTCGCGCATGTCGAAGAGGATGTTCGGGTGGAGATTGCCGTCGCCCGCGTGGAACACGTTGGCCACCGGCAGCCTGTAGTGCTCGCCGATCTCACCGACGGCGGAGAGGATCTGCGGCAGGCGTGACCGGGGGACGACCCCGTCGTGCAGGTAGTAGTTGGGCTTGATGCGGCCGAGCGCGCCGATGGCGCCTTTGCGGCCGGCCCACAGCAGCTCGCGCTCCGACGGCGTCTGGGCTTCGCGCATCGCGTAGCCATGGTTCTTCTCGAGCACCTCACGTATCGCGGCCATCAGCTCACCGGTCGATTCCGCGATGCCGTCGACCTCGACGAGCAGCACCGCGCCGGCGTCGGTCGGATACCCGGCGTGGTAGTGCGCCTCGACCGCGCCGACGGTGACGTTGTCCATCATCTCCATCGCGGACGGCACGATGCCGTGGCCGATGACGTCGGACACGGCCTGGCTTGCCGTCTCGATGCTCGGAAAGGCGGCGAGCAGCGTCGCGATGCTCGGCGGGATGCGCAGCAGCCTGACTTTGATCTTCGTGATCGCGCACAGCGTGCCCTCGGAGCCGACGAGGATGCCGCAGAGGTCGAGCCCGACCCGATCCGGGGCATCACCGCTCACCCAGTGCACGCTCCCGTCCGCGAGCACCACCTCCATGCCGAGCACGTGGTTGGTGGTCACGCCGTAATAGAGGCAGTGCGGGCCGCCCGAGTTCTCGGCGGCGTTGCCGCCGATGGTGCACGCCTTCTGGCTCGACGGGTCCGGCGCGTAAAAGAGGCCGTGCTGGGCGGCCACGAGCGAGAGCTCCTGGTTCACGACGCCGGGCTCGACGAGCGCGGTCTGAGCCACCGGGTCGATCTCGAGGATGCGGCGCATCCGCGTCACCTGCAGCGCGATGCCGCCGCGGATGGTCACGGCGCCGCCCGACAGCCCGGTTCCCGCGCCGCGCGGGACGACGGGGATGCGGTTCCTCGCCGCCACCTTGATGACGTCCGCCACCTGCTGCGTGCTGGCCGCCAGGACGACGGCGTCGGGCATGGCGCCTTCGATGGAGCCGTCGCGCTCGAAGATGCGGAGGTCGTTCGGCCTGGCGATGACGGCGTCGCGCCCGACGATGCTTCGCAGCTCGGCGACGATCGGATCAGGAAGCGGCATTCTGAAATGCCTCGAAGCGGCGGGTCATGGAGCCGGGGAATCCGGGCGCTTCGGTGGCCTCGGCGCCGACGATGAGGAGGCGCAGCCACGTCGAGCATTCTTCGTCGGTCGGGGCTCGATCGGCCCGCTCGAAGATCGCCTCCTGGATGCGGCTGTGGGGCGAGACCTGGATCGTGTACCAGACGCTCAGGCCATCGGGCGTGACGGCGTGGTGCGACTCGTCCACCTTGCGGTTCACCGGCAGCCGCATCGGTTTGGCTTCGGCCGCGGCGCGGAGGCGGGCGGCCTCGCTCTCCATGCTCATCGACAGGTCCAGCTTAAACTCGGATGAGTGACGGGCCGCGAGAGGGTGGAGGCTGCGCTCGCGATGGGAGTCTCTGACCGGCCGCCCGCAGGGGCATGGGGCCACACCTACCGCGAGGAGTGGGTGCCCACCGAGCTCGCCGCGGTGACGGTGGAGCGGGCGCGGCGGTTCGGGTGGGACTTCGTCAAGTTCCAGCCGCGGGCGAGCTGCTTCGCCGAGGCGTTCGGTTCGACCTATCACCCTTCCGGGCACAAGCTGCGCGGTCCGATCCTGCTTCGGGCTGCGGTGCCGGACCTCGAGTCCTGGAAGACCGTGAGCCTTGTGGGCCCGAAGGCGCTGGACGACCAGGTCGAGGCGATCGGCATCGTCGCGCGCGAGCTGGGTCCCGATGTGCCCGTCATCCAGACGGTGTTCAGCCCGATCACGGTCGGCGGGTATCTCGTCGGCAAGTCGCAATCGCGCGTGGTCCGGGAGCTGCGGAAGCATCCGGAGCTCGTCGGACCGGCCCTGGAAAAGATCGCTTACGCGTTGATCGATTTCAGCCGGCGATCCGTGGAAGCCGGCGCCGCGGGCATCTTCTACGCGATCTCGGGTTACGCGGGGCGCGGCGTGATGCCGGAGGACGTCTATCGCGACCTGGTCTTGCCGTACGACCTGGCGGTGCTGGATGCGCTGCCGGCCCGGGCGTGGTTCAACGTTCTTCACCTCTGCGGCTCGAACCTCAACTTCGGCCTGGCGCGTGACCTGCCCACGCAGGTCGTCAGCTGGTCGATTCACAACCAGGGCAACCCGTCGCTGGCCGAAGGCCGGGAGATCGCGGGCCGCGCGGTGATGGGCGGCTTGAGCCAGCGCGCGACGCTGGTCTACGGCCCGCCGGCGAAGATCCGCGCCGAGGCGGAGCGGGCGGTGAAGGAGACGGGCGGGCGTGGCCTGCTCATCGCCCCGGGCTGCTCGGTGCCGCCGCGCGTCCGTGACGCGAATCTCGAAGCGATGGCGGCGTGAGCAAGGTCGACGGGCTCGCGGAGATAGTGCTGTGGACGGCGGACATCGACGCGTCGGTGGCCTTCTACCGCGACAACTTCGGGCTGGAGGTGATCTCGCCGCCGCAGATGCCGAACAAGTTCCTGCGCGTGGCGTCGCCGGGCGGAATCCCGGAGCTGATCGTCTTGATCCCGCATCCGCATCCCGACTCGTATTTCCCGGCGCATCGTGAGAAGGAGATGCGCACGCTGCACCATCTGGCGTTTCGGGTGTCGAAGGAGTCGTACGACGCGCTCGAGAACGCATTTCTGGAACGTGGCGTCCAGGTGCGGCATGGGATGCACCCGGTGTTGAAGGAAGTGCGGACCTTCTACGTCGACGACCCGGACGGGAATGAAATTGAGTGTATAACCTACGACCCCGGCCACCCCGAGGCGACGAAGACCGGCTACGAACCGTGAGGCGGCTGGAATAGAGACTTAGAGGTTCGCACACGAGCTGGTCGGCGGGCCCGCGCCCAAGCCCACCACAGGTAGCTTGGGACCAGGAGGCGGCTAGACTCTTTCCTTCAAGGCCTCGTTCTGCAAGCATGCGCATCGGGTGGATCGGGATGGCGGCGAGCTGCGTGTTAGTGCTGGCCTGCGGACAGCCGAGCTCCAGCGCCAACGTTGCAACACCTTCGGCAATTTCATCCTCGCCGCCGACGGGGACTTCATCCCCGACTTCGTCCACCGCGCCGACGCCGACCTCTACTGAATGCCCAGTCCCTCAGCCGCTGCAAGACGTCTGCGTCGGACGAGCGGCGACCCCGGCCGAGCAGCAGGCGATGCTGGGGATCGGACGCCCGGCGGTCGAGGCCAAGTACTCGCTGAAGCTCATCGCCACCTGCAAGACGGGCGACCGCTGCTTCGTCGTTGACGACCCGCTGCTCGCCATCGTCGGCACTGAGGCCTCTGTCTTTGCTGGCCGGATCGGCGCCTACCCGCTCGGCAGTCTCGGCTGCAACGCGCTCGTGTTCATGAGCCATGACTCAGCCGGCTGGCACTATGTCAACAGCGGCTGCGTTCAGAACACCGGCTTTCTGCCAGGCAAGGAGGACCACGTTTTCGTTCCGACCGGCTGCGCAAATGTAAGGACCGCGCCGAGCCTCTCCGCGTCAGTAGTCGCGTGCCTTGCGGCCAACACGCTAGTGGAGGTTGACAGCGCACCTGTCTACGCCGACTCGCACATCTGGTGGCATCTAGCAGGCCGCGGCTGGATGGCGCACGACTTCCTCGTCGCGCCGAACATCTGACATGGATGCCGCGGCAGAAGCCAGGCGGCTCCCGGTTCATACCGACGTGGCTTAGCCGGACGGGAATGAGGTCGAGGTCATCGGCCCCGCCTGACCCGCTTCGGCGAGACGCTCAGCTGACACTGTCGGGACAGGGTGACGAAGGGAACGTCGGCGTGGCACCGGCCGTCAGCCGTCCACACCGACCGGTTGCTGAGCGAGAGTGTGATACCGACTGCATCCGACCCGCGCCCAAGCTCGATCTCTTCGAGCGCGCCGCCGCTGCTTCTCCACATGGCGATCACGCGCGACTGGTGCAAGCCTTTCGGCGTCGACCTCAAGGCCATGCCGACGCTCGTCAACGTCAACACGGCGGATCCGGGATCTTCCGATAGCACGCAGGCATATCGGCATGGCCACCTCGACGCCAGCTGCGGGCCGTCGAACAGGACGGCGATGACTACGGTCGGTCCGATCCGGCGCAGCAGATCCGAGACCTCGTCCATCTGAGCCAGATCCTCACAGACGAGAGGTGCCGTCGTCGCCGCGCCGCCGAAGTCGATGACGTTGAGCGTGCGCGGACGGATGTCGACCGCCTCCCACCAGAGCTTCTTCGGGTCGAGAGAGCGTCCGAGATGGTACTGGCGAATCTGCCTTCCGTCGACGGACCACCGGTGGTGCTTGTCTTGCTCGAGCCGCACCCAGCCCGTTGCCGTCCGTACGCCGAGGTGCAGGTAGTTGCGGCCAAACACGCCTTCGACACAGGGCGTCCGCACGCCCGCGATCAGGATGGTGGCCCCGACCTCGCCGACCGCGTCCTCGACGAAGACGACTTCTTTGGCATCGAGGGCCGCCTCCGGCAGCACCACGGCGTCGACGCGGTCCATCGTCCTACGCGCTGTCTCGAGGAGATCGCGAACGTACCCGGCGTCAAGCGATGTTTTCGGGGCGAACTCGAAGAACCCGAAGTGGCTTTCGTCCATGTTGCCGAGGGGTGTCGGCATGGGATGGAAGTCGCATGCGTGCACGGTCAGCGGCCAGGGGACCAAAACGAGGTTGTACTCCGTCCGACCCGCGAGCGATGCGGCGACGCCTGCGTCGGGACCAACCCTGTTCCATCGGAGGTCGACGGTTTCGTAGCACAGCGCCATGTAGCGCGAGAGCGACCGGATGGTGATGCCGCGGTTCGTGAAACGTCCTTTGGGGACGACGCGAATCCGTGCCGGCGAGACGTGGGAAAGAGAACCAGTCTCTTCGAGCAGCTTCCACGCGCGCAGTTCGCACTCGGCGCACGACCCCGGCTGCGCCGGCGCCGAAAGCCACGCGCACGCTTCGTCCGCGGTGGCGTGCAGCGTCAGGAGCGCCTCACAAACATCCCATGCGTCGCCGCTCTGGATCCGGGCGAGCGGCATGCCTCGGGCCTGGCTGACGATCTGCCAGCACCGGTCGACAAGCTCGGGCAGGCCGGCACGTCGACGTTCGATGACCGTCCTCCATGACCGCGCAGCCTCGAGGACACGCCGGTTCCAGTCCGGCGACCGCGGCCATCGTCGACCCGGTGGTGGCGCGACGACGAAGCGATACCCCTGGGTGTGGTCGAGCACCAGGTTGGCCAGCGCGAACATGTCCGGAGGCCAGGCGGGCAGGTCATCCCATGGTGGAGCCGGCGAGAACGCGTTGAAGTACGACTCCACCGTCGGCGAGCCGTCGCCAACCAGATTCGCCGTCATTCCGACCCTGGCGATCAGCCTGCTGAGCGCTCGGTGGTCGGAATAGGGCCGAATGGCCCTGCCCGCGCAGGAAGGAGTTTCGTCGTGGCCGTCAGCCGTTCGCCGCGATCGCGTCGGCCCCGCCTGATTCGTTGACCTCGCGTGCAGCCGTCAGGTCGGGACGTACGATTTGAAGCGTATGCCGCCTGAGGAGCTGGAAAAGCCCGACTACGACGGCCGCCAGTTCCCCGTCGCAGAAAATGAGGACGAGTGGCCGAGCCGGTCGCACGGCTGGGCACTGGTCGTAGCCGGCATGTTCGGGTTCGTCGGCTTCGGTTCGCTGCGAGAAGGGTCGGTGCTGGGCGCGACCGTGTTCTTCGCTCTGTCCGGAGGGATGTTCCTACTCGCTGGGGTGGCGATCCGCCGCGAGCTTCGCAAGTTCATGCGGTACAGGCACCGGCTCTGATCCGCGGACCGGCTAGGTCGCCTGGGGCTTAGGTTCCGCGGCGGTTTGGGGCGACCGCGTGTAGATGGCGGCGCCGACAGCAAGGAGGGTCAGGACCGTCATGACGATCAGCGTCAACGGCTCCGGCAAATGGATCCGCAACGCCGAGTCCAGAGAGATCGGGCCTGGACCGATCAAGGCGATCGCCGCAACAGCTCCCAGGATGCTCAGGTTGAACTCGAACCCGCCCTTGCTGTTGAAGAAACCTTTCGGCCAATGGACGAGCGCGATGGCGACGAGCATGGCACCGGCGATGGCGAAGCTGGGAAGCGGGTCGAGGAAACCCACGGCGAGCGCGATGCCGCCGAGAAGCTCGGCCAGGGCAGACATCCACGCCCAGAGCCGCGCGGGCCGGATCCGCATGCGGTTCATCGCACCCGTCCAGCCCGAGATCCGCGGACCGCTCCACCAGCCGAAGACTTTCTGCCCGCCGTGCGCCGCGAGAGTCAACCCGATGACCAGCCGCAGGACGAGCAATCCGGCCGAAACCATGTCTCAGTAACGTTAGCCCGTGAGGGTTGCACTCGTGACCGGCGGCGGCAGCGGCATCGGTCGCGCCGTCGCGCTGGCGCTGGAGGCCGAGGGGTGGAACGTCGTGGTCGCGGGCCGGCGTCGCCAACCGCTGGAGGAGACTGGACTTTTCGCCGTGCCCACGGACGTGCGCGACCCGGAGTCGGTGCGGGCGCTGTTCGGTGCGGTCAAAGAGCGATTCGGCCGCCTGGACCTGCTGTTCAACAATGCCGGCACCTTTCCTCCGCCACTGCCGTTGGAGGAGCTCACCCCCGAGCAATGGTCGGACGTGGTCGACACGAACCTCACAGGTGCGTTTCTGTGCACACAGGAGGCGTTCCGGCTCATGAAATCGCAGGAGCCGCGTGGGGGGCGGATCATCAACAACGGCTCGATCTCCGCGCACTCGCCGCGGCCGAATTCGGCTCCGTACACCGCGAGCAAGCACGCCATGACCGGATTGACCAAATCGACCTCACTCGACGGCCGCCCGTTCGACATCGCCTGCGGCCAGATCGACATCGGCAACGCGGCGACCGAGATGACCGAGCGTCTGCACGGCGAAGGGCGGATCGACGTCGGCGACGTGGCGCGGGCGGTCGTGTACATGGCGAGCCTGCCGCTGGATGCGAACGTCCAGTTCATGACCGTGATGGCGACGAAGATGCCGTACATAGGCCGGGGCTGAAAGGCTCGATAGACTGGCCCGCGAGGGCCCGTAGCTCAGTTGGTTAGAGCGGCCGACTCATAATCGGCTGGTCGGTGGATCGAGGCCACCCGGGCCCACTCGATCAACCGCGAGAGTGCAATTTCCCGGCTGTCAAATCGCTTTGAGAGCCCGATAACTGCACTCTCGCCGTCCGGGTGCCGGAACCAGGCTTCCAGATAACATCGGCTGGTGATCCGCGCGGTCCTCGCCGACGCGTTGTTGAACCCCTCGACCGGCGAAACGACTCAGGGTGCGGTCGTCGTCATCGAGGACGGACGTGTAACAAGGGCGGGCAAGCGCGACGGGGTGCCAATTCCGCGCGACGCGGAGACGGTCGACGCCGAAGGGCTGACGCTCCTCCCCGGCCTGATCGACTGCCATGTCCACCTGACCTCCCTCGGCGAAGGCCTCGATTTCGCCCGCGAGCTCACCACGCCCCCGACCTTCGAGCTGATGCGCGCGGTCAGGGCGGCGCGCAAGACGCTCGACGCCGGCTTCACCAGCGTCCGGGACGCAGCCGGCTCGCCCGCCGGCATCAAGATGGCGATCGACGCCGGCTACTTCCCCGGTCCGCGCATGTTCGTCACCATCAGCGGACTCAGTCAGACGGGCGGGCACACCGACGCGCACTTCATGTGCGGCGTCGACCTCGACATCCCGCTGCCCGACCGGCCGCACAGCGTGGTCGACGGCGTCGAGAACATGCGCTTGCGTGTGCGCGAGGTGATTCGCGCCGGGGCCGACTGGATCAAGCTCTGCACCTCGGGCGGCGTGCTCTCGCCCGGTGACCAGCCGCACCACCCGATGCTCACCGTCGAGGAGATCAGGGCCGCCGTCGAAGAGGCGAACACGCACGGACGCAAGGTGATGGCTCACGCGCAGGCGAACAGCGGCATCAAGAACGCCTTGCGCGCGGGCGTGTCGACGATCGAGCACGGCATCTGGCTCGATGGCGATGCGGTCGAGATGATGCTCGACGGTCACAACGGCCTCGTCCCGACGCTGGTCGCCCCGCGCTGGGTCATCCGCCACGCGGAGGCCGGGAAGATGCCCAGCTACGCCATCGAGAAGGCGAAGGCGGTCATCGAGGACCACAAGAAAAGCATCAAGCTGGCCATCGAGTCCGGCGTGAGGGTCGCGTTCGGCACAGACATGGGCGTCGGTCCGCACGGTCTCAACGGCGAGGAGTTCCTGCTCATGCGCGAGCTCGGCATGGAGCCGATCGACTGCATCCGCTCCGCCACCACCGTGGCCGCGGACGTCATCGGCATGAAAGGCGTCGGCAGCCTCGACGAAGGCTCGTGGGGCGACCTCATCGGCGTCGCCGGAGACCCGGTGGCGAACCTCGAGCTGCTGGCGAAGCCGGAGAACGTCAGGCTCGTCGTCAAGGGCGGCCAGGTCGTCAAGAGCTGAAGCGATTGACGGAAAAGTTGCGTAATTCGGTCCGGATCAGCGCAATTTTTCCGGAAAAGTTGCGGGATTCGGCCCGATGAGGCTCGACTGGGCGCTGCTGGCCAACGCCGCCGAGGCGCCCCCCAACGGTCTCGTGTACATCCTCGGCGCCGGCTTCGACACGCTGATCCGTGACCACTACCCGACTCCGTTCGGAGGCGTGATCGTGATCCGGGTGCTCACGACGCGCATCGAGACCGAACGCCCGCACAAGATCGAGGTCCACTGCACGGACGAGGACGGCAAGGCCATCCTGCCGAAGGCCATCGTGCTCAACCTGCCGGCGCGCCAGGTGCCCGCCGAGTATCCCCACGGCTGGGACCTCGCCGCCAGCATCGTCATCAACATGCAGACGGTACCCATCGAACGGCCGGGCTTCTACAACGTCGAGATCATCATCGACGACCAGCAGGTGCGCACCCTGCCGTTCAGGGCGGTCAAAGCAGCGTCGGTCCAGACGGTTTGACCGCAGCCCTCAGCCAGCTCGTCGCCACCTACGGCCTGCTTGCCGTCTTCGTCCTGATGGTCGCCGAGAGCTGCGGCTTTCCATTTCCGAGCGAGGTCATCATGCCGACGGCGGGACTGCTCGCGGCGGGAGGGCACCTCAACCTTGTCGCCGCGATCTTCGCGGGCGCCCTGGCCAACCTCGCCGGATCACTCATCGCCTATGCGCTCGCAGCACGTTTCGGCGAGCCGCTGCTCCTCGGCCCCGGCCGCTACGCCGGCATCCGCCGGCACCACCTCGAGATGGCCGACGGCTGGTTTCGCAGGTGGGGCCTGTTGGCGGTCTTCGCCGGCAGGGTGCTGCCGGTGATCCGCACTTACATCTCGTTTCCGGCCGGGCTCGCCCGGATCGACCTCGCGCGCTTTTCCATCCTGACCTTCGTGGGCGCTCTGCCCTGGTGCGCGGCGCTGGCGCTCGTCGGCTATGAGCTGGGACGCAACTACGACCGGATCAGCGGGCCGATCCAGAAGGTCGCCATCGCGCTCGCGGCGCTAGTCGTGCTCGTCGTGATCGTGTGGTACCTGCGGGGTCGCGAACCGAACGGCGCGAAAGCGTGAGACGTCGCGCCGTGTGCGCCCTTCGAGCACGAGGTCGGCCGCGATGTCGCCGACGACCGGCGCGAACTTGAATCCGTGACCTGAGCAGGCGCTGATGACCACGACCCGCGGGTCGTGGGGACTGGAGTCGAGGACGAAGTCGTGGTCGGGCGTGTTCGTGTACATGCACGTCAGCGTCCGCCGCACGTGCCCGCTCACCCCGCGCAGATACGTCGCGGCCATCAGGCGCAGCGGGTCGAGGTCCGCGTCGTCGACGCGGCGGCGGATGTGGTCGGGGTCGGTGTAGTCGCCGTCGTGGTGGCGGCCGACCTT
>DASSLL010000038.1:0-54698 GCA_035689485.1 Candidatus Dormiibacterota bacterium | reverse complement strand
ACCCGGCGATGGCGGCGGCGACGATGACGGCCGCCGAGAAGGCGTAGCCCGCCGCGCCCGCGCCGAGGAGGTAGGCGGGCGTGAAGTAGCGGTTGTTGGGGATCGCCTGCGCCTGGCTGAGGATCGAGCGGTAGTCGGCGAACCCGTCAGCTCCCAGGGACAGGAGGGAGAGCAACGCGAGCGCGCCGGCGACGGCGGCCCAGCTCGCCACGATCCGCCAGCGTCCGGCGCTGAGCAGGACGAGAGGCAGGAGCAGCACCAGCTGAGGCTTCACGGCCGTCAGGCCGAGCACCACGCCGGCGACGTACGGCCTCCGTTTCTCGGCGAGCTTCCACGCCGCGGCGACGATGAGCACGACGACGAAGTCGGGCTGGACGAGGCTGAGCGCGTAAAGCACGGGATACCACGCCAGCGCGCCGAGCAGCCACAACGCGCGTGTCCAGCCGGAGCCCGGCGCGGCGATCCACCAGGCGCCCGCGAGCGACACCAGCGCGGCCGCCATCCAGAAGGCGACCGCGAACTTCGCCCCGAACGGCACGAACGGCGCCAGGAGCCACGCGTAGGGCGGTGTGGCGAGGAACCAGCCGCCGCTGTGCCAGGGCGCGGTGGGCCGGAGCTGGGAGAACGCATGGTGCTGGAGCGGCAGAGAGTAGATGTGGCTCCAGCCGTGCTCGAGGCCGATGCGCGCCGCCATGAAGACGAGGGTCAGGTCGTTGTCGAGGAATTCGGCGCGCAGCGGGACGACGACGACGTACCAGCCGGTGAATCCGATCGCGATGAGCAGGAACCAGGCGAGCCCGACGGCGCCGAGGTTCTGCCAGGCGCGGCGGTCTAGGCGCGCTCCGCCAGGGGCATGGGCTTCCGCGGTTCCGGTCCGATGTATTCCGATTGCGGCCGGATTATGCGGTTGTGCGCCGCCTGCTCGAGCACATGAGCGCTCCAGCCGGCGACGCGGGCCGCGGCGAAGGTCGGGGTGAAGTACTCCTTGGGCAGCCCGATGGCCTGCAGCACGCCCGCGGAGTAGAACTCGACGTTCACCGATTGCGGGCGCTCGGGGTGCTCCTCGTGGAGGATCCTCAGCGCGATCTCCTCGATGCGCACGCCGAGCTCGTAGAACTTCGGGTTCATCCGCTCGCACATCTCCTTGAGGATGCGGGCCCGCGGGTCGTAGACGCGGTACACGCGGTGGCCGAAGCCCATGAACCGCTCCCTCCGCTTCCTCATGTCACGCATGTACGACTCGGCGTCGCCGGCGGCGCGGATCTCTTCGTGCTGCTCGAGAACGGCGGACGGCGCGCCACCGTGGGCCGGACCCTTGAGGGCGCCGATGGCGCCGACCAGGGCGGACGTGAGGTCGGACTCGGTGGAGGCGATGACGCGGGCCGTGAACGTCGAGGCGTTCATGCCGTGGTCGGCGAGCAGGACGAGGTAGGTGTTCAGCGCCTGGACCGCTTCGGGGCGGGCCTCCTTGCCGTTCATCATCCAGAGATAGTTCGCGGCGTGGCCCAGCTCGCGCCGCGCCTGGATGGGCTCGAGCCCGAGCTGGCGGCGGTAGAACTTGGCGAGGATCGTCGGGAACGAGGCCGTCGCGTGGATCGCCAGCGGCGCGGTCGGCTTCGCGAGCCGGTGCTCGACACCCTGGACCGAGACGACGCTGCGCAGCACGTCCATCGGGTCCGTGTCCGCGGGTAGCGCGTCGAGCGCGATGGTCGCCGCCTGCGTCAGCTCGCGGTTGGCGGCCAGCTCCATCGTCAGCGCGTCGAGCTCGGCTCGGTTCGGCAGATGGCCCTTCCAGAGCAGGAACGCCACCTCCTCGAACGACATCTCCTCGGCAAGGTCGGCGATGACGTAGCCCTGGTATATGAGCCGTCCGTTGGCGCCGTCCACGTGCGAGATCGCCGTCTGGGCTCCGATGATGCCCTCGAGGCCGGGGACGTAGCCGCTGCTGTTGCCGGTGCTCACCGTTTTGCGAGCTGCAGCGGCTTTTTTCCCGGCTCCGGGCCGGCCCACTTCGACGCCGGGCGGATGAGACGCAGGTCCGCCATCGACTCGAGAACGTGCGCGGTCCAGCCGGCGACGCGCGAGGCGGCGAAGACGGTGGTGAAGAGCTCCTTCGGGATGCCCACGCCCGTGAGCACGACCGAAGCCCAGAAGTCGACGTTGGTGGCGTTTGGGCGGTCGGGGTGGGCCTCGTGGAGGATCTTGAGCGCCACCTCCTCGGTCCTGGCCGCCGTCTGATAGAGCTCGGGCGCTGCGGTCTTCGCCATCTCGCGCAGGATCTTGGCGCGCGGGTCGTAGGTGCGATAGACGCGGTGCCCGAATCCGGCGAACCGTTCATGGCGCCCGTGGGCTTCGTTGAGCCACCGCTCGGCGTTGTCCGCCGAGCCGATCTTGTCGAGCATGTTTCGCGCGGCCAGGGCGGCGCCGCCGTGGGCGGGGCCTTTGAGCGCGGCGATGGCGCCCACGACCGCCGAGGTGAGGTCGCTGCCGGTCGAGGCGATGACCCGGGCAGCGAAGGTCGACGCGTTGAGCCCGTGGTCGGCGAGGAGGACCAGGTAGGTGTCGAGCCAGTGGATCCTGTCCGGTGGCTGCTCCTTGCCGGTCAGCATCCAGAGGAAGTTGGCGGCGTGGCCGAGCTCTGGGCGCGGCTCGACCGGGTCCTTGCCCTGGCGCCGGCGCTCGGCGCCGCCGATGATCGTCGGCAGGACCGCCGTCAGCGCGATCGCCTCCTCGAGCGAAGGCTTGTTGAGAGTCTTGCTCGCCCCTTGCGCCGACGTGACGGTGCGCAGCGTGTCCATCGGGTCGACCGCGGGATCCATCGCGTTCAGCGACCCGCGGGCGGACTTGTCGAGCGCCCGCGCGGCGGCCATCTGCTTCTGCAGGGCTTCGAGCTGGCCTTCATTCGGCAGCTCGCCGTGCCAGAGGAGGTAGGCGGCCTCCTCGAAGCCGACGACGGGGACGAGGTCTTCGATGAGGTAGCCGCCGCGATAGATGAGACGGCCGTTGGCGCCGTCGACCTCGCTGATCGAGGTCTCCGCGGCGACCACACCTTCCAGCCCGGGGCTGAACTCCGCCACTTCGGAATTAATGCTAGGTGAAGCCGGTGCTTCGCCAGGGTGATACGGGCTTTTGGATCAAAAGGCACGTATCGATGGCTTGCGATAGGTGCGTATGGCGCAAAAGGCACCGAATCCAGAAGAGACCCGGCTTAGACCATCCCCAGTTCCCAGCGCGCCTCTTCCGACATGCGCTCCGGGGTCCACACCGGCTCATAGACGATGTCCACGCCCGCGTCCGCGATGCCGGGCAGGGTCAGCAGGTGATCGCGGACGTCTGACATCACGTCGGCGGCCATGGGGCAGCCGAGCGCGGTCAAAGTCATCTTCACGTCGATCCGCTCCGGCTTGATCGCGATGTCGTACACCAGGCCGAGGTCGACGATGTTGACCGGAATCTCTGGGTCGAAGCACTGGCGCAGGACGTCGATCACATCCTCCGGCTTGACCGTGGAATCCGGCGCGACGTCGGTGGTGATGGTGGCGGCTTCGCTCAAGGCTTCTCCATAGGCAATCCGGCCTTTCGCCATGCGTCTGTTCCGCCGCGGAAGTTGATCACATCTTTGGCGCCCAGGGCGACGGCCATCTCGGCCGCGATCGCCGACCGGTTGCCGATCGCGCACACGAAGATCGTGTGGTCGCCGAACTTGTGTCCCACCGGATCTTTCAGGATCTCGTCGAGGAACACGTGCCGGATTCCGGGGATATGACCTTTGTTCCACTCCCAGTAGTCGCGGACGTCGACGATGTCGTAACCACCTTCGTCCTTGAGCCTCTGAAACTCGTCGAGGTGGACCTCTTTGAACGGTGCCGCAGTGTCCTCGGTCATACCTCTATTACTCCTCGTCGTCGTCGGCCAGTCCATAGGCGCCGACCTTCAAGACCTTCAATGACAGGAGCGCGCACTTGATGCGCGCGGGCGAGATCTCGATCCCCAGCTCGCCGAGGACGTCGTCCTTGCCGATCTTCTTCGCCTGGTCCAGGGGCAGGCCCTTCAGACGCTCGGTGAGCAGCGACGCCGAGGCCTGCGAGATGGCGCAGCCGCGGCCGTGGAAGCGGACGTCCTCGATCACGCCGTCCTTGACGCGGAAGTCCATGCCCACGACGTCCCCACACAGCGGGTTGTTCTCTTCGTGCGCTATGTCCGGGTTTTCGATCCGGCCGTAGTTCCGCGGGTTCTTGTAGTGGTCGAGGATGTACTCGCGATAGAACTGGTCGTCGGCGGACATCGGCTTGCTCACGCGAAGATCCTCTGGGCTTCCTTGATCGAGCTTACGAGGCGGTCGATCTCCTCTTTCTGCGTGTAGACGTAGAACGACGCTCGGGCGGTCGCCGCGACGCCAAGCCGCGTCATCAACGGCATCGCGCAGTGGTGCCCGGCGCGAAGGCACACCTGGTCGCGGTCCGCGATGGTCGCCAGGTCGTGGGGATGGATGCCATCGACGGCGAACGAGATGACGCCCGCGCGGCGTGAGGGCGGCGGCCCGTAGACGGTGAGGCCGTCCAGCTCGCTCAGTGATTCGTACGCGTATTCGGTGATCTCCAGCTCGTGAGCTCGGACGGCGTCCATGCCCAGGTTGCTCAGGTAATCGACGGCCGCGCCCAGCCCGATGACCTCGGCGATCGCCTGCGTCCCCGCCTCGAACTTCCACGGCAGGTCGTGGTACGTCGTGCGCTCGGTGCTGACCGTCTTGATCATGTCGCCGCCGCCCATGAACGGCGGCATGGCCTCCAGCAGCTCCCGGCGCCCGTACAGGATGCCCGCGCCCGTCGGGCCGAGCATCTTGTGGCCGCTGAAGGCGTAGAAGTCGCAGCCGAGCGCCCGGACGTCCACGGGCTGGTGGGGGGTGCTCTGGGCGCCGTCGATCAGCACCGTGGCGCCGGCCTTCTTCGCCGCCGCGGCCATCTCCCGCGCCGGGTTGACCGTGCCCATGGCGTTGCTCACGAGGTTGAAGGCGACGAGCCTGGGCCCGCGCGTCAGGAGCTCGGCGAACTGGTCCTGTCGCAGCTCGCCGCGGTCATCGATGTCGACGTACTCGATGTTCGCGCCCTTTTCGGCGGCGAGGATCTGCCACGGCACGATGTTCGAGTGGTGGTCGAGGAGCGTGAGGACGATCAGGTCGCCGCTCTTCACATTGGCGCGACCCCAGGAGTAGGCGACCAGGTTGATGGCCTCGGTCGTGCCACGCGTGTAGACGATCTCCTTGGTCGACGCGGCGTTGATGAACGCGCGCACCTTCTCCCGCGTCGCCTCGTAGCGCACGGTCGCCTCCTCGGCGATGCGATACGCGGCCCGGTGGATGTTGGAGTTGAACTTCTCGAAGTACTCGAGCATCGCGCCCGTGACCTGCTTCGGCCTTTGCGACGTGTTGGCGGAGTCGAGGTAGGCGATGCCGATCTCGAAGATCGGAAAGTCGCGCCTTATGGCGGCGACGTCATACGTCAACGTAGACATCACCGTCCTCCACCGTCACCGGGTAGGTCGTGGCCGGAATCACCGCCGGCAGGCCGGTCACCTTGCCCGTGATCAGGTTGAAGCGCGATCCGTGCTGGGGGCACTCCACGTCCATGCCCCACAGCTCGCCGTCCGAGAGCGAGAACTCCTCGTGCGTGCAGATGTCGTTGAGGGCGTAGAAGCCGCCGTCCTCCGCGTGCGCCAGGCAAACCGGCACGCTGCCCGCGTCGACGCGCTTCATGCTCTCGACCGGAACCTCGTCGACCGAGGCGACGCGGTGTCTAGCCAATCCGCCTCTCCAGCTCCGATTCGACGAGCTTGCGCGCGTGCTCGAACGGAATCCGGTCCAGCACGTCGCCGAAGAAGCCCTGGATGAGCATCCGCTTGGCGGTCGCTTCCGGGATGCCGCGCGACCGCAGGTAGAAGAGGTGCTCCGGGTCGACCGGCCCGACCGTCGCGCCGTGCGTGCAACGCACGTCGTTGTTGTCGATCTCCAGCATCGGGATCGACGTGGCCTTGGCGTGGTCGGACAGGACGAGGTTGCGGTTGGCCTGGTACGCGTCTGAACGCGCGGCGTGCTTCTCGATCCGGATCAGGCCGGCGTACACCGTCCGCGCCGTGCCGGAAAGCGCGCCCTTGAACAGAAGGTCCGACCGCGTGTTGCCGACTCGGTGGTCCTGGAGCGTGTGGAAGTCGAAGAACTGCTCGCCGGAAGCAAAGTAGATCGCCTTCAGCTCTGCGTTCGCGCCCTCGCCGGCCAGCGACGCCTCGACGCGGGTCTTCGAGAATTTGCCGCCCAGGGTGACGTTGAAGAGCCGCAGCGTCGCGTCTTTGCGCAGCTCCGCCCGCTGGTCGGAGAAATGCCACACGTCACGACCCCATTTCTGGACCGCGACGTAGCCGACGGTGGCACCTTCGTCGACGAAGATCTCCGTCGAGCCCGTGCGGTAGCCGGCCTCGTCGTCGTGCTCGGCGATGTACTCGTCGAGGTAGTCGAACCTGGAGTTCTTGCCGGCGACGATCAGCGTGTGGGGGAGCACGCTCGTCCCCGCCTCGTGCGAAAAGTGCTGGCCGATGATCGGCTGGTCGATGACGACTCCGTCGGGGACATAGAGGAAGGTGCCGCCGGTGAAGAACGCGGCGTGAAGCGCGGCGAAACGGTCGCGGTCGGCGTGCACAAGGGAGAAGAGGCGAGACTGCACGAGATCCGGGTGGTTCTTCGCCGCTTCGCGCAGCGGTTCGAGGATCACGCCTGGGGGCAATGCGGACGGCAGGATGAGCTTGTGCCCGTCCAGGTGCTCGAGCTTCGAGAACCGGCCGACGTCCAGGCGGCTGACGTCGGTGCGTCGCCACTCCTCGTCCGTCTTGCTGGGGTTCGGCAGCTTCTCGAACGTCGCGAACGCCGACTCGCGCCGCTCTCGCAGCCAGCCCGGTTCGCCCTGGAGCTGGTCCAGGGTTTGAGCGGTCAGGGTCATATCAGCCGACCGAGCCCTCCATCTCGAGCTGGATGAGGCGGTTGAGCTCCACCGCGTACTCGAGCGGGAGCTCCTTGGTGAACGGCTCGATGAAGCCGTTGACGATCATGGTCTCCGCCTCGGCGCGCGGGATGCCGCGGCTCATGAGGTAGAAGAGCTGCTCGTCGCTGACCTTGCTCACCGTGGCCTCGTGGCCCAGGGTCACGTTCTCGGCGTCGACGTCGTTGTACGGATACGTGTCGGAGCGCGAGTCGTCGTCGAGCAGCAGCGCGTCGCATTTGACGAACGACTTGCAGTTGTTGGCTCCGGGGTAGATCTTCACGTGGCCGCGGTACGACGTCCGGCCGCCGGCCTTGCTGATCGACTTCGACGTGATGGTCGAGGTCGTGTGCGGCGCGACGTGGATCATCTTGCCGCCGGCGTCCTGGTGCTGGCCTTTGCCGGCGAAGGCGATGGACAGCACGTCGCCCTTGGCGCCCGGCTCCATCAGGTAGACGGAGGGGTACTTCATGGTGATCTGCGACCCGAGGTTTCCGTCGACCCACTCCATGGTCGCGTCGGCGTAAGCCATCGCGCGCTTGGTCACGAGGTTGTAGACGTTGGTCGACCAGTTCTGGATCGTCGTGTACCGGCAGCGGGCGTTCTTCTTGACGATGATCTCGACCACCGCGCTGTGCAGCGAATCCGTCGTGTAGATCGGCGCGGTGCAGCCCTCGATGTAGTGCACGTACGAGTCTTCGTCGCAGATGATCAGCGTCCGCTCGAACTGGCCCATGTTCTCGGCGTTGATCCGGAAGTAGGCCTGCAGCGGGATCTCGACCTTCACGCCTTTCGGCACGTAGATGAACGAGCCGCCCGACCACACCGCGCTGTTCAGCGCCGAGAACTTGTTGTCCGCGGGCGGGATGACGGTCCCGAAGTACTCCTTGAACAGGTCCGGGTGCTCGCGCAACGCGGAATCGGTGTCGAGGAAGATCACGCCCTGCTTGGTCAGCTTCTCCTGCAGCGAGTGGTAGACCACCTCCGACTCGTACTGCGCCGACACGCCGGCGAGGAACTTGCGCTCCGCCTCGGGCACGCCCAGGCGGTCGTACGTCGCCTTGATGTCCGCGGGCAGCTCGTCCCACGACGCCGACTGCTTCTCCGCCGGCTTGAGGTAGTAGAAGATGTTCTCGAAGTCGATCACCGAGAGGTCCGCGCCCCAGGTGGGCATCGGCTTCTTGCGAAAGATCTCGAGCGAGCGAAGGCGGAATTTCGTCATCCACTCGGGCTCGCCCTTCATGTAGGAGATCTCTTTGACGATCTCCTCGTTCAGGCCGCGCTTGGCCTTGAAGACGTAGTCCTCGGGGAAGAAGAAACCGTACTTCTCCTTGTAGTCGACGCCGACGTCCAGTTTCGGAACGGAAGCCATCAGGCGACCTCCTGCGGCTGCGCCGCTTCCTCTTTGCCCCATTCGGCGTAGCCGGTCTTCTCCAGCCGCTGGGCGATCTCCGGCCCGCCCGAAAGCACGAATTTGCCGTCGACCAGCACGTGCACGAAGTCGGGCTTGATGAACTCGAGGATGCGCGTGTAGTGGGTGATGATCAGGACGCCGAGGTTCGGTCCGCGCATACGGTTCACCTCTTCCGCGACGAACTTGATGGAGTCGATGTCCAGGCCGGAGTCGGTCTCATCGAGGATCGCGATCTCGGGCTTGAGCACCGCCATCTGCAGAATCTCGGCGCGCTTCTTCTCGCCGCCGGAGAACCCGTCGTTGATGTAGCGCGACAGGAACGAGTCGTCCATGTGCAGGGTCTGCAGCTCCGGCTTCAACAGCGCGCGGAACTCCTTCGGCGTCACCTGCTTGGACTTGTCCTTGCCGTCGTATCCGCGGTGCGCGTTGAGCGCGGTGCGAAGGAAGTTGGCCATCGAGATGCCGGGCACCACGACCGGATACTGGAGCGCGAGAAACATGCCCAGGCGTGCCCGCTCGTCCGGTTCGAGCTCGAGGATGTTCTGGCCCTTGAAGCGCACCTCACCGCCGTCGACCGTGTAGCCGGGGTGGCCCATGAGGGTGTGCGACAGCGTCGACTTGCCCGACCCGTTCGGGCCCATCACCGCGTGGACCTCGCCTTTGTTGATGTCGAGCGACACTCCCTTGAGGATCTGGCGGCCCTCGACGCTAGCGCGCAGTTCTCGAATCTCGAAATCAGCCAATTCCTTTTTCGTTCTCCTTCGTGGCATAGGTGCAATCGTCGGCCGCGTCGGCCATCCACGTCGTGCGGGTGACCTCGCCGCCGAGCAGCCGCTCGTACATCTGCTGCTCGTTGACGCATGGGAGGCCGGTGCGGGCGGCCACGTCCTGGATCGGGCAGTTGCAGTGACGGATCGCCAGCCCGCCGTCGCCGAGCTCCACCACCTCGGCCATGTGACCGTGCTCGGTGGCGAGCCGGGCAAGCTCGCGGACTCGACCTGCAAAGTCTAGGCCCGCCAATCGAGGTGCATATTCCGCCTCGATGCGGGCCGCGCGGCGCTCGAAGAACTGCTTGAGCTGCTCGGTGGTCATGAAGTCGACGAGCTCGCCGGTCAGCTCGCGGTGGCCGTCCGGGAAGTGCGCGTCGGCGTGCTCGGTCAGCCGGTAGACGTTCTCCGGCCGCCCGCGACCGTGTGCCTGGCTCGGGGCCACGGTGGCGAGGCCCGAAGATTCGAGCGCCTCGAGGTGGCGGATGGCGCCCTGCTTCGAGACTTCGAGGTGCGCGGCGATCTCGCCTAGAGTGGCCTGGCCGTGCATCTTCAGGAACGCGAGAATCACCTCGCGCTTGGACTCCACGGAATTCATTTTAGGAGTTTTTCAACAGGGACGTTGAAATACCTCGCCGGCGTGACGGCGGCCAGACGCCGCTGACCAGAGACCGGGCGCTCCTGCTGTCCGCCCGTGGCCTGCGGGCCTTCGGGTTCGGTTTCTCGGCCGTGCTGGTCGGGCTCGCGCTCGAACGCGCAGGTCTGTCGCCCGGGCTCATCGGCCTGACGCTCGGAGTCGGGCTCGCCGCGGCGTCTCTGACCGGGCTGGCCGCCGCCGCGCTCGCCGCGCGCTACGGCCGGCGCGCCACGCTTGCGACGACGGGGGTGCTCATGGCCTTGACGGGCGCGGATCTGGCGACCGTCCACCAGCCGGTGCTCCTGACGCTGGCCGGCCTCACCGGCATGCTGGGCGCCGCGAGCGTCGACCTCGGGCCGTTCGCGTCGGTCGAGCAGGCGATGCTGGCCGAATCCGTCCCCGACCAGCTGCGCAACCGGGCGTTCGGCCGCTACTCGCTGACGGGTGGGCTGTTCAACGCCGCCGGCGGCCTCTCCGCGGCGCTCGCCGCGCCGAACCCACGACTCTTCTTCTATGTGTACGCGGCGATAGGCCTGGTGACGGCCGCGCTCCCGCTGCTCATGTCGTCGCACGTGGAGTCCGGTCGCGGCGAACCCGCCTTCGGCTCTCTGCGGCCGCTGCTCGGCCTGTCCGCGTTGTTCGCCCTCGATTCACTGGGCGGCGGCCTGGTGGCCAACGCCGTCATCGCGTACTGGCTGCACGTCCGTTTCGGCGCCGGTTCGGCTCTGCTCGGCCCGATATTCGCCGGCGTGGCAGTCCTGCAGTCGGTCTCGTACGAGGTGTCGGGGCGCCTCGGCGACCGGATCGGGCTGATCAACACCATGGTCTTCACGCACCTGCCGAGCAACGTTCTGCTGCTGCTCGTGCCTCTGGCCCCGACCCTGCCGTCGGCGGTGGCGCTACTCCTGGCGCGGTTTGCCCTGTCGCAGATGGACGTGCCGGCCCGCCAGGCGTACGTGGTTTCGATCGTTCCCCCGGCCGAGCGCGCAGGCGCCGTCGCCGTCACCGGAGCGGTCCGCGGCGTGGCCCAGGGGCTCGGCGCCCCGCTGGCAGGCGTGGCCATCGGCGTCGCCGCCTACGGCTTTCCGTTCTTTGCCGGGGGTGGGCTGAAGATCGTGTACGACCTGGCGCTGTTCGCGGCCTTCCGCGGCCGGCGCGCCGCGCACGAGACTTAGGCCGTGGACCAGCTGGACGAGGCCGAGCTCGAGCGTCGAGTCGCCGACGTCCGCGAACGGATGCGGCCCCTGGAGGAGGGACTGGTCCAGCTCCGCGGAGAGCGCGACCAGCTGCTGACCGAGCTGCGGCGCCGGCAGCGTCTCGCGCAGCGCACGACGCGCGCCGACCTGAAGGCGGCCATGCGCGAAGGCAAGCTGCCGACCGTCGCCGAGCTGGTGGCGGGCTCGGACGCGGGCGCCCTCGACGATTTCGTCTTCAACCTCAAGACCGGCGGGGAGGTCCGGCTCGGCTTTCCCGGCTCGCGCACCCAGACGCTCGGCTTCACGGACGGCCTCCGGACCGCCAACGCCGCCGACCTCGCCAGGGCGGCGGAGCTTTACTCCCTCGGCTGGGAGCTCGGGAGTCCCGGGAGGCCCGGCGTCCGAGTTCATTTTCCAGGCACCCGGCAGGAGCGGCTGGTGGCGCCGGACGAGGTGTATGCTCGCCTCGGCGAGCGGGCCTCGGGGTGAGGTCGTTGAGCAGTAGCAGATGCGAAGCGATCGCCCGTGGCAGTGATCGCTGCCGAGCGCGAGCTGCCGGCAGCGCCGACAGAAGCACGCCCGGTCAGGCCGAAGCTCCTCCCGCTCCCGCCGCGCCGCACGCCGTGGTTGCTGCGACCGCTGGCTTCGCTCCTGCTCCTGGCGGTCGTCAGCTCGCTCGGCGGTGGGGGACTGCTCGACTCGGCGAGCTCGTACGTCCTCCAGGCCCGCGCGCAGGCGCTGCACGACCGGTGGGCGCTGATGCGCTCGAACGGCATCCCTGACGCCGACCTCGCCGCGCTCGAGCAGCAGTACTCGATGACGCAGGCGTCGATCGTGATCGGGGCCGGCGGCGTGTTCTGGCTGCCCGGCGGCGCGGACACGATCGACCGGTGGCAGCGGGAGACCGATGCGATATGGGTCGCCGACCTGAGCCTGTTTCGCAGCCAGGCGCTGCAGGCCGACCAGGCCCTCCACCAGGCCCTGGCGCCGGAGAGCTACCTGCAGCGCAAGCTGCGGCTGGAGGCGTTCGACCAGGCCGTGACGCCGCTCGACTTCGCGACGCTGCGCGACGACTGGAACATGGAGGCGCGGCTGGTCCCGATCGACCGCCGCATCGCCGCGGTGGCGGGAATCGTCGTCACCCAGACGCAGCAGTCCAACCGCCTCGGCATCCGCAGCGACCCCGCCGCCGACCTGCTCGGCCGCGCGGACCGGTACACCTTGCTCGGCCCGCAGGAGCGGATGGCGCGCGCGGAGTTCATGACCAGGAACCTGCTGTCGCTTCAGGTCAATCTGCAGGGCCGGATCGACGCCGCGGTCGTGACGCAGGCGGACCTGCAGAAAGCGTCGGACGAAGCTGCGGCCGCCGACCTGTACGGCATCGACATCTCCGGGTTCCAGAGCCGGATCGCCAACGACAAGGTGCTCTACGCGAACGCCGTCACGGTCGCCGAGTTTCAGTCGATCAGCGTTGACGTGCAGCAGGTGACCGCGGCGGCGGACCACGCCATCAACGTGGTCCTCAGCCAGACGCACGTCATCTCCGGGGTCACCTTCATCTACCAGAACCACCCGCTGAGCTGCGAGGAGGCCGCCACCTCCATGGCCCTGACGCACCAGGGGATCTCGCTCAGCCAGGACGAGATCCTCACCGAGATCGGTTCAGACCGCCGGCCGATGTACGTCGACTCGGCCGGGCGGGTGCGATGGGGCAACCCCTACGAGACGTTCGTCGGCAACGTGAACGGCAGCGAGAGCAACTACACCGGCTTCGGCACGTACTACCCGCCGCTCGTGCGGGTGGCGCAGGCGCACGGGGCGAGGGTCCTTGCATACGGCTCGATGTCCGCGGCGACCATCTACGCGCGCGTCATCGCCGGCCACCCGGTGGTCGCGTTCTCGACCTGGGATTGGCAGTGGCACCCTCGGCGCGACTACCTGAGCTTCGACGGGCAGTGGATCCCGTGGATCGGTCCGGTCTTCGCCTCGCACGTGTACACGGTGGTCGGGGTGAGCCCGACCTCGGTCCTTGTCAACGACCCGATCCGCGGGCAGTACTGGGTCTCGAAGGGGGCGTTCGAGGCCGGCTACTCGGACTTCCAGGAGGCGATCGTCTTCGCCTGACCGGCCGCCGGATATGCGCGCATAACGGAACGGCTCGGTGCCAAAACGTCGGATATGCGCGCATATCCGGGAGTTGGCGGCGGGCTAGCTGCTGCCCGAGCTCCCGAACGGAGCCAGCACGACGAACACACGGCCGGCGTTCAGGTCGGGATACGCCTGGTCGAGGTCGTCGATCGCGTGCATCAGCTGGTCGTAGCTGATGTGATACCCGTGCCCGCGCGTCAGTCCCGGGTCGTTGAGGATGTACGTGTCGCTCTGGTCGTAGCCCGCGACCACGAGGTAGTGCGACACCGACCACCCCGCCTGCTCGTAGTGGCTGCTGTACCCCGGGTAGTTCGGGTTGCCGAGGCCGTGCGTCCGCACGCCGACGATCAGCGGCCGCCCCAGCGCCAGCTGCTGCTTCATGTTCAGCCGCGTCGCCGGCAGCACCTTGTACGCCCAGCCCATGTACTTCTGCGCCAGCTCGCCGACCTGATTGGCCGTGAGGTCCTGCGCGGGCTTCCAGGCCGTGATCTGGTTGATCGCGGCATCGGCCGTGTGCGGGTCGATCAGCGCCCCGGTGTGGTCACCGTGCAGGTAGCGGTCGACCATGACCAGGCTCGCCTCTTCGCACGTGTGTTGCTTGGCGGCCCAGTTGCCCAAAGGCGCCTGCGGCGTGAACGGGACCGGCAGGCTGACCGCGGCCGGCAGGTTGACCGGCGGTTGGTCCTCCTGGTTCGTGCTCGAGGTGCTGTCGATGGGCACCAGGTCCGGCGTGACGTAGGACGTCTCCCCGCTGCCGCCGTTGAAGGCGAAGTAGATCCCGGCGCCGATCCCGACGGCCGCCACCAGTCCCAGCCCGAAAAACCACTTCAATGCCCCGAGCATCGGTAGCTACAACTGTCTCCGGGCGGCAAAGGTTGCGGGCATCGTGATTTCGGATCGGAGTATAGAGCGGCCTTTACATCCCTAAACCGCGATGGGTAAGGGTCCGCGAGGCCGCGTTCTATCTGCGGTCGATGGAAATCCAGCTCGAGCGGGGAGCCAGGATCCGGCCCGTGGGGGTCCATTGGGGCGGGATCGCGATCGCCGTGATCGCGGCGGTCGCCCTGGGCGGGGCGTCCGGAGCCATCGGACGCCATTTCCTCAACGCCGGCGACGTCAGGCCGCTGCCCGGCGTCACGAAGGTGCAGGCGCAGCCCATCCCGACGGTCGGACCGGGCACGCAGGTCACGCCTGTGGCCCTCCCCGACCACGTCCTGCTGCAGGTCCCGTTCACCACCCAGGCGCCGTTGAACAACTGGGCCCAGCATCAGGAGAGCTGCGAGGCGGCGAACCTGTCCATGCTCTACCTCTATTGGAACCAGGACTCGTCGGTGGTCATCGACCCGCACAGGGCGGACAGCATGATCGCCACCATCGACGCCTGGAAGCCCGCCGCCGACCTCAACGACGTGCAGGTCGGGCAGCTTGCGCAGCAGCACTGGGGTTACGGGTACCGCCTGGTGGCCAACGACCCGAAGGTCATCGCGCAGCAGCTCTCAGCCGGCCGTCCGCTGCTCGCCGAGGTGCGGACGCACGGCCTCGGCAACAGCCACTACCCGGGCTACTACAGCCATTACGAGCAGACGGGCTGGTCGGTGCCGCACTTCGTGACGATCATCGGCTACGACAGCTCAGGCGTGTGGCTCAACGACCCGGGCATCTCGTGGGGGCGTGGATACCACATCACTTACGCGCAGCTGACGCACGCCATCGACGACCTCGATCAGCATCACCCCAACCTCGCCGAGGGCCAGGTGCTCCTGCTGATCGCGCCTGAGGCCAGGCCGAAGATCAAGGGCGGGACGATCTAACAGAAACTAAACTTCCCGCCGTGACCGACACGGCTGAAGGCGCCGCAGCCCAGCTCGGCACGCGCGCGGTGAGCAATTCGGTCTTCATCCTGGCCGCACGCACGCTCTCGCGCGTCATCTCGCTCGTCGTGGTCATCGTCCTCGCCAACGCGCTGGGCGCCAGCCGATACGGCCAGTACCAGACGCTTCTCGTCTATTCCGGCTTTGTCGCCGTGGTCGGCGACCTGGGCTTCCAGTCGCTCTACACACGCGAGGCTGCGCGCAGCCGTGCTCACCTCGGCGACTACCTCGGCACGCTGATGCTTTTTCGAGTCGCCCTCGCGATCGCCTCGGCGATCGTCCTCGCGATCGCGCTGGCCGCCGGCACCAGGGGCGATCTGACCTCGCTGATCATCCCCGGCTCCGCGCTTCTCATCAGCACTGCGTATGCGAGCCTGCTGCGCAACACGTTCTACGCGGTCGGCCGCGCGGAGTTCGACGCCGTCGCCATCGTCGTCGAGACCCTGATCCAGGCCGGCCTCATCATCCTGGGCTCGCGCGTGCACGCGGGCGTCGCCTACTACCTGCTGGCCTACGCGGCCTCGTACAGCTTCACGATCGTCTACTCGCTGGTCGTCATCCCGGTGTTTCGCCTGGGGCGGATCAAGCTCGGGTTTGACGTCAGCCTCATCCGGTCCTGGCTGCCCCTCGCGTTTCCATTCGCCTTGACCTTCCTGCTGACGAACGCCTACTTCCGAGCCGGCTTCATCATCCTGCAGCAGTTCCGGTCTTTCGCCGAGGTCGGCTGGTACACACTCGCGTACAAACCCTTCGAAGCGCTCCAGTTCGTGCCGCTCGCGATCCAGACCGTCGTCTACCCGCTGCTGGGCGTCTACTTCGTCAGCGACCCCGCCCGGCTGAAGGTCACGTACGAGCGATTCTTCAAAGTGCTGGTCCTCCTTGGCTGGCCGCTGACGGTGGGCACCTTCGTGCTCGTGCATCCGATCAACGCGATCTTCAACCGCTCGGGTCAGTTCGCCGAGTCGGAGCCGGCTCTCCGCATCCTCGCGTTCGGCATCGTCTTCCTGTTTGCCAACTCGGCCTTTTACGCGATGCTCAACGCCAACAACCGCCAGGGTCTGAACGCCTGGGCGACCGCCCTCGCGGCCGTGCTTGCCGTGGCGCTAAACCTCGTGGCCATCCCGTTCTTCGGTTACCTGGGGGCGGCCGTCGTAACCGTCGTCGTCGAGGCGTCGCTCTGCGCGGCCGGCTGGTGGTTCGTCCAGCTCCACCGCCCCGAGCTGAGGTTGAACGTGTTGCGAATCACGTGGCGGATCGCGCTGGCCGGGCTCGTGATGGGCGCCGTCCTCTTCCCGATGCGGACGTTCTCGATCTACCTCACGGTGCCGTTGGGCTTCGCCGTCTACGTGGTGGCGATCTTCGCGCTTCGTGCCGTCCAGCGGGACGAATACGAGATGGCGGCCGAGGGCCTGCTCTCGCGGCTGCAGCGTAACCCTCCACGGGTGATCGTCGTTGGGGAGGACGGGAAAGCGTAGAATCCTGCGCGCCCTGCTGAAAATCTATGGGTCGAAACGTTCCTGAGCGGATAAAAACCAAGGGCGGTCACAGTCCCCGCGCACGCATTCACGCGGGCTGGTCGCCGATCGGGCAGAAGATGCGCCGCACGGCGGTGCTGCGCGGTCTCGGCGCCATGGTCGCGATCCTGCTCGTGCTCGGCCTCGGCGCCGACGCTTACGCCCAGACGTTCTTCGACAGCCTGCCCTCGATCCAGGGCCTCGACTCGGCGTCGTTCGCCGGCGACACGATCATCACGGACAGCACCGGCAAGGTGGTCCTCGCAGACGTCGGCGACCACGGCGACCACCGGCTCGCGGTCAAGCTCAAGGACATCGCACCCGTCGCCATTCAGGCGACGGTCGCCATCGAAGACAGGGGCTTCTACACCAACCCCGGGTTCGATCTTGCCGGAATCATCCGCGCGGTGATCGACAACATCCGCGCGGGTCACGTCGTCGGTGGCGGCAGCACCATCACTCAGCAGCTGGCGAAGCAGCAATTCTTGACGCCGGATCAGACCTACAGCCGCAAGATCAAAGAGGTCGCGCTCGCGTACGAGCTGAGCCAGACCTACAGCAAAGACCAGATCATGGAGCTCTACCTCAACAAGAGCTTCTACGGTTCACAGTCGTACGGCATCGAGGCGGCTTCGCTCAGCTACTTCCAGATTCCGGCCTCGAAGCTCGACCTCGCTCAGGCGGCGATGCTGGCGGGTCTGCCGCAAGCGCCGACGGAATGGAACCCGGTCCTGCACCCCGACGCCGCCGCACTGCGGCAGACCGAGGTCCTTCGCGCCATGGTTCGCGCGAACTTCATCACCCAGGACGAGATGGACAAAGCGGCCGCCGAGAAGCTGAAGTTCTATGCGCCGGTGAACAGCTTCCTCGCGCCGCACTTCGTCGACTACGTGCTCGCCGAGCTGCGGCAGCTGGGCTTCCAGCCGGGAGTCCAACAGCTGAACGTCAAGACGACGCTCGACTGGGCAATGCAGCAGACCGGAGAGCTCGCGGTCACGAGCAACATGTCGCGCATCGCGTGCAACGCCCGGCACAGCAACTACGGCTGCGACCCGAGGGGCGTTCTCTCGTCCGGCCTCGTGGCGATTCAGCCCACGACCGGGAACATCCTGGTCATGGTCGGCTCGCCCGACTACAACCAGACCGGCGGCCAGATCAACTACACGACCATTCCGCGGAACATGGGCTCGTCGATGAAGCCGTACACGTATGGCGCTGTGATCAACGCGCGTGCCGCGACGGTCGAGACGCCGGTGTACGACGGCCCCAGTCCCCTTGTCTACAAAGACGCGTACAGCACGACCAAGATCTACAACTACGACGGCAAGTCGCACGGCGTGCTGCCGCTGAAGAAGGCGATGGGCAACTCGCTGAACATCGCCGCGGTCAAGGTCGAGCTGTCGATTGGCGTGCCGGCCGTGCTGAGCTGGATGCGCAGCATGAGCGTGCGTCCGCGCTACGTGGTCGCGAACCCCGACGGCTCATTCGCCGGCTACGACGCCAACGCACCGGCCGACGAGTACGGTCCTTCGCTGACGCTCGGTGGTTATCCGATCACGCTCCTGGAGCACGTGGCCGGCATGGCCACCTACGCCGACATGGGCGTGTATCACACGCCCGAGGCGATCCTCACGGTCACTGATTCCCACGGCCAGCCGCTGTACACCACGCATCCCGACCAGCGGGCCAAGCTGGTGATCGACCCGGCGGTGGCCTTCATCATGGCCAACATCATGGCCGACGACCAGAACCGCTGCATGATCTTCGGCTGCGGCAGCCCGCTGCACTGGTCCGACCGCATCGTGGCCGCGAAGACCGGGACGACAGACAACTTCAAGGACGCCGTGACCGTCGCCTTCACACCTGACCTGGCCGCCGGCATGTGGGTCGGTGACATCCTGAGCAACCAGTACACGATGATCAGCGGCTCCGACGGCGTGTTCGTCGCCTCGCCCGGCCTTCACAACTTCGTGGCCAACGCGCTCGTCGGTGTTCCGGGTGACCGGTGGTACACCGCGCCGCCCGGTGTCGTCTACGAAGGCGGTGACTGGTACCTCACCGACACGACGAAGATCGACAAGCTTCCCGGCGACAACCCGCCGAGCCCGACTCCGAGCTACGTCCCGCCGTCGGTGCCGCCCGACCCGGGAGGCCCGGTCGTGGCGAGCCCGTCGCCGTGCCCGTCGCCGAAGCCGCTCGCGACGCCTCCGCCCGGCTGCTAAATTCGGGCTCGATGCCCGATGCGCTGACGATCGAGACGGAGCGCCTGCCGAAAAGCCAGGTCGGCATGACGATCGAGGTGCCGGCCGAAGTCGTCGAGAAGACCTACGAGCGCGTGCTGTCGCGGCTGGCGTCTCGGGCGAAGATCGAGGGCTTCCGGCCGGGGAAGGCGCCGCGCGCCCTCATCGAGGCGAGGCTCGGACCGGAGGCGCTGCGCGAAGAGGTCGTCGAGACCATGGTCCCCGAGGTCGTGCAGCAGGCGCTGACCGAAAAGTCGATCGACCCCATCGACAACCCTGACGTCGAGGTGCTCGAGCTCGAGCGGGGCCGCCCCGCGAAGCTCAAGGCCACGATCAGCGTCATGCCCGAGGTGACGCTGCCCGACGCGAGCAAGCTGAGCGTGGAGAAGCCCGACCACACGCACGAGGTGACCGACGAGCTGGTCGATCGCCGCCTGGAAGACCTCCGCGAGCCGATGGCGGAGATCACCCCGGTGGAGCGTGAGGTGCGTCTCGGCGACATCGCCGTGATCGACATCGAGGTCGTGGCCGACGGCGCAGTCGTGGCGTCGGAATCGCGCAACGCGACCGAGGCCGAGGTCAAGGCGGGTGTGCTCCTGCCCGAGCTCGTGGAGGCGCTGCCGGGCACCTTCACGGGCGAGACGCGTGAGGTGCGTGTCGATTTTCCCGCCGACTACAGCAACGCGGAGCTCGCCGGCAAGCGGGCGACGATCCGCGTCACCGTGCGTGGGGTCAAGGAGAAGGTCCTGCCTCCGCTCGACGACGAGCTCGCCAGGAGCATGACCAACGGCAAGCAGCAGACCGCCGACGACTATCGCAAGGCGGTGCGCGAGGAGCTGGAGGAATCGGCGAAGGCGATCGAGAAGATGGACCGCGAGCAGATGGCCGTGAAAGCGCTCGTCGACGCGTCCGAGGTCGACGTCCCGACCTCCCTGGTCGACCGCGAGCTGACGAGCGAGCTCGAGTCGCTGGAGCGCACGCTCAACCGCCAGGGCCTGAAGCTCGACAAGTACCTCGAGTACCTCGGGAGGACGCTCGTCCAGTGGATGGAGGAGCACCGGCCCGAGGCCGAAGGCAGGCTCAGGACCGACCTCGTGCTGCAGGAGTTCGCGCGCCGTGAGGGTCTCGAGCCGACTGACGAGGAGGTGCTCGGGTACCTGGAGGAGCAGGCGGCCCAGGACGAAGAGCTCAAAGGCCAGCTCGACGCCCTGAAGGCGAGCCGCGCGGCTCGGCGCTACTTCGCCTCCCGCCTGCGGCGCCGCCGCGTCCTCGATCGGCTGCTGGAGGTAGTTCCTGCCGGAACTTGACGGCAGGCCGGGAGGGCATGTCTAGAATGACGTTGTGCCCAGCATGAACCGAACTCAGTATCCATCCAACTACCTCGTGCCGATGGTCGTCGAGAACACCGGTCGCGGGGAGCGCGCCTTCGACATCTACTCGCGGCTGCTGAAAGAGCGCATCGTGTTCATCGGCACGCCGATCGACGACCAGGTCGCGAACCTCGTCGTCGCCCAGCTCTTGTTCCTCCAGTCCGAAGACCCGGAGAAAGAGATCGCGCTGTACATCAACAGCCCGGGCGGCCAGGTGACCGCGGGGCTCGCCATCTACGACACCATGCAGTACATCCGTCCCCCGGTCTCCACCATCTGCATCGGCATGGCCTACTCGATGGCCGCGGTGCTGCTCGCCGGAGGAGCGCACGGACAGCGCTACGCGCTGCCCCACGCGAACATCCTCATCCACCAGCCGTGGGGCGGGATGCAGGGCCAGGCGACCGACATCCAGATCCACGCCAAGGAGATCCTGCGCACGCGCGAGCAGCTGAACCAGATCCTCGCGCGGCACACCGGCCAGAAGATCGAGAAGGTCACGCAGGACACCGAGCGCGACTACTTCCTCACCGCGGACGCGGCGAAGGAATATGGATTGATCGACGACATCATCCTGACGACGGCCAAGCCCGGCGCTCCGGACAAGGCCAAGGACACCGAGAAAGAAAAGGAGAAGGTCGCGGCCGGATGATCTTCCGACGCAGATCGAAGCGCGACGAGGTGCAACGGCACCGAGCGAAGTGCTCGTTCTGCGGGAAGCCCCAGGGCGAGAGAGGCGTGCGCCTGATCGCGGGGCCCGGAGTGTTCATCTGCAGCGAGTGCATAAGCCTTGCCAACGAGATGCTGTGGGGCCATAATCCCCCGGCGCCCGCATCACCTTAAGGATTTGAACCCAGGGGCCATATGAACGAACGAGAAGACCGCCGGCGCTACACCCGCTGCAGCTTCTGCGGCAAGGGCCAGGACCAGGTCCGCAAGCTGGTCGCGGGCCCCGGCGTTTTCATCTGCGACCAGTGCATCGACCTCTGCCAGGAGGTCCTCGAGGACGACAACCGCTCCGCCGGCACCAAGAAGCAGAAGACCGGCTTCATCCCGAACCCCAAGACCATCTGCGCCGCGCTCGACCAGTACGTCATCGGCCAGGAGCGCGCGAAGAAGGTGCTCTCCGTCCAGGTCTACAACCACTACAAGCGCATCAGCGCCTCCAAGTCGGTCGGCGACGTGGAGCTGACGAAGTCCAACGTGCTTCTCGTCGGGCCGACGGGCTGTGGCAAGACGTACCTCGCGCAGACGCTCGCCAAGATCCTGGACGTTCCGTTCGCCATCGCGGACGCCACGAGCCTCACCGAGGCGGGCTACGTCGGCGAGGACGTCGAGAACATCCTCCTCCGCCTGATCCAGGCCGCCGACTTCGACATCAGCCGCGCCGAGCGCGGAATCATCTACATCGACGAGATCGACAAGATCGCGCGCAAGTCCGACAACCCGTCGATCACGCGCGACGTCAGCGGTGAGGGCGTGCAGCAGGCGCTGCTCAAGATCCTCGAGGGCACCGTCGCCAACGTGCCGCCGCAGGGCGGACGCAAGCACCCGCACCAGGATTTCATCCAGATCAACACGACCAACATCCTCTTCATCTGCGGCGGCGCCTTCGACGGCCTGGACAAGGTGGTCGAGCAGCGCATCGGCCGGCGCGCGATCGGTTTCGGCGCGCCGAGCAACCGCACCGAGAAGCGCATCGTCTCGGAGACGTTGAAGCACCTGCAGCCGCAGGATCTCTTGAAGTACGGCTTCATCCCCGAGTTCATCGGTCGCCTGCCGATCATCGTGACCCTGCACCACCTCGACCAGCAGGACATCGTGCGCATCCTGACCGAGCCGAAGAACGCGTTGGTGAAGCAGTACCAGAAATTCTTCTCGCTGGACAACGTCGAGCTCGTGTTCCAGAAGGGCTCGCTCGACGCCATCGCCGAGCTGGCGCTGCTCCGAGGCACGGGCGCGCGCGCGTTGAAGTCGATCATCGAGGAGGCGCTCCTCAACTCGATGTTCGAGATTCCGTCGCGGCCTGAGATCAAGCGCTGCATCATCTCCGAGAGGTCGATCCGCGACGCGCTCGAGCCCGAGTTCGAGGTCGCCGAGGAGAGCGAAGGGCCGCCCGCGCGGGCGGTGGGAGAGTCGGCCTAGTTTCTAGCGTTCGCGGGCAACTTCGCGAGGATTTACAGCTCTTAGCTGCCGCGCCGGACTCGGGTCAGTAGATTAACTGTCGATGCGAAGATTCCTGCCCGCCCTCGTCGTCGCCGGCGTCGCGTTGGTGATGACCGCCGGCACCGCTTTCGCCCAGACGAATCCGTTCGTGCCTATCGGGACGGCGGGTTACGACACCTCGAGCTATCAGTGCACGAAGGCCACCACCTCCACGGCCGGCTACTCGTATGGCATCGTGCGCGTGACCGGCGGGCGTCCGTTCAGCGTTGACACGTGCAGCTCGTCGCTCTGGACGCAGGCTGAAACCACGAGCTACCCGATGCTCTACGAAAACGTCGCCTACTCGAAGGCATACTCGCATCAGGTCTCCAGCTCATGCGCGAACGCCAGCTCGCCCGAGGGCTACACGGGCCAGTACCTGCAGGCGTGGCAGATCGGATGCGGCGAAAGCTATTTCGCTTACAGCAAGCGACCGATCGACACCAGGACGGCTGTGGCCTGGTGGCTCGACGTCGAAACCGGCAACAGCTGGTCGTCGTCCGACCGAGTTCTCAATGAGGCTGCCATCGATGGGGCGGTCGACGAGCTGCTGTCTCTGAATGTTCCCGTTGGCGTCTACTCGTATGCCGGTGCGTGGAACACGATCACGACCGGGGCGGGCTTCAGGCCTCGGAATGCCTCCGGCGCCTGGGTCCCCGAGGGCGGGTGCTCCGGCAGCTTCTCGGCGAGCCTGCCGCAGTGGTTTTACCAGAGCGGCACCACGTCATGGGGAGCCGACGCCGATTACGCGTGCTGACAGTCGACAGGGGCCGGCGGCGAGCCCACGATTCAGTCGGTCTGTCGGAGCATTTGGAATGCTCCGGGTGGGGGCTCTGGAGGTGATTGCATGAGCACTCAGGTTTCGGCCACGCGGCAGGTTTTCGACCACCACGTGGGGGCGCTCCTGTCGGGCGACCTCGACGGTGTGGTCGCCGACTACACGGACGAGTCGGTCATCATCGGTCCCGAAGGCGTACTCAAGGGGCGAGAGTCGATTCGCGAGATGTTCGCCGGACTCTTTGCCACGCTATTCAGGCCCGGGACCTTCACCGTGGTGCCGGACGTGGTCCATGTCGACGGCGAGGCCGCGTTCGTGATCTGGCACGCCAACTGCGTCGGCGCCGACGTGGTGTTCGCGGCGGACACGTTCATCGTCAAGGAAGGCAAGATCACGCTCCAGACGTTCGCGCCCAAGATCGAGCCGCACAGCTAACACCAGGACCGTGTTTGCCGGCACTTGCGGGTTTCGGCGCCACTCGAGACCCGCATCTACCGGCATTCACGGCTTTCATACGCGGTAACATCTTCCGCACCATGAGCCGCGACGTACGCGTATCCGTACCCACGCCGGCTCAGTCGCGCTAAGCCGCGACCATCTCGCCGGCGGACCAGAGCCCAAGCCATGGATGAAGCACGCCCCCTGATCGAAACCGAGATGCCGAAGGCATTCGACCCGCAGGCCATCGAGGCCGGCTGGTACGCGCGCTGGGAGGCCGACGGCCTGTTCGTCGCCGACCCGACGAGCGACAAGCCGCGATTCGCCATGGCCTTCCCGCCTCCGAACATCACCGGCGAGCTGCACATGGGGCACGCGCTGCAGACGGCGGTGTACGACCTCATCGCGCGCTACAAACGCATGAACGGTCTGGAGGTGCTGTTCCTTCCGGGCTACGACCACGCCGCGATCGCGACCCAGAACGTCATCGAGAAACGGCTCGCACAGGAAGACCAGACCAAAGAGGAGATCGGACGCGACGCGTTCAACGAGATCGTCGACGAGTGGTACCGGACGGTGGGCGCGACGATCATCAACCAGCTCCGCCTGCTTGGCGCGTCGATGGACTGGACGCGCCAGCGCTTCACGATGGACGCGCGGTACTACCGGTCGGTCATGACCGCCTTCGTCGCCTTCTACGAGAAGGGATGGATCTACCGCGCACCGCGCATCGTCAACTGGTGTCCCCACGACCGCTCGGCGATCTCGGACCTCGAGGTGGAGTGGCAGGAGCATCACGACACGCTGTACTTCATCAAGTACCCGATCCAGGGTGGTGGTGACGTGACGATCGCCACCGTGCGGCCGGAGACGATGCTGGCCGACACGGGTGTGGCGGTGAATCCCGACGACGGGCGCTATACAGGCATCGTCGGCAAGACCGCGGTCCTGCCGATCGTCGGGCGAGAGCTGCCCATCGTCGCCGACGCGGGGGTGGAGAAGGGCTTCGGCACCGGGGCTTTGAAGGTCACCCCCGGTCATGACCCGCTCGACTACGAGATCGGCCAGCGCCACGGCCTGGCGGTGGTGAACGGCATGAACCTCGACGGCAGCATGCACGTGCCGGGCACGCCGTACGACGGCATGGACGCGCTCGCGGTACGCAAGCTCGTCGTCGAGGAGCTGAAGAGGCAGGGCCTTTTGGTCAAAGAAGAGCCGTACGTGCACCAGGTGGGTCACTGCGACCGGTGCCATCACGTCATCGAGCCGCTGATCAGCGAGCAGTGGTGGCTGCGCATGGAGGAGATGCGTGACAAGGCCCTCGCCGCGTCGCGCGCGGGCAAGGTGCGCTGGCACCCCGAACGCTATGAGCGAACGTATCTCGACTGGTTGCGCGGCCTGCGCGACTGGAACATCGGTCGCCAGCTGTGGCTCGGCCATCGCGTCCCCGTGTACCAGTGCGAGAACGGCCACGTGACCGTCGCCGTCGACCCGCCGCGCGAGTGCCCGGAGTGTCACAGCACCGCCCTCAAGCAGGACCCGGACGTCCTCGATACCTGGTTCTCGTCGGCCTTGTGGCCGTTCGCCACGCTCGGCTGGCCCGACAAGACCGAAGACCTCGACGCTTTCTATCCGACGGACATCAACTGCACCGCGCGGGAGATCATCAACCTCTGGGTGAGCCGGATGATCATGACCGGCCTCGAGTTCATGGGCGAGGTGCCGTTTCACGACGTCGCCATCCACTGCGTCGTCCAGGCCGCGGACGGCCGCCGCATGTCGAAGTCGCTGGGCACGGGCGTCGACCCGCGCGAGCTCATCGCCAGATACGGCGCCGACGCGCTGCGCGCGTGGGCGACGTCGGTCGCGATGTCAAGCCAGGACGTGCGCTTCGACGAAAGCCGCGTCGAGGGTTATCGCCGGTTCAGCAACAAGCTGTGGAACGCCACGCGCCTGGTGCTCAGCTCGCCCGGCCTCCCGCCGTCCTCGCCGCCCGGCTTCCTCGAGGCGCACGAGCACGTGGAGGACGCATGGATCCTGTCGCGCCTCTCGTACGCGAGCACGGCGATCACCGCCGGGATCGACAACTTCGCCTTCCAGGACTCGATCAACGCCGCCTATGCGTTCGCCTGGAACGAGCTGTGCGACTGGTACCTGGAGGCGATCAAGGACCGGCTGCGCGCAGGCGACGCGGTGGCGCAGGACGTGGTGTTCTTCTGTCTCGACAATCTTTTCCGGCTGCTGCATCCGTTCATGCCCTTCGTCACCGAGGAGCTCTGGTCGCGGCTCCCGGGACCGCGTGACTACGTGATGCGCTCGGAGTGGCCCGACCTGCACGGTCGCTTCGTCGACCCCGCCGCCGAAGAGACGTTCCAGCAGGTGATGGCCATCGTGGAGGAGGTGAGGGGTCACCGCCAGGCGGCGGGCGCGCCGCCGCGCGGCGGCCGGCTGCTCCTCGACGGCACTGTCGGCGGCACCGTGCGCGAGCTCGTCGCTCGGCTGGCCCACCTCGAGCTGGTGGACGAGCTCGAGCAGGCCACGCCGCTCGCCGTCGCACCCGGCCGGGTGAGCTTCCCCGCCGGGGCCGGCGACGCGCGTCGCCAGAAGGAGCTCGAGCGCATGGAGAAGGACCTGGCGCGGCAGGAGGATCGGCTTGCCAACCCCGCGTTCCGGGAGAAGGCGCCTGCCGAGGTGGTGGCCGACCTCGAACAGCGCCGCGACGCGCTCAAGGCGGCGATCGAAAGGCTGAAATTACAGTAGACGGCGCGCCATGCCGTCATTCGCCGTCGTCGCGCCCATAGCCATCCCGCTCCTCGCCGCCGCCGCGGTCGCGGCCTTCCGCCTCGGACGCGTCGCCGCCGCCGTGGGTGCGTGGGGCTCGGCGATCGCGCTGGTCGCGGTGTGGCTGCCGGTCCGGTCGTCGCTCGAGCTGATCCTCGGGCAGCTGGGCTACGGCTCCTCGCTCGACCTGCGGATCGACGCCGTGACCTTCGCCTTCGGGCTGATGATCACGATCCCCGCGGCGGTGCTCCTCACCCTCCAGCCGCGCGCCTGGCAGGAGACGGCGCTCTCGCTGCTCGGGGTCGCGGCGGCGATGAGCGCGGTCGAAGCGGGCGGTGTCGTGCTCACGGCGATCGCGGGCAGCACGGCGGCGACGCTCGCGCTCGTCTACCTGCAGACGGAAGACCCCGGCGCGCCACGGCCGACCTGGGGCTTGCTTCTGGCGGGGTGGCTCGCGCTCGCGTGGGTGGGGGTGATCCTTCAGGTCGGTGGCGGCACCGCCGTGTACACGGCCGTGCCCGTGTCGACCGTGACCGTCCCGGTGTTCATCGTGCTCGCGGCGTCCGCGGTGCTGGTCTCGTGCCTCTTCCCGTGGCGCGCGTGGCCGGCACAGCTGTGGACCAGACCGTCGCTGCGCGCGGCGGGGATCACGGTGGCGACGCTCTACCCGCTGGGCTTCTACATCCTCGTGCGCGCATACGAGCTCGGCGCCGGGAGGTATCCGAGCATCGCGTTCAACGTGCTGCTGGCGCTGACCGGCGTCGCGATTGCCGTCGCGTGTGCGGCGCGAGCGCAGGCGGCGCCGTCGCGGCGTGAGTTCTTCGCCGAGGTCGTCCCCGGGTTTGGTGGCTTTGCGTTGACCGCGATCGCGCTCGGAACACCGCTCAGCCTGGTGTCGGGGCTGGTCACGCTCGCCAGCGCGTCGGCCCTGGTCGCGTGCCTGGCGCTGCTGCCCGACCGCGCCGGCGTCGCGCCTCTCGTGGCCATCGCCGCCGCGATCGGGCTGCCGCCGGGGATCGTCTTCGCGTCGCGCGTCATCGGCATCGAGGCGGCGTTCGAGGCCGGCGAGCTTATCGGCCTCATCGGCCTGGCCGGCGCCGCCGTGTGGGCGTTGTGGGTCGTCGCCGGCGCTCGGGCGACGGGCCTCCCCGGTGGCCGCGGCCATCCTCTCGTCGAGACCTTTCCGCGAGTCTCGACCGCGATCGCAGCCGGGACGGTCGTGGCCGGTCCGGCCGTGGCGGTGTTCCAGCTCGGTTTCGCCAACCCGGCTGCGGCCGAGGTCATGGAGAGCGCCGCGGGGTCACTCGCGGGCGGCGCCACCAGCGTCGCCACCGAGTCGAGCGTCCTGCCCGCCGTGACCCTGCTCGTCCCGCTGCTCCTGGTCGCGGCGATCGCTTACGTCGGGACCAGCATGAAGGCGATCCAGACGCAGGCCAGGCCCGCGATCTTCCCGCTGCCCGCCCGCGAATGGCTGCGCCAGGCGCGTGCCCTGGTCAGCTCGCTGGCCGTGCCCGACCAGTACCGGACGATCCTCAACGTGGGAGAGCTCGAAGCCGCCGCCACCGGCGCCCGGCCATGGTTGTGGCTGACCGCCCTGGTCGCGCTCGGTTTCGCCGTGACGCGCTAGTTGCTGGAAGCCAGCGCCGGCTTCATCGCCTGGCTGGGCGCGTCGCTGGTCGTCGTCGCCGACGGACGCCGCGGGCTCGCTCTGGGCGTCGCCACCTCGGCCTTGGGCATGGCGGGGATCGCCTGGCAGGCGGCCGGGCCGGCGGCGGCCCTCGCGCTGGCGGCCGGAGGGGCGCTCGCGGCCGCGGGCCGGCTGCGGTCGGGTGCGCCCGGATGGCGGATCGCGCCCCCAGGTTCAACGCCGCGGATCGTCCTCTGCATCGGCGCGGCGCTGGTCGCGTCCTGGGTCGGCCTGGTGGTCACGAGCGGCGGCGGCGCCGGACTGCGTTTTGCCGCGGTCGTCGCGCTCGTGCTCGCGCCGGCGCGCATCCTCTGGAGCGACGACCCGGACGTCCAGCTGAGCGCGGTGGCAGTGCTCGCGCTCGGGGCCGGGGCGGCATCCGCCATGGGTCCTTCGACGGCGCAGCCATGGTCATACGTCGCCGCCGGCCTGGTCGCCGCGGCGGCGGGGTGGCTGCCGGTGAGGCCGGAGGTGCGGGATGCCGCCTGAGTCGGTGGAGGTCCTCGTCTTCGCGGCCGTGGCGCTCGTGCTCACCGCCGTCTTCGCCGAACCCGCCAGCCCGCGCCGCGGCCTGGTCGTCAAGGGCGGGGTCGGCCTGGCGGGCTCGGCCGCCATAGTCACGGTGCCGACGTTCGACATCGCGCTGCTCGTGCTCCTGATGGTCGGCTTCCTGCAGGCGGTGATCGGAGGCGTGAGGCCCTTCGAAGTCCGTCTCCGCCCTGTGGTCCTCGCCGTGGCGCTCACGGCCGCGGGACTGGTGTTCGCCCGCGCGACCGGGCCAGAAGTCCTGGCGCGGTTCGGAGCCGTCGGCCTCGGCGCCGGGCTCGCCGCCATGATCGGCCTGCTGCCGTACATCCATGTCTTCGAAGGCGACGAACCGGTCGCACCGTCGCCCTTCGCGTGGCTCGCGTTCCTGGGACCCGTGGTCGCGACGGTGTTCGTCGCCCGGACACAGCAGGAGCTGACCGCTGACGCGTGGGCGGCCTTCGGCGCCATCCTCATCGGGCTTGGGTTCCTCAACCTGGTGTGGGGCTCGCTCGCGACATGGCTGGCCACGAGCACGGCCGCGGCGTGGCGCTACTCCTTCATCGCGGACTGGGGGCTTGCCCTGTGCGCATTCGGGCTCACGGTGATCGACGGGCGGCGGGCCGCGCTGCTCGTCCTCTTCAGCGTCACGCTGTGCAGGCTCCCCCTCTATCTGCTGTGGCGGCACGCGGCGGGTGAGCGTCCGGTGAAGGACCGGCCGGTCAACCTGGTCGTGGCGGCGGCGCTGGCCGGCTCGGCGCCGTTTGCCGGCTTCGCGGCCCGGCTCCTCCTGCTCCGCGCGGCGACGCAGGTTTTCTGGCCGCTGGCGCTCGTCCTGGCGCTGGGCATGCTGCTCTGGCTCCCGGGGTCGCTCCGTCTCGGACGCGGCGTCGCGCTCCCCAGGGGTCGCCAGGTCGCGGCCGTCGTGGTCGTGCTGGCGGTCAACGCGGCCGCCGGGCTGTATCCGCTGCCGCTGCTCTCCGCCGCACGGTTGTGAAATCCCCACGAAATCTGAGCCTTCGGCGTGATTTCGTGGGGGGCCCTGCCAAATGATCCAGATCCTGGCCGGCGTCGCCACGCACGCCGCGGCCCTGATGCTGTATCCGGGCCTCGCGACCATGCTCGCCTTCGGTCTCGCCGCGGAGCTTGCGTGGATAGCCGTCAGCCGGCGCCGCTGGGACCCGCCCGAGGTGCCGCGTCGCAGGCCAAGCCCCGTCGTGGCCACGGTGCTGCTGTGCTCGGTGCTCGCGGCGGTGCAGATGGCGGCGCCTTTGAATCCGGTGCCCGGCGACGAGCGCAGCGTGGTGCTGGCCACGGTGGCGCTGGCATTCACGGCCTGGGCGGAGCTGGCGCTGACCGTCGAGTTCGTCGCCGAGCCGGGGCTTCTGATCGTCGTCCAGGTGTGCTGGCTCCTCGCGGCGCTGGGCCCGGCGGTGCAGCCCGAGAGCCTGCGCCCGCAGGTGTTGGGCAACGTGCTCGTGCCCGGCCTGCTGCCGGTGAAGATCGCGTGCGCGTTCCTCTACCTGCTGTGCTTGCCGCCACTGCTGCGGTTGTGGCCATTGGCGGCGCCGGGTGAAAGACGCGGCCGCCGGCGACTGGATGGGCGCGTGCTGACGTGGTTTCCGTACTGCGGTCTCTTCATGACGCTCTTCCTGCCGCCGTCGAACGATGACCTTCCCGGCCTGCTGCGCTTCTTCGCGATCACACTGCTCGTCGCCGCGATCGTCATCGCCGCGGGATGGTTGGTGCAGGCGCGAGGAACGGCGATCGCGCGCGGTCTTTACGCGCGAGTCGTCACGCCATACGCCGGGCTGGTGCTCGTCATCGTCGTCGTCACGTCGATCTTGATGCGATAAGATCCACCGGACTCGACAAGCGTCTCTCACCCCGTCGCAGCAATAGATCTTGATCAACAGACAATCCGTCATCGCCGTGAGCAGGCGCACTGGTCAGGTGCTGGCCACCGGCGCGGACGCGCGACGCATGCTCGACCGGCGGCCCGCAGAGATCGTGCTCATGCCGACCCTGCGCGCCAGGCGCGGCTCGCGATCGACCCCGCTCTTTCTCGGACTGTGCGCGTCGATGGCGTTGCTCACAGCCCTCAGCCAGCAGCCGTGGGCGGCCGGCGTGCGCGGCGCCGCCAAGAGCGCGCTCGCACCCGCGCTGGCCGTGATGACCGAGGTCGCCGCGCCGGTCGACCGGTTGACTTCGATGCTCGGCGGCAACGCCTCGCTTCGCGCGGAAAACGACCGCCTGCGACTCGCGGACGAGCAGCTGCGCGCGCAGCTTCTGCAGCTCGACACGGTGGAGAAGGAGAATGCGCAGCTCCGCCAGGCGCTGAACTTCGCCCAGTCGTCGGGCTACCGGATGGTGGCGGCCTCCGTGGTCGGTCGCGGGCCGGACGGTTTCAGCGTGACCATGGAGGTCGACCGCGGCACCGACGACGGCGTCCGCGCGGGCATGGTGGTAGTCACCGGCGCCGGGCTCCTCGGGCGAGTCAGGGAGGCCGGCCCTCGGTTTGCCATCGTCGAGACGCTCGCAGATGCGCAGGCCAGGGTCGACGTCGAGCTCGTCAACGCCAACGTCCAGGGCACGGTCTTCGGCGGCGCCTCGCCCCTCCGCCTGGTGCTGCAGCAGCCGCCGGGGGTCGCGGTGTCGAACGGTGACTGGGCGCTGACCAGCGGCGCGGGCGGCGCCTTCCCGCGCGGGCTCGTGGTCGGCGAGGTCAGCGGCCCGGGCCGCCTGGCGTGGGTGAACGATCCGCACGCGGTCGACTTCGTGCTCGTGATCACGGACTTCGAGCCATCCTGAGCAAGGCGCTCGTGGCGGCGCTGGTCTTGGCCGCGGCCTTGATCCAGCTGACCACGGCGTACCGGTTCGAGGTCTTCGGCGTGACGCCGAACCTGGTCGTCGTGGCCGTGATCGCGGCCGTGTGGACGTTCGGGTCCGCGGCCGGCCTGGCTGCCGCTTGCGCCGGCGGCCTGCTCCTCGACCTCGGTTCGCCGGGCGCGCTCGGGCCGCATGCGCTCGCGCTCCTGCCGGGCGCGTATGTCGCCGCGATGTGGCCTCGCGCCAGAGCCGAGTGGGCGAACCTCACCCTGATGGCGCTGAGCGCCGCCGTGGCCGCCCTCCTCTACGCGGCCGTGCTGGTGGCGCTGGACGGCCAGGTGAGACTCGGGGCGGCGACCGCGATCTACGACCTGGTCCTGGCCCCGCCGGCATTCCTCCTGGTCAGGGCCGTGGGTCTTGGTAGAATCACTCGCCGTGCCCAAGCCTGAGAATTCGCCGTCCGCGGTGATCGTGAGCGGCGGCAAGCAGTACCGCGTCGCCCTCGGCGACCGCATCCTGGTCGACCGCATTGCCGCCGAGCCCGGCTCGTCGGTGAAGCTCGGCCGAGTGCTGCTGTTCAGCGACGGCGACGGCGTCAAAGTCGGCAATCCCGCGGTCGACGGTGTCGACGTGGACGCGAAGGTGCTCGCCCACCGGCGCGGGCCGCGCATCGAAAGCATCCGCTACAAATCGAAAAAGCGCGTCCGCGTGCACAAGGGCGGTCGCTCCTACCTGACGGCGCTCGAGATCATCGCCGTCGGCGGCGTCGGCCTGGAAACCGAGGAAGACACCGAGGAAGAGGCCGAGGCCAAGGAAGAGTCGAAACCGAAGGCCCGCGGCCGCAAGGCCGCGCCCAGGGAAAAGAAGAAGAAGGCGGCCGAGCCCAAGGCCGAGGCGCCGGGCGATGAGACCGAAGAGGCGCCCGTCAAGAAGACCACGCGGCGGCGCACCAAGAAGGAAGACGAATAGATGGCACACAAGAAGGGCGGCGGCTCGTCGCGCAACGGGCGTGACTCCAAGCCGAAGATGCTCGGCGTGAAGATCTACGGCGGCCAGCTCGTCAACGCGGGCACGATCATCGTGCGTCAGCGCGGGACCAGGATCGCTCCCGGCACCGGGGTCGGCGTGGGTCGCGACGACACGCTGTTCGCGCTCGTCGAAGGCCACGTCAAGTTCGAGCGCGTGGGCAAGGACCGGCGCCGCGTGACCGTGGAGTCTGACGGCAAGAGCTGACCGGCGAGCTTTCGTCGACACCGCCCGCATCGTCGTGCGCGGCGGGCACGGCGGTCCGGGCTCGGCATCGTTTCGTCGCGAGCCCTTCACGCCCCGCGGTGGACCCGACGGTGGCGACGGAGGACGTGGCGGCTCGGTCGTGCTTCACGCGACCGACGAGGCCACCGACCTCTCGCGCTACATCCGGCGCCGGCAATGGCACGCCGAGGCCGGCGCGCGGGGCGCCGCGGGGCGCAAGACCGGCAAGAACGCGCCGGACCTGACCCTCGACGTGCCGGTGGGCACGCTGGCGCTCGATGCAGCCGGGATGCTGATCGCCGACCTGGACCGCGCGGACGCGAAGGCCGTGGTCGCGAAAGGCGGCGCCGGCGGTCGGGGCAACGTGCATTTCAAGAGCTCCACGCGGCAGGCCCCGGACTTCGCCGAGCCCGGGCTGGGCGGCGAGGAAAGAGAGATCACACTCGACCTGAAGCTCATCGCCGACGCCGGCCTCGTCGGGCCGCCGAACGCCGGCAAGTCGTCGCTCCTGGCGGCGATGACCGCGGCTCGGCCCAAGGTCGCGAACTACCCGTTTACGACGCTGCAGCCCGAGCTTGGGGTCGCCGAGGTCGAGGGCATGCGCTTCGTCCTCGCCGACATTCCCGGGCTCATCGAAGGCGCGGCCCGCGGAGCGGGGCTGGGCCATCGCTTCTTGCGCCACGTCGAGCGGACGAGGGCGCTCGTCTACGTCCTCGACGGCACGTCCGCGGACCCGTGGCGTGACCTGGAGACGGTCCGAGCCGAGATGGCGGACTTTTCTCCGGAGCTCATCGAGCGGCCCCACCTGGTCGTGGTCAACAAGGTCGACCTCGAGGCTGCGCGCCATTTCCGAGCCCGCGCCCGGCGGCGCGGCGTGCAATTCGTCTCCGCGCTCACCGGCGAAGGAGTCGATGCGTTGAAGACGGCGATCGCCAGGCTGGTTGCCTCCGCGCCCGCTCCCCGCGCGCCTGCGCCGGCCGCCGCGGTCACGACGCTCCGCCCGCGTGGCGACGAGGCGCCGGTGGTGGAGCGGACGCCGGGGGGCTTCGTCGTGAGCGGCGCCGCGATCGAGCGGCTGCTCGAGCGCACGGACCTCGAGTCCGACGGTGGGTTCGCGCGCTTTCAATCGGCGCTCGACCGAATGGGCGTCAACCGAGCGCTGGAGGCGGCGGGTGTGCAGCCCGGCGACACCGTGCGCATCGCCGGCGTCGAGTTCGAGTACCGGCCGTGAGGACGGGTGTCCTCGGGGGCACGTTCGACCCCATCCACCTCGGGCACCTCGCGGCGGCGCGGGCGGCGATGGACTGCGCCGGGCTGGACCGGGTCATCTTCATTCCCGCCGCCGTGCCGCCGCACCGGCCCGCGACGGCAGCGGACGCGCACGACCGGTTGGAGATGACCCGGCTCGCCACCGAGGGGGAGAAGGGATTCGAAGTGTCGGACCTAGAGATTCGCCGGGCGGGCGTGTCCTACACCGTCGACACGCTGCGCGACCTGCACCGCCTCTACCCGGAAGACGAGCTGTTTCTCATCCTCGGCTGGGACGCGGCGAAGCTGTTTGCGACCTGGCGTGAGCCGGCGGCCGTGCGCAAGCTCGCTTCGCTCATCATCGTCACGCGCCCGGGCAGCGGGGCGCCGACGGTGACGTCGGACGTCGTGTGCGAGCGGCCGACGCCTGACATCTCGGCCAGCGCGCTGCGGCGGCGCCTCTCGCGGGGCCAGGGCGTAACCGAGATGCTCCCGCCGGCGGTTGCGGACTACGTGGCCAGGCGCGGTTTGTACAGGCATAATCGATAAGTTGGCTGCTGAACGGACCAGGCGACTCACGCCGCTTCAGCTCGCGCGCCTGCTGCGGAGCGCGGCAGCCGAGAAGAAGGCGTGGGACCCGGTGGTGCTGGACGTCCGCGACCAGACCTCAGTCGCCGATTACTTCGTCATCTGCGAAGGCGAGACCGACCGGCAGGTGCGCGCCATCGCGGACGGGATGGTCGAGGCGGCGAAGGCGAAGGACCGCCGGCCGCTGGCGGTCGACGGTTACGACGACGCGGGGTGGATCCTGCTCGACTTCGACTCGGTGCTCGCGCACGTGTTCCTGCCCGGGGAGCGGTCTTACTACGATCTCGAGGCCCTGTGGGCGCCGGCCGCGCGGCGGCGGCGCAAGGCAGCGGCCACCGCCTGAGGCTCGGTCGATAGTCGCGACTAACGTCCGGCGTGCGGGTTGAAATTGGCCGATAGTCGCGACTATCGCCAGTTGCGCCCGCTCAGATCAGCTGCGCGTACCGGTCGAAGATCTCTCGCAGGTCCGACGGCGGCTCCACGCGATGCTTCTTCATCACCTCGAAGAGGCTCAGGATGTGGCGCACGCCCGCAAGCGTCACGCCCTTTTCGCGCGTCAGGTTCTGGATCACCTGCACCTTGCTGATGTCCCGCTGCGAGTAGCGCCGCCGGTTCGTGGTCGTGCGGTGCGGCTCGATGAGGTGCGCGTCCTCGTACAGCATCAACGTCCGCGGATGCGTCTCGAGGATCTCGGCCGCGACGCTGATCGTGTACAGCGGCTTGTCGAGGTCGCTGAAGGATTGGTGGTTGTTCGGCACGCGCCGGTTCATGACCCTCACTGCAACGACCTCAGGACCTGGATGATGGCCGGGCCGAGCAGCACGATCCACAACACCGGGAAGATGCAGCCGACCATCGGGAACACCATCCGCGACGACGCCTGCGCCGCGCGCTCCTGGGCTCCCTGCCGCTGCCGGCGTCGCATCTCCGTCGCCTGCACCCGCAGGAGGCGCGCGATGGGCACGCCCATCTGGTCGGACTGGACGATGGATTCGACGAGGTGGTGGAGGTCGGGAACGCCGGCCATGTCGGCCATGTGCTCGAGCGCGGACATGCGAGGCCGCCCGAGGCGGATCTCGCGGAGCACCTTCCCGATCTCGTCGCCGAGGGCGTTGTGGAAGCGTTCGGTGATGCTGAGCAGGCCTTCGTCGAGACTCATCCCTGACTCAACCACCAGCGTCAGCAGGTCGGTCGCTTCCGCGAGTGACCGCTGGATCTGCCGGCGCCGCCGGCCGATCCGCTGCTCGAGCCAGAGCAGCGGCAAGAAGTAACCGAACACCGCCAGGCTCGCGCCGGCGAGCGGCGCGGCGACGAAATCCGGGATGCCGAAAGGGACGAGCAGTCCCATGCCCAGGCCGACGATGGCAAACAGCGCCGCGAAGCTGAGACGCAACGCGTGAAACCCCGCGGGCGTAAGCGAGGCCGGATTGCCGGCCTGGCTCAGCTTCTGACGAAGCTGGATCGCGCTCCTGGCGGGAAGCCGCGAGATCGGTCTCATGAACGACTCCAGCTGCTTGACGAAGGTCTGGCGTGGCGCGCCCGTCACGCTCGGGCCGTTGGCGGAGGCCGCTCGAAGCTGGTCGAGGGCGATGAAGTAGGCGACCACGACCCCCGCACATATCACGCCGGCGGCAAGCGCGATCGGCAGCATGCTCGCCCCTATGCCTCGAGCGACGTCATGCGCTGGATGAGCAGGTTGCCGATGAGGATCATGAAACCGGCGAAGCCGAGCAGCACGTATCCGATCCAGGTGCTCGTCATGGGCGCGTAGTAGCCGGGCACGAACACGTACAGCCCGAGCGCGAGCAGGATCGGCAGGCCGGTGATGATCGTCGCCGACGCCCTCGACTGCGCGGTCAGCACGCTCATGTCGCGTTTCGTCTGCAGGCGGTCGCGCAGCGTGTCCGAGATGTTGTCCAGCACTTCCGCGAGGTTGCCTCCGACGCGGACGTGCAGCAGGATCGCGGTGACGATGAACTCGAGGTCGGGGCTGTTGATGCGCAGCAGCAGCGAGCTCAATGCGTCCTCGACCGACGTGCCGAGGGTGATCTCCGTCGCCACGCGCTCGAACTCCGTCGAGACCGGCGGCTGTGACTTGGCGGCCACCGTCTCGAGCGCGCGGTCGATGGCGTAGCCGGTCTTCAAAGAGTTGGACAGGAGCTGCAGCATGCTGCCCAGCTGCTCGTTGAACTGGAGCTGCCGGCGCCGCTGCAGGTAGGCGAGGACGAGCGGCGGCACGATGAAGCCGACGGCGCCGAGGATGATCGGCCCGACCGAGAACCCGAACCGAAACAGTCCGATGAGCGCGCCGAGCGAGACGGAGAGGATGCGGAACAAGAGGTACTCGGGCGGCGTGATGTTGAGGCCCGCCCGCGCGAGGTCTTCGCTCAACGTCGGCTTGCCTTGACGCCGGCGGCTCTGGCTCAAGTTCTCCGCCGCGGGCTTGAGCAGGCGCTCGACCAGCTCACGCGGGGTCGCCCGCGCTGGCATCGGCTCGGTCGACTGCGAGATGCGGTTCTTGCTGAGGCGGTCGAGCGCCCAGAAGAACACGAAGATCGCGGCCGCCATGGGAAGGGCGACGATCGTCTCGGGCGGCAGCATCTAGAAGAGCGTGGGGAACGACTGCTGGATGATCTGCAGCGTCACGCCCTTGGCCTTCTTGATGGTCTCGCAGTTGGGGTCGGGCGCGGGCAGACCGTTGGCGAGGTAGTCCTTGTACGACTCGAGTGAGTACTTGAGCGACGCGTAAGTGAGGAACCAGGTGATGATCTCGGCCTGGCACTGGCTGACGACGATGGTGAGGCTCGTCGCGCTGCTGCCGGGAGTGGAGCTGGGGGTGCCGACCTTGATGACCCGGATGTCCCAGTAGATGGTCTTGGTCGAGACCTTGCCGGCGCCCGAGACGGTGGCGATCATCGTGATGTAGTCCCCCGGCTGGATCTGGTCGGCGACGCCCTGCTGCTCGCTCGTCGGGATGGTCAGCGCCACGTAGCCCGGCGGGATGGGCAGGTACTCGGACTGCGAGCCGAGCGCCTGGTTGGGTCTGGCGACGTCGTTGGACGAGATGATCTCGCCCTGCACGATCGGCACCAGCGGGACGAAGCCGACGATGTCGTTCGGGCTCTCGAAATACACCTTGGGATAGTCCGCCGGCACGGGGATGGACTTGGTCGTCAGGTCGTCCTTGGTGATCGGGATGCGCGGTTGGAGGTCCTTGTTCGCCATGACGACGAGCTGGGTGGGACTCGATCCGGACTGGCTGGCGTTGAGCGCTACGAGGACGAAGGCGACGATGACGACGATGGCGAGGAGGAAGCCGAGAAGCGTGAATGGACGGCGGGAAGTAATTGCGCTAAACGTCCGCAAGGCCGACCAATCATAGGCAAGATATGCCGTTGCGGAGCCCCCTTTACTTGATACTCAAAACCACCCTTTCGAACCAGCGCGGGCAATCGCTCGTGGAGTTCGCGGTGTCCTCCGTCGTGCTGCTCCTGCTGGTCGGCGGCCTGGTCGACATAGGCCGGTCGATCTACGTCTCGGGCACGCTTTCCAGCTCCGTCCGGGAGGGGGCGAGGCACGGGGCCTGGTACGACGCCGCGCACCTTTCGAACCCCTACCTCTACGACGCCGAGATCAAAGCGACCGTCGACACCGAGCTGGCGGCCATCTCGCTGCCGGCCTCGGTGCTCAAGAACCCGGGCACGACGTGCCCGTCCGTCACGGACGGAAACGGCTACCACAACCCGCCCTACGTCTCCAGCGCCTACCCGCCCACGGCCAATCAGCCATGGCTCTACATCTGCTACAACAACACGCCCGGCCTGGACTTCACGAGCCCCGCGACCAATCAGGGCCAGCTCGACCTCAACGTGATCGTGCTGTACACGTACGGGCCGCTGACCCCGCTGGTTAAGTCTCAGTTCGGCCTGTTCAAGGTTGCCGTCAACCAGCACATGACCGTCCAGGGCTCGTGACCCGCCGCCGCCCGACCGGCTTCCAGAAGGCGCAGGCGCTCATCGAGTTCGCCCTCGTCTCGCCGGTGCTCCTGCTCCTGCTCTTCGGCATCGTCGACATCGGGCGCGGGATCTTCTACTACAACACGCTGAACCATGCCGCACGCGAGGGGGCTCGCGTCGCGGTGCGCGCGCCGAACCAGCTGCCGACCGACAACGACGTGCTCACCGTGGTTCGGGCCCAGATGCTCGGCGTGCCGGTCACGGCACCCTGTCCCCAGGGGCCGGTGACGTCGGTGACCCCGCCCGCCAACGCCGCCTACCTCTACATCACCGAGCCCAGCCCGCCAGGCACGGTCGAGACGACCCCACCGCCGAACGCGCCGGGCGGCGAATACGCGGCCGTCGCCGCCGGCGGCTGCAGCGCCGTCAACCCGGCGCTAGGCAATGATCAGCTGCAGATCACGCTTCGCTTCAACCTGGTGCTCATCACGCCGGTCGTGGCCCAGGCGACAGCCAACCACGTCGTCATCACCGCGGCGGCCATCTTCCGGACGGAGTACTGAGGACGTGGGTCGTCGAGGCCAGCAAGGACAGGCGATCGTCCTTATCGCGCTGATGCTCACCATCGTCACGGGCATGGCGGCGATCGCGATCGACGGGGCGAGGGCGTACGCCATGCGACGGGACATGCAGGCCGCGGTTGACGCGGCGAGCCTCGCCGCGGGAGACAAGCTGCAGCAGACCGGAAGTTACGTGAGCGCCGAGCAGGCGGCGACCGCCAGCTTCGGCGCCAACCTGCGCCTGTACGCGGCGCCGACGTGCGGCGCCTACGGTTCGCCGGGCGCCTCACCGTGGACCGTCACGTGCACCTTCTCCGACGGGACGTCACTGACCGAGGTGGCGCGGGCGCTGGGAGCGCAGGGCAGTGCCTTCACGATCTCCGCGACGTCCCAGCTCCAGCTGCAGTTCGGCAGGGTGCTGACCAACGGGGCGATCCCGACGGTCGGCGCCAGCGCTGTGGGCGATGTCGGCAACCTCGTGTACAGCCCGGCGGTCGCAGGGCTCCGGGGCTCGGGCTGCGGCGGCACCTCGGGCAGCGCCATCACGGTCAACGGCACGGGCACGCTCACCGTGACCGGCGACGTGGTGGCCAACGGAGTGATCTCGGTGACCGGTGGCGGTCTCAGGGTCGCCGGTGACACCTACAGCCGGTGCCAGTCGAGCGTCAGCGGGGCGGTCAGCGCGTGCTATCCCAGCGGCGCCTCGGCGCCCTGCACCTATCCCGACGCTGCCGGATCGACGCAGCCAGGGTTCCATCTTGCGGACCCCGGGTATCCGGCACCCGCCGTCGGTGGTGGCGCCACGATCGCGTCCAGCAACGTCATCGTCCTCCCCGGCGTCTACGCGTCGCCTCCGATTCTCATCGGCGGCGGCTGCTGGTTCTTCACGGCCGGGGTCTACGACTTTCAGTCCGGCGCTGTGAACCTGGGCGATTTCGTCAGCAACGAGCTCAAACCGCCCGACGAGCCTGATCCGTCGAGCAACACGATCCGGTCCGCGAACCAGTTCTGGAACACCAACGGGGTCCACTGCGCCGGCGCAGCCCAGGCGTCCGTCGTCCCGGGTACGCACGCGCTGGCCCTCGGGAACTACGCGTTCGAGGTCACCTCGGTCCGAACCGACACATACGCCGGCGTCTCCTATCAGCGCGAGAGCGCGCCCTCGATGTGCTATCCGGTCTCGGTCACGTCCCCCGGCAGCAACGTCCAGATCGCGATCAGCAACGTCCCCGGAGCGACGTCGTACAACATCTACGCGTCGCCACCGTCGGCGGGCGGGACGTGCGCGGGGCCGTTCGGCCTCGCCGCCAACCTGGCAGTGACGGTGACGGTCCAGAACAACAACCTGGCGGGTTGCCCCGCGGTCACCGGTGCCGGCTGCTCGCTCGGCAATCAGTCGATCAAGCTCGACCAGACGGTTCTCGGCAGTCCCTTCGCCCCCAGCTCGACGGCCGCACCCGGCGTCACCGGCTCTTATCCGCCGGACGACGAAACGGCTCCGATGATGGCGGGGCTGCCCAACCAGAACGCCGGCCGCGGCAACGGCGTGACCGGGGACCGTGCCAACGAGAACGAGTGCCGGTTGACGTCCGGCGCCGCGACCACCTGCCCGGCCGCGATCACGCCCGGGGCGGTGGAGCTGTATTTCCCCAACGGCGCGTGCCTCGGTACGTCGAACAGCAGCGACACCTACCTGTTCAGTGGGTACCAGTACGACTGGATCAGCGCGTTCGAGCCCACCGGCAACACGTGCTTCAACGTCATCGGCGCCAGCGGCAACAGCGCGTTCATCGGTTTGTTCTATGCGCCCGACGCGTCGATGAGCGTCACGTCCGCATACGTCGAGGAGGGACCCGGGACAGGAGGTCTGATGCTCGGCGCGATCACATTCAGCGGCACGCTGCCGACCATCACCTTCAGGGCCGGTTACGCGCCGGTGCCGCCGGCGAGCCGGCTGACCGGGTGACAGCCGTTCCGGGACCTCGCTAGCCGGAGACCTCCGCCTCGGCGGTCGCCGCGGCCGCCTCTTCCGCCGGTGCGGCCCCGTTCGTCGATTCGCGCGACTCGCCGCGGACCTCGAGGTGGGAGATCCGCCGGTGCAGCACGCCCGCCGCCTTCTCGTCGCCCAGCTCTTCGTAGCGCTGGATGGCGCCTTTCCACGCCGCCTTGGCATCTTCGATCCGGCCCAGGCCCCACTGCGCCTGCGCCCGCGCCGCGAGCGCCTCCGCGCGCTCGCGCGTCATCTCGGCAGGCAGCAGCTGCAGCGTCGAATCGACCAGGCGCAGGACCTCTTCAAAGGCGCCGACCGCGAGCGCGTTCTTCGCCGCCTGGCCGAGGTAACCCGCCGTCCGGGCCGCGTCGGCGGCGGTGCCGGCCTGGTACAGGTGGTGGCCGATCTCGGCTGCGTGCTCGCTCGCGGACTTGCCGTAGACGCGCTCCAGCGTCTCCGCCACCGCCAGGTGGTAGGCCTGCAGCCGCGGCAGCTCCAGCGCCGCCAGCACGCGCTGGCGGACCAGGTCGTGGGCGAAGCGGAACGTCTCCTTGCCGGCGGCGACGAGGAAGTGGCCACGGATCGCCTCGTCCAACGAGTCGCGGAGCTCGTGCCCGGCCAGCTCGCCGAACGCTTCGAGCAGCGGGACGTCGAAGTCTCGCCCGATGACCGCCGCCGCGACGAGCATGCGTTGGGCCGGCTCGCTCAAGCGCTGGATGCGGCGGCCGATCAGGCCGCGCACGCTCTGCGCGAGCTCGAGGTCCTCCTCCGTGTAGCTCCCGCCGTGGCCGTGCCCGCCGCCGCCGAGCAGGCTCTCAGACTCGGCCAGGTAGAGGAAGGAGTGCTCGACGAAGAGCGGATTGCCTTCCGCCGCGGCCTGGATGCCGACGAGCTGCACGGGCGTCACCGGCATCTCTCCCATGCCGGCGACGATGCGCTCCACGTCGCGGTCGGTGAGGCGGCCGAGCGATATCCGCTGCGCCTTGCGCCGCTTGAGCAGGCGCGACAGGACGGTGGAGAAGACGCGGCCCGAATCGAGCTCGGTGTCCCAGTACGTCCCCAGGACGACCATGCGGCTGTCGCTCACACGCTCGGCGAGGTCGCGCAGCAGCATCACCGTCGCCTCGTCCGCCCAGTGGAGGTCGTCGAGCAGGAGGAGCAGCGGCTTGTTGCCCTGCACCTCGCTGAGGAAGCTATGCACCGACTTGAAGAGCTGTTCGCGCAGCTTGTCCGGCGCGACCTCGTGCGCCGCCGCCATGCCGCGGAGCTTCTGGCGCAGAGACGGCGCCAGCGTGGCCAGCAGCGGCCCGTGACTCCCCGCCGCCTCCAGCAGAACCTTGGTGCTCGATCCCGCGACGGCCGCCGACAGCACCTCGCGGAATGCACCGTACGGCGCGCCATCCTTCTCCGGGCAGCGCCCGCCAAGGACCATCCAGCCCTTGCCCGTGGCTTCGGCGGCCACCTCCGAAGCGAGGCGCGACGCGCCGATGCCGGGCGCGCCGGCGAGAAAGACGAGGCCGCCGTTGCCCGTGGCGGCGCGGTCGAGCACCATCCGGATGTCGAGGCGCTCCTGCTCGCGGTCGACAAAGCCGTCGCCGGAGGTAAGCACGTGGGGCTGCTCTTTGACTTCGCCAGGGGTCACCTGGTGCAGCCGCCAGCGGTCGGGGAAGCCCTTGAGCTTGTAGCGTCCTCGAAACTCGAACTTCATCTCCGCCACCGGGCCGACGAGCTGGCGGACGATCTCCGAGACCAGGATCTCGCCGCCCTTGGCCTTGCCGGCGACCCGCGCCGCGACGTTGACGGCGGCGCCGAATATGTCGCCGCCCTCCTCGACGACCTCGCCCGTGTTCAGGCCGATGCGGATGCGGAGCTTGCGCTCCGGGTTCAGCTTGCTGTAGTCGGCGATGGCGTGCTGGATGTCCAGCGCGCACTCGACGCCGTGGCGGGCGGAGCCGAAGCTGATCATGAAGCCGTCGCCGAGGCCCTTGATGCGGCGCCCTGCGTGCTGCGAGACCTTGTCATCGATGATGGTCTCGTACGCCTTCATGATCTCGTGCGACGCGGTGAAGCCTCGCGTCGAGAGCAGGCGCGTCGATTCCTCGACGTCGGTGAACATGATCGTCACCGTGCCTTCGGTCTGGCCGACGGCCAGGCTGCCGATGATCGTCTCGGCGGTGAGCGGCGCGGCCGCGTTGATCGGCTGGCCCAGGCCCTCGGCGATCTCCCGGAGCAGGCCCTGCGACGCGCGGTAGCCCGCCTCACCCTGCGGATAGCGGATCGCCTGCAACAGCCCGGCCTCGACGCCGAGCCGCAGCTCGCGGCCGGCCGAGTCCTTGCTGACGTGCGCCGAGTGGGCGTACTCGCTGGCCTTGAGCTCGGCGCCTTCGAAGGCCTCCGTCAGCGCCGGCGCAAGGCGGAGGCTCAGCCCGCGGCGCGAGATGATCGTCTCGATCACGGCCTGGATCCGCCGGGAGGCGCCGGCCGGTCCGGGAGCGCCCTCCCCCGAGCGGACGGTGGGCAGCATGCCGCTGAAGCCCGACGACGCGGCGGCGAGCTGGCCGAGGGCCGTCGTGGCGCGGGCCATGGCCGTCGCGGCCTCGAGGGCCTGGTGGGCGCCGGCGTCGGACGCCGGCCCGTACGCGACGGCGGGGACGCCGGGGACGGGCGTGACCGGCTCGGCCGGCGGCGGCGCGACCGGATAGACGATGGGGGCGACGGGCTGAGCGGGCAGCGTCACCGGCGCGGATGCAGCCGGCCCCACCGGTGCCGGCGGCGGCGGCGGGGGAGCGGCTGCTTGCAGGTCGGCGACGGCGGACCGCGCCGCGTCGATTAGCTTGCGCATCTCCTCCTGCATCTCCGGGGTCGATGCCATCGCGGCCGGCGGCGACGTCGACGAAGCCTCGACCTGCAGCGGCGGGGCGACGCGGGCCGCGGGCCGCTCGGAGCTGAACGGGACGACGACGACCTGGCGGACCACGTTCTCTGCCTTGCCCTGGCCCGAGATCAGAGGGTCTTTGACGACCGGCATCATGCTGTCCGACCCGGCGGGGATGAACCGCGACTTCTGCGGGTCGAACAGGTCCTGGTTCACCTGCACGCCGTAGAAGGCCGCCTTGTCGAGCGCGGTCGGGACGTAGCCGGTGGCGTTGTACTCGAGGCGGAGGTCCGGGCCCATGCCGAGCAGGAAGATGTCGCGGAGGATCGGACCGTTGGAGTCGTAGCCGACGACCTCGGCGATCTGCGCCACCTTGCGCCGGCCGTCGGGCATGCGCGCCTGGTGGACGATGAGGTTGACGGCGGATGCGATCTGCGCACGCACGGCCTCGAACGGGATGTCGATCGAGGCCATCATCACCATCGTCTCGAGGCGGGACAGCGCGTCGCGCGCGGAGTTGGAGTGGATGGTCGACATCGAGCCGTCGTGGCCGGTGTTCATGGCCTGCAGCATGTCCAGCGCCTCGGCGCCGCGGACCTCGCCGACCAGGATGCGGTCGGGGCGCATCCGGAGGCTGTTGCGGAGCAGCTGGCGGATGGTGAGCTCGCCCTTGCCTTCGACGTTGGGCGGACGGTGCTCGAGGGCGATGACGTGCGGGTGGTCGATCTGCAGCTCGGCTGCGTCCTCGATCGTGATCACGCGCTGGTTGTGGGGGATGAAGCGCGCGACCACGTTCAGGGTCGTCGTCTTGCCGGAGCCGGTGCCCCCGGACACGAGGATGTTCATGCGCCCCAGCACAGCGGCCTGGAGGAACTCCGCCATCGCCGGGCTCAAGCTGCCTTCGTGCTTCAGGTCCTCCATGCCGAGGACCGCGTCCTTGAACTTGCGGATCGTGAGCGCGGGCCCGTGGATGGCGGCGGGCCGGATGATCGCGTTGACGCGGCTCCCGTCGGGAAGGCGGGCGTCGACCATCGGGTTGAGGCCGTCGATGTGGCGCCCGGTGGTGGCGACCATGCGGCGGATGGTCTCGAGCAGCTGGTTCTCGTCCTCGAAGCGGACGTCCGCCTTGGTCAGGACGCCGCGGCGCTCGATGAAGATCTGGTCCGGGCCGTTGACCATGATCTCGCTCACCGAGCGGTCGTGGAGGAGGCTGTCGAGCGGGCCGTAGCCGACGGCCGCCCGCAGGATGATGTCCGCCAGCGCGGACTTCTCCTGCGAGTTGAGGACGATGCCGTCCTCGAGCAGGAAGCGGTCGAGGTGCGTGCGCACGGCGCGCGAGAAGGCGAGAGTGTCGCCGGTCGTGAGGCCGACGTCGCGGATGAGCGCGAGCCGGTCGCGAAAGTCGTTGGCGAGCTTGTTCAGGTCGCGGCCCTGGCGGGCGGCGGCCTCGAGCAGGTCGGAGCGCCGGCGGCGAGGCTGTCCCGCGGGTGGCGGCGCAGTCGGCGCCGCCGCGGCCACGTTGCCGCCCCACGTGTCGACGTACTGCACCTCGAGGATGGCCGGGGCGGCGGCGACCGCGGGGATGACGCGCTGCAGCTCGGTGAGTCGGATCTTGATCGGGATTCCGTCGCCGTCGGGCTGCATGCCCGGCTCGATGTAGGCCGCGATCCACTCGCCGTCGCGGAAGCGGATGATCGCCTTCTTGTCGTCGCCTGCGTCGCCGGGATCGGGATCGAGCGACGGGTCGTCGAGCCCGCCGAAGACGATGTACTTGATGTCGCGTGTGGGCACTGAGCGCGCGCGGGTCGGGTCGCTCAGCGAGTAGACGGGGAAGCCGGTCGGGCCGATGGTCCGGGTGTCGGACTCGCCGTCCTCCAGGCCGCCGTCGAGGCGGTGCACGACCACGCGCATGCGGGGGCGCTGCGCTTCGTCAGGCACCCCGGACGAGGGAGTTTCGAGGGTGATCTCCGCCATCAGCTGAACCTTTCCGGCGGCCGGCGCCGGTCGAGCACCCATTTTGAACCCGGCATGCGCTTGGCGACGCCTTTAACCTCAGAAGCCCGCGCCGCCAGGGCCGCCGGGCTGGCGTAGCTGCCCGGCTCGGCGATCACGATGCCGATCGAGACCGACACCACGGGCGTGCGCAGCATGTTGCCGTTGCGTTCCTCCGATTCGATCCAACCGCGCTCGCGGTCATCCGGGTCGTACAGCGCTGGAATTGCCTCGTCGAAGCGCCTCGTGATCTCCGTGGCGATCAGCTCGGCCATGCTCGGCTCGGTCAGGATCACGAAGTCGTCACCGCCGACGTGGCCGGCGAAGTGCTGCGACGCGTGGTTCTCCTCGAGGACCTCGAGGATGATGGTCGCGAGCGTCTTGATCACGTCATCGCCGCGAAGGAATCCGTAGTGGTCGTTGTAGCTCTTGAAGGAGTCGATGTCGGGATAGAGCACCGCAAAACGCTCGTGCTGGACGAGGCGCCGGCTGATCTCGCGCAGGATGTCGCTGTTGCCGCTCATTCCCGTGAGCGGGCTCAGGCCGCGAGTCGTCGTCGAACGCGACATCACGGCGCGCAAACGGGCGACCAGCTCTTCGGGGATGAAGGGCTTGGTCACGTAGTCGTCCGCGCCGGAGGTCAGGTGCTCGACCTTGTCTTTGAGGGAGTCGCGGACGGTGAGAAACACGACCGGGATGAGTCGGGTGCGGAAGTCCGTCCGCAGCTCCGCCATGATCTGGTCGCCGGTCAGGTCGCCGATCATGAGGTCGAGCAGGACGATGTCGGGCCGCCACTCGACGGCGGCCTCGTGCGCGCGGTGGCCGTCACTGACCGTGACGCAGTCGAAGCCGGCACGCTCGAGCACCCGTTTGACGAGGCGAAGCACCTGCTCGTCGTCGTCGACGACCAGGGCGATGTCGCGGCGTACGAGCGCTGAGTGTGGACGGTCGCCCGCCTTCCTGGCGACGGTCACGGTGTGGCGGTCTTCCCGGGCCGCGGAAGCCTGTCCGTCATCGCGATCGCCTTCTCGGCCGCGGCCTTGATCTCCTTGATGTCGGCGCGGATGGCCTCTGGGTCGTCGAGCTCTTCGGCGATCAGCTCGCTGTAGTTGACGATCACGGCGAGCAGGTTGCGGAAGTCGTGGATGAGCACGCGACCAGGGTCCATCTGGTCGCCGTTCCCGCTCACAGCCTCTTCACCAGCCGCCACCGGTTGTGGCGTCCGTCGCGCTCGTAACCGAGCTCGTCGAGGAGCTCCCGCGCCATGGCGAGGCCGCGCCCCTGCTCGTCTTCCTGGCCGGGCATCTGCCGGGCGAGGTGCTCGTGCGCGGGACCACCCGAGTCCGTGAGCGACGCCTCGACGACGCCTCGTTCGAAGCGGAGGGCGTAGTCGACCGGCTTTTCGGTGCCAGGTGGGCGGCCGTGGGTGAGCACGTTGCTGCCGATCTCGCCGAGGGCCGTCTCGAAGAGGAGGAGGGCGCGGTCGTCGGGCGTCCGGCCCGTCGCCTGGCGGAGGCGCTCGACGGAGCGGTGGAGGACGTCGAGGCCCTCGTCAAGCTCGGAGAAGGTCGCATGGAACTCAAAGGCCTCGTGCTTGCTCCTCACCGGCTCAAAGGCCGGCGAGGGCTTCCTCGACAGTCGCGTAGTAGGGGAACACGCGGTCCAGCGTGGTGAGCTCGAGCACCACCCGGACCTGCTGGTTGGGGGCGGCGAGCCGGAGCTCGCCCTGGGTGTTGCGGATCTGCTTCAAGGCGGCGATCACGGAGCCGAGCCCTGTGGAGTCGACGAAGCTCACCCCCTCCATGTCGATGACCACGCGCGGCGGACCGGACTTGACGACCTCCGAGATGGCGTCCTTGAGCGCGGGCGCGCCCGCGACGTCGAGCCGTCCTGTGGGCGCGACCACGGTGGCGCCGTTGTCGGCCTGGCGGGTCTGGACGTCGAGGGCCACAGCCGGAAGAGCATAAGCCCGAAGATGGCGACTTTAGCCTCGATAGACTGCAACGCCGTGGCGGTCTCTGCAAGCACTCAACGGGTGCTCATCGTCGACGACGAGGAGCCTCTCGCGAGGGTCATGGAACGGATCCTCCGCAGCCGCGGTTTCGAGGCCGACGTGGCCCTGAACGGGGCCGAGGCGAGACGCATGCTCGAGACGCGCGATTACGCGGTCGCCCTGCTCGACCTTAAGCTGCCGGACGAGTCCGGCTACGGCTTGCTCGAGGAGCTCCGCGCGACGCGGCCGGACACGGCGGTGGTCATGATCTCCGGCGTCGACGACCCGGAGCTCGGCCGCGCCGCTCTCGAGCACGGGGCGTTCGCGTACGTCGTCAAGCCGGTGGGCGCCACGCAGCTGTACCTGCTCGTCGTCAACAACCTGCGCCGGCGCAGCCTCGAGATGGAAAACCGCGCCAACGTGGTGCGCCTCGAGGGCATGGTCGCGGAGAGGCTCGACCAGATGCGCCGCGCCGCCGAGCTGCAAACCGGCATGCTCCCGGCTTCTCCGTTGGTCGAGGAAGGGTTCGAGATCGCGGCCCACTTCACCGCCGCCCGCGAGATCAGCGGCGACTTCTACGACTGGTACAGATGGCCCGACGGGCGGGTCACCCTGACGCTGGGCGACGTGATGGGGAAGGGCTTGCCGGCGTCGTTGGTCATGGCGACCGCGAGAGCGGCGCTGCGCGGCGCCGCGGGGATCGAGCCGATGGATGACGGCATGAGTCAGGCCGCCGAGGTGATGTCCGCGGCGCTGGAGGTCAATCAGGCGTACGTGACCGTGTTCCACTGCACGTTCGACCCGGGGACGGGGAAGCTGCGGTACGTCGACGCCGGTCACGGCCATGCGCGGCTCCTGCGGGGCGCAAGGGGTCAGGAGCTTCTGCCCGCGCGCAGCGCGCCGATCGGGATCTTTCCGGACTCGAAGTTTGCGGTCGGGTCGGCGACGCTGAATCCGGGCGATTCGCTGGTCGTGTTCTCCGACGGTTTGCTCGAGCTGCGGCCGGACCTGGCGACGAAGGACGTGCAGCTGCCTTACGACGTCAGGCGCGCGACGACCGCGCAGCAGATGGTCGACGTGCTCGCCGCCGGCGTCCGCGACCGCGAGCTTTTCGACGATGTGACGATCGTGGCTCTAAAGCGTCTGTAAGCCCCCCAATCGTCGATAGTCGCAACTAACGCCCGCCTTCGCGCGCCGAACCGGTGGGTAGTCGCGACTATCGACCGGTCAGTGCCGGATATGCGCGCATAACGCAGCATTCGATTCTGCACGGCACCGGATATGCGCGCATATCCGAGCATCCAGCCGCGTCAACTCAGGGATAGGCGCGCCTATCCGGTATCTAGACGGCTTCGCGCGTCGCCAGCCAGCGCTCCAGCACCGCCGCCACGACGTGCAGCTTCACGGGCTTGGAGACGTAGTCGTCCATGCCGGCCGCGAGGCAACGCTCCCGCTCCCCCGAACCCGCGTCCGCGGTCATGGCGATGATCGGCACGTGCCGCCCCCCACGCTCGTTGTGCCGGATCTGGCGGCTCGCTTCGTACCCGTCGACCTCCGGCATCTGGCAGTCCATCAGGACCGCGTCGTAGTGGCCGCGTCCGACCATCGTCACGGCCTCGCCCCCGGTCGCCGCCACGTCGGCGCGGTAGCCGAGCCTTTCGACCATCCGCGTCGCGACCTTTTGATTGGCCGCGTTGTCGTCGACCACGAGGATGCGCGCGCCGCGCGTCGCGGCGGGATGGATCGATTCCGCCGTCTCGACCTCCGGCGTGTGGCCGGCGAGGAGCGACTGCAGCGCATCGAACAGCTGCGACGGCCGCACCGGTTTGACGAGCTCGGCGTCGACCCCTGGCACCTTCACGTCGGAGCGGCCCGCCGAGGTCAGAAGGATGATGCCCACGTCGCGCAGCGACGGGTCCGCGCGCATGGCCGCCGCCACCGCCGCGCCGTCCATGCCCGGCATCATCAGGTCGAGGACCGCGACCTCGAAAGCGCCGTCGCTCGCGGCCATGCGCCGCATCTCGCGCAGCGCCTCGTGACCGGATTCGAAGGTCCGGCCGCGCATCCCCCACGACCCGACGTACCGCTCGAGGATGATTCGGTTGGTCCTGTTGTCGTCGACGATGGCCACCGCCATCCCGGCCAGCTCCGCGCCCGGTCGCACCGGCCGCTGGGCGCGCCGCGGGGACGGCTCGCGGAAAAGGGCCGTGAACCAGAACCGGCTGCCTTTGCCCTTCTCGCTCTCGACGCCGATCTCGCCGCCCATCAGCTGAGTGAGCATGCGCGCGATCGCCAGGCCCAGGCCCGTGCCACCGTGCCGGCGCGTCGTCGAAGTGTCGATCTGCGAGTACACGCCGAAGATCCGTGACGCCTCCTCGTCGCTGAGGCCGATGCCGGTGTCCACCACGTCGAAATGGACGGACACGCCAGGACCCCTGGACTCCCCACGACGCGCGCGCACGACCACCTCACCCGCGTCGGTGAACTTCACCGCGTTGGCGATGATGTTGATCAGCACCTGGCGCAGCCGGCCTGGGTCGCCGACGACCGCCTCGGGCACGTCGGCGTCGACGTCGAGGACGAGCTCGATGCCCTTGTTGGCCGCGGCCTCGGCGAAGAGCTCGGCCGCCTCCTCGACCACGTAGCGCGGGCTGAACTCGAGCGCCTCGAGGCGCGCGCGGCCGGCCTCGATGCGGGAGAAGTCGAGGATGTCGTTGATGATCTCGAGCAGCGCATCACCGGAGGAGCGAATCGTCTCGACGTACTCGCGCTGCTCCGGCGTCAGCTCGGTGTCGAGCAGGAGGCCGGTCATGCCGATGACGCCGCTCAGCGGCGTGCGGATCTCGTGGCTCATCGTCGCCAGGAACTCCGACTTGAGGCGCGTGAGCTCCTGCAGCTCCTGGTTGCGCTGCGAGAGGTCGGCGAGCAGCGCCGATTTCTCGTGCCTGTTCTCCTGCAGCTCCTGGACGACCCGGCGCACGAGGATGCCGAAGGCCACGAGCAACAGGCCTTCGAGGAGCGCCGCGGCGGGATCCCCGGTCGTGGGCGCGATGCCGGTGACGAGGATGAGGTCCGCCACGGCGAGCGCCGCTCCGATGGCGAACTCGACCGCGGTGTAGTAGAGCGCCAGGAAGATGAGCGGCAGGAGGATGAACGGGAAAGCGCGAACGATCGAGAGCCCGAACTGGACCTCCAGCGCAAAGGCCACGGCGAGCGCGCCGATGGGCGAGATCGCGTGCAGATACCGCGGGATGCGCTCCCACGGAAGAAGGACGAGGATGCCGCCGAGGACCGTGATCGCCACCGACGCAAGGAGGCCGAACGCGGTGCCGTCGGCCCACAGCGGGTAGAGCGCGAGGACGAAGCCTCCTACCACCGGGACGGCGGTGATGACGCCGTTCCTCGCCGGCGTGTCGATCTGCGCCAGGGGGATCAGGACGAGCGCCACGCCGACGGCGATGGCGCCGCTCAACGCCAGCGAGCTCGTGATGGCCGCGTATCCGTGCAGGCTGACCAGGCCGACGATCGCAAGGCCCAGGAACGGGTAAACCCGGCGGCTCAGTCCTTCGGCCTGCAGAGGGGTGCTCGGGTGGCTCAAGTCCGCAGAGGCGGCAAGCTTAAGGCAACTTTCGATCGCCTGCGCTAACGCGGCTGAACGCGGAAGGTTCGCCGATACACTGTGACCCCTGCGCACCTTCCATCCCGCCAGGGGGGGCGAGGCATCAGGGGTCGTGCCAGGGGACGGTCTGGGGTCACGGTCGAGGACTCGCCTCCTGGTCCGCCGCGCCATGCCGTTCGCGGCGCTGGGGGCCATCTTCGCCATTCAAGCGCTGGCCGACGCCCAGGCCGTGGTCGCGTTTCCCCTCTACCTGGCCGTCGTGCTCGTCGTCTCGCTGCAGCAGGACCGAGTCGAGTCGGTCGCCGTGGCGCTGGTCGCCGCCCTCGCGCTGCTCGTCCACCCCGTGGCGGGTGGCGACACGGCTGAGCTCGCCGGGGCCGTCCTCCTGGCGTTGGTGCTGGTGGCCGTTGCCGTCGCATTGAGCGAGCTGACCCGCCACATGCGCGCGACGGCCCTGGCCGGGCAGCGCCAGATGGACGGGGTGATCGAGAGCGAGCGCCGGTTGCGCGCGATGCTCGACGCCGTCGACGCGGGCGTTGGCCTGGCCGAGCCCGACGGCAGCTGGGTGCAGGTCAACGAGCCTTTCGCGGCGATGCTCGGCCGCAGCCGCGACGAGCTCCTGCGGACGAGTCTCCTCGGGCTCACGGTCGAGGCCGACCACGAGGCGCTCGAGGGCGCGCTCGGATTGCTCGGCGCCGGCGACGTGACGCACTGGGCGGCCGACGTCACGCTGCTCAAGCCGGGCGGCGCCGAAGTGCCGGCGGCCCTGTTCCTGGCGCGGCTGCAGGGTGCAGGCAAAACCCTGCTCGTGCAGGCGGTCGACATCTCGGCGCGGAAGCGCGCCGACGCGATCCACGACGCGCTCGCCGCGGTGCGGCAGGCCCTGGTGACGTCGCCGGACATCGAGACGGCGATGCCGCGGGTGCTGGAAGCGCTGCGCACCTACCTCGGATGGACGGGCGCCCACTACCACACGGCCCGCGTCAACGGGGGGCTCGCCGGGCGCGTCTGGCAGTCGGGTGTGCTGGCCGCCGACGAGTCGAGCGTGGCGTTTCCGGTCATGGAGTCGGGAGAGGTCGCCGGCGTCATCGAGCTTGCTTCGGACGGGCTGCACCCACTGCACGACGACGACGTCACCATGCTGGCGACAGCCGGCGTCGAGGTCGGTCAGTTCATCCGCCGCACCGAGACGGCGGAGGCGCTGCGGCGCAGCGAGGCGGACCACCGGGCGATCTACGAGCGCTCACCCATCGGCATCGCTCGCGTCAGCGCCGATGGCGAGCTGGTCGACGCCAACCCGGCGCTGCTCCACATGCTCGACCACGACGCGGAGACGATGCGCGAGAGCGCGTGGCCGGACCTCCTTCGCGCCTACGACCAGGCGGCGTTGCGCACCAGGAAGGCCTCGTTCCTGGCCGGCGTCACCGACGGCAGCAGCGTCCAGGTCCGCGCCGCGACGGGCGCGGGCCAATGGCTGTGGCTGCAGCTCACCGCGACCTCGATCCCCGACCCACAAGGCCGCCTCGAGCACGTTCTCGTCCTGGTCGAGGACGTGACCGCCGTCCGCGAGACCTCGGACCGGCTGGCGGAGGCGCTCGAGGCGCAGAAGAACGCCAACAGCAACCTGGAGAAGGCCGACCGCACGAAGAGCGAGTTCCTGAGCATCGTCAGCCATGAGTTCCGGACGGCGCTCACCGGGATCCAGGGCTTCAGCGAGCTCATCCGCGACGGTGGCCTCGAACCGGACGAGGTGCGCGCCTACGGCGGCTACATCTTCAACGACGCCGACCGGGTCAACCGCCTCATCGGCGACATGCTCGACCTGGACAGGATGGAGTCCGGCCGCATGACGATGCGGACGGCCGAGGTGGACATCAACGACGTCATGACCGAGGCCGTCTCACGCGCGACGCCCTCGGCGGTGACGGTCGATTTCAAGTCCGACCTCGACCCCCGCCTTCCGATCGTCGCCGGCGACCGCGACCGGCTCATCCAGGTGGTCAGCAACCTGGTCAACAACGCGGTCAAGTACTCGCCCGAGGGGGGCACGGTGACCGTGTCCACCAGGACCGAGGGGCGCTACGCCCTGGTCAGCGTGACCGACACGGGCATCGGCATCCCGGCCGACGAGATCGCCCACGTGTTCGAGCGCTTCCGGCGCGTGCGCAGCGGTGCGGCGCAATCGATACCCGGGACTGGCCTCGGCCTCACGATCGTTAAGCAGATCGTGGAGATGCACGGGGGCAAGATCTGGGTGGAAAGCGCCGTCGGCCACGGGTCGTCGTTCCACTTCACCGTCCCACTGGCCCCCGAGGGTGCGGGCGCGCTGCATCTCCGCCATGCCTGATGCGATCAGCATCCTCGTGGCCGACGACAACGAGGTCGCGCAGCGGCTGTGCCGGCGCGTGCTCGAGAAGGCGGGGTATTCGGTCTTGATCGCCGCCGACGGGCTGCAGGCGGTGGACATCGCGCTCGGCAAGAGCCCGGCGATGATCCTGATGGACGTGGCTATGCCCGGCATCGACGGGCTGGAGGCGATGCGGAGGATCAAGGCCGACGTCCCCGGCATGCCCATCGTCATCGCCAGCGCGCACTCCATGGCCAGCGACCGGGAGCGGTTCCTGGCCGCGGGCGCCGACAACGTGCTCAGCAAGCCCTTCCGGCTCGCCGACCTGATCGCCATCGTCCAGTCGCTCGCCGGAGCGCCCGCCAGGTGAAAGACCTCACCGGCACCCGCCTCGCCCAGTACGAGATCGTCGAGCGCCTCGGCGGCGGCGGCATGGCGGTGGTCTACCGGGCGGTCCAGCAGCCGCTCGGCCGGGAGGTCGCCCTGAAGGCGTTGTCGTCCGAGCTGTTCCAGGACGAGGGCTTCGTCAAGCGGTTCGAGACCGAGGCCAAAACGCTCGCCAAGCTCGACCACCCGAACATTCTGCCGATCTACGACTTCGAGGTCATCGACGGCAACGCGTTCCTGACGATGCCGCTGATCCGCGGCGGCACGCTGCGCGACGTCCTGAACCGCGGTGCGATGGACACGCTGTCGGCGTGGCGCTACCTGCGTGAGATCGGCGACGGCCTGCAGCACGCGCATGACGCCGGCATCGTGCACCGCGACCTGAAGCCGACCAACGTCCTGATCCACGCCGACGGGCGCGCGATGCTGGCCGACTTCGGCCTCGCGCGCGGCGCCGGTCAGCCCAC
>DASSLL010000037.1:0-12140 GCA_035689485.1 Candidatus Dormiibacterota bacterium | reverse complement strand
GCCAGACAGCCGGTCGGTGTGAGGTAGCTGATCAGGGCGGCGTGGTTGTAGGGGAGGGCCAGGTCGACGAGGAGGACCTCGCCGGGGAACCTCTTGGCCAGCGACGCGGCAAGGTTGACGGCGATGGTGGTTCTTCCCGAGCCGCCCTTCGGCGAGTAGATGGCCACGGTGCTGGCCGCCTGCTCGGGGGCGACCATTCGCGCGCGCGCGATGAGATTGGGGAGGGTGTCCTTGCGCTGCTCCACGAGCTTGGTGAGCTCGATGAGGGCGTCGCTGTCGGGCGGGACGGTCTCGTAGAGGGTCTTGCGGTCGAGCGTGAGCAGCCGGCAGTCCTCGAGCGCCCTGACGCTGGCCGTTCTCGTCTCCTCCGAGATGAGGGCCATCTCGCCGAAGAAGTCGTCCGGCCCCATGAGCGCGATGGTGATGGTGTGGCCCGGGGACTCCTCGACGTACACCTCGCACCGCCCGGACTCGACGATGAACATGGTGTCGCCGGGGTCGCCCTGGTGGACGATGACCGAGCCCTTGGCGGCGTTGGCGGGGGCGAGGCGGCGGGCGAGGGCGTGGAGGATGTTGTCGGGAAGCGTGAAGAAGATCGCGACCCGCTCCAGGATCTGGAACCGCCGCCGGAGCTCGTCCGGAGATCCCGTCGTCGAGTGGCCGTCAGTGTCGCTCACGCCGTGGGAATTATAGGTATGGGGTCTCCCGGTTCCGGTCGCCTTCCGGGCCGTTGGTAGACTTAGCCGCTGCCGGTCCCGTGGTGTAGCCTGGCCAAACACGCGGCCCTGTCAAGGCCGAGAACGCCGGTTCGAATCCGGTCGGGACCGCCATTTTTGAGGCGCCGGCATCCGGAGAGGTGGCCGAGTGGTTGAAGGCGGCGGTCTCGAAAACCGTTATGGGTCACTGGCCCATCGAGAGTTCGAATCTCTCCCTCTCCGCCACCTGCCCGAAACTGGAATTTTTCCTGCAAGGTTGAGCTGAACAGCCCCGAATCCCGCAACTTTCCCGTCAAGCGCGCGACGCAGGGATCCCGCCACCCTCTTGCACGCGGTTTGCGGCAATATACGCGCGCTTGTCCACAAGGAATCGGCCCGTGCTGGTCCGGCGCCTGGCCCTGAGCTGCGCAGCCATCGGGCTCGCCTTGATGTCTTGGGGCGGCAATACGCATGGCATCTCCGCGGTGATGACGGCGAGTCGTGCGAGCGCCGCGGCGGGCGTGCCGCCGGCAACGTCGTCCTTCTACGTGTACGGCTCGTATGTCGACGTATGCGGTCTGACCGCGACCAGCGGATGCCCCCTGTACAGCGATGGGGCGAACGAGGCGGTGCCCCCGGCCGGCGGCATGACCATCCTTGACTTTGGGGCGCCGTGCTTCGAGCCGGTCACGCTCGCGTGGGGCACCCAGCTGTTCAACAGCCAGAGCTGCACGCCGGACAGCACGCTCGTGATCCTTGCCCAGGCGTGGCTGCGCGGCTTCCGGACCAACCCCAATCGCTCGGTCTTGACGAGCTACGTGCTGGTGGCCGGAACGAGCAACAGCCTGACCGCAGCGGTGACCGGCAACGCTTTGAGCGGTGACGATATGTCGCGGCACGGCCAGGCATGGTTCACGTCGGTCATCAGCCCGATCGCGGCGGTGGCCCAGAGCTTCGCCTATCGCGTGACAGTGTGGGCCGGCGACGACATTGAAGAGTCGCGGGATGACAACTGGTACGACGGCCCGACCACGACCGCCTGGGTCGACGCCTACGCAGCCGCGTCGGGCGCTTCGAAGCCATGCGTGCCCACCCGTAGCGCCCTGATGGTCGACTACGGCGACTACGTCCCCAACGTACCCGGATGGTCACCCGCCGCTGTCTACCACGTCTCCTGGCAAGCGGCGCCCGCCTGTCCGGTGCCCGAGATCTACGACGCCGCGAATGCCGGCCAGTGGCAGAGCCTGAACCAATATGCAGCGAGTGCCGGCCTACCGCAAATCGAGTTCGCCGGTGTTCTGTCGGAAGACGGCGCCTGGGGAAGCCTGTCCAGCTCCGACAGCTGGAACAGCCTCAAAAGCGCCACCGGCCAGACAGCGCCGTTTGTGACTGTGATCGGCGTGACAGGGCCCATCCCGCCCGTGCCTCCAGATGCGCCCAATGCGGTCACGGCCGTGCCGGGCCCGGGGCTGGTCACGCTCAGCTGGGCGGCTCCAGCGTGGGATGGAGGTGCCGGGGTGTCGGCCTATACCGTGACCGTTTACGACGGCTCGACCCTCGCCCAGGAGGTCAGGCTCAGCGGGTTTCCCGCCCCTGAGACTGTGATAGTGGCGGGCCTGGCCGGCGGCACCCCGTACACGTTCTTTGTGAGCGCAACCAACCGGGCGGGGACAGGGCCCCAATCGCGGCCATCCACCGGCGCTCCGATGTGGTCGCCGGTGTTTCCGTAGGCCGGCAAGGGTCGATAAGGGCACCGTTGGCGCCAACCGTGCCCTTCACCAACCAGAACGAGGCACCGTTGGCGCCAACCGTGTGCCTAGAGCCTCCCGCGTCTGAGTGATCACGACGTCCGGTCGGCGATAGATGTCAGAGGCAGTGAACCGCAACAGTCGGTAGCCCGCGTTCAAGAGGAGGTTCTGGCGCCGATTGTCCTCGGCCATGCGGTCGCGATGGTTGTCGCCGTCGTACTCCAGAGCCAGTCGCGCCGTCGGATAGTACAGGTCCGCCCTCCCCAGGAACCGTCCCGTGTGGTCTTTGAGATCGACCTGGACTGCCGGATACGGGAGGCGCGCCCGCACGAGCAGCCACCGCATACGCGTCTCCATCGGAGATTCTGCGGGTGCCGCAATCTTCGCGAGCCTGCGGAGCCGACCAGCGCCGGCTCGTCCATCGGCGTTCGCCGCGTACTCGACAAGACCTGCCGCAGCCGCAAGGTGGCGTCGAACAGCTATGTCGATGCAAATGAGGGCATCGACCTCGCTTCGCGCTACGCATAGGTCGCACAGTGTTCGAGCCACCGAAGTCAAGCGCAAGCCTCGAAACACCTTGCGATCGCCGGTCATGACATCGCAGCGATGAACCAACAGGCCGCTCCGCGAGCGCACTCCGGATGTCCTCGGCACAACCACCTCGATGCGTTCTGCCAGTTCGCTGTCGAATCCCCAAATCCAGGCTGCTGTCGCGCCGGAGAAATCCGCCTGGTCGCCGAGGGAGCGTTGCCATCCGACCAACAGCCTCCATGGATCTGTGGGCATACCGCGCCAGCAGTAGAGTTCGCAGCCGATGCGCCGCCAGGAGTTGCCTGACAGGGCGCTGTGCGTCAAACCCGCAGCGCGAGCTTCGCGCAGCGAAAACGGTCGCTCGGTCAACTCCCGCGGGACGTACGGCGTTTTCATTGCCTAAGAGATCGTGCCGCCGGCCGACACCCCTGCCAATCCAGGTTGTTAAGGACCGCCCGCATTAAAAGGACGTGCGCGAGACGCGCGAATTTGCGCCAACAGCGAGAGTCTTAACCAAGCCTTCGGCGCAAACACCGCAAGCGATCCGTATCTGATGCCGCGGTTTGACCAAGAAGGTCCTCGTCGTGGCGATCATCGGCTGCGCCATCGCGCTGTCGACCACGGCCGAGGATCCTCCCCCGTCAGGCGCCATCACGGCCGGCGTCGTCAACGGCGTCCGCTACACGTCCGCCGGCGGCCGCATCGACGCCCACAGCGGCACCATCCTCCGCGGCCAGGACGGCTTCTTCTACTGGTACGGCGAGACCTACGCCTGCGGCTTCAGGTGGACCGACGCCACCTCCGCCTACTGCGGCGCGCAGGTCTATCGGTCCAGGGACCTCACGAGCTGGCGTGGCCCCTGGCCGCTCTTCGACGCCTCGACGCCGCTCTGGCAGGACCTGTGCATGCACCAGGCCGGAGCGCCGGGGTACGGCTGCTTCCGTCCCAAGGTCGTGTTCAACGCGCGGACGAAGCTCTACGTGCTGTGGCTCAACACGCCGGGCTTCTCCGGCGACGGCTACCGAGTCCTCACGAGCCCGATCCCGACCGGACCGTTCACGCTCACATCCAAGCCGAGCCTCCGCGACGCGGCCATCCCTGACTGGCGCGGCAGCCTGCGTACGCAGGACGGCGACGAAGGGCTGTTCGTCGACCGCACGGGAGTCGCCTGGCTCGTGTGGAGCCACGGCGGCACGCTGCTCGAAGAGCGACTCGACCCCACCTACACGACGGGCGCCGAGGCGCCGAGAGAGATCCGCGGCTTCCCGCAGCTGCAGCCGTGGCAGGGCGCGGAGGCGCCGTCGATGTTCGAGCACGCCGGCCGCTACTACGTCGCCATGAGCCTCCCGCGGTGTCCCTACTGCACCGGCACGGGCACGGCCATCGAGCGGGCGGACAAGCCGGGCGGACCCTGGACCTACGACGGCGTCGTCACCTGGGACTCGTGCGGCGGCCAGCCCAACGAGGTCGATCAGCTCGGCGGCACATTGCTCTGGTCCAGCGACCAGTGGACGCGCGATCCCAGCGCCGGCCAGTGGCCGCATCTCAACGAGACGCTCGCCACCCAGGCCTGGGAGGCGCTCGACTTCGACGGCGGACACGTCAAGCCCATCCGCTGCGCGCTGAGGTATAGCCTCAGCCTCCGTGCGTGAGACCGACGAAGACCTGACCTGGCTGCAGTCGCTGCTCGACCGCAGCTACGCCAAAGCCGGCGAGCACCTGCGCAGCATCACGACGCCCGCCCGACGGATCAGCGCGACCGACCTTGTTTCACTGCTCGACGGCGTGCAGATCATCGACCTTGCGACCGTGACGAGGGACGGCCGGCCCCGGGTCGGGCCGGTCGACGGGCTGTTCTTCCGCGCGCACTGGTACTTCAGCTCGGCCAGGTCATCGTTCCGGTATCGCAACCTGGCCGCGCAGTCCCAGGTGAGCGCCGCGCACACACGCGGCGAGGAGCTGTCCGTCGTGGTCCACGGCAGCGCGACGCTCTTTGCGATCGAAGACCCCGAGCACGAAGACTTCCGCCGTTACGCGCACGATGTCTACGTCCCTCGCTACGGCGACGACTGGAAGAACCTCGCCTACAGCCCCGACGTCTTCTTTGCGCGCATCGAGCCCGAGGCGATGTTCACGTTCCGAATGACGTGACCCCTCAGAAGAAGACGATCGCCTCGTAGATCGGGCCGCGGTCGAACCAGTCCCCCGAGAACGTGACGTGCATCGCGTTCTGCTCCCAGGGGTCATTCGTCCAGTAGTCCGAGTCACCGTTGATCCCGGTCAGGACCACGAAATGTGTTGATCCCTTCGCGAGGTTCATGCCCACCACCACCGGACGGCCGGACGCGACCTGCGAGCGGATCCATGCCGGGTCGGGGTCGCTGACGATGACGGCGCGGTGGCCGGGAATGTTGAGCGCCGAGTTGTAGATCGCACCGCCGCCCGTGAACCACCCGACGTGCGCGGCGACCGTGGCCGGCGTCACGGAGCCATAACCGAAGTGCGAATACACCATCGCGAGGTCGGTGAGCAGGCACCCGATCTGCCACACCGTGAACGCGGCGGCCCCGACGCTCGCCGACGCCCACCGGGCGTCACGCTGGTTGAAGTAGCCGCCCCACGCGTCGCCCGACGGCTGGTTCTCGACGAACGTCCTCTCCGTCGAGCCACCGGCGCTGCCTGCGCCCGCGAGCCCTCGCGCGATGTCCCACGACGGCCACGTCTTCGACGGGTTAAGGGCGGGAGCGCTGCCGAAGGCATGGACGTCGCCATGGCGGTCGAGCACCCAACCGCCAGGCGAACCACGAGGCGCCGCCGTCCAGGCGACGAGCGAGTCGGCCATGTCCTGTCCGGGCCAGGAGGCGGAGCCGCGGACCGCCGGCGCGCCGCCAAACGGATGAATGCCGCCCGAGTAGTCGAGCGTGTAGCCCTGCACGAACAGGCCGTTGACGCCGGGCGTGAGAACGAGCCCGCGCGCCACGTCGCCCGGCCACACCGCGTTGCCGAACACGGGGCGCGCCCCACCGAACGGGTGGATGCCGCCGAAGCCGTCGAGCGTGTAGCCCATGACCATGGACGGTGTGCTCGCCGGGAGCAGGACGAGCGCCCGAGCGATGCCCTGGGACGGCCACGTCGCAAAGCCCGACACGGCCGGCGCCCCGCCGAACGGGTGGATGCCGCCGTCGGCGTCGAGCAGATAGCCGGCGGGCGACGACGGCGATGACCATGGCGCCATCACGACCTCGCGCGCCCCGATCCAGTGCGGCCAGAAGACGCCGCTGTCGACCTGCGGCGCCGTGCCCGCCGCGTGCAGCGCCCCGAAGCCGTCCATCACGTAGCCACCGGTGCCGTCGGGAAAAAGCCCAAGGCTGTACGCGATGTCCTTGTTCGGCCACGACGCGGACGTCGACAGCGCGGGCGACGAGCCGACAGGGTGGATTCCGCCCCAGCCGTCGAGGACGTAGAGGTGGTCCTGGTTGTCGGCCGGCGCGGCCACGCCGGGCATCGCGCGCCCCGCCGCGAACGCGGAACGGGCAAGACCGAGGCCGAGGTTCGAGACTTCGAAGAGGCTGAAGGACAGGAGGGCGACGGCGCCCACCGCAGCCGCCGCGACGACCAGGAGCCGGCGCATGGCAGAGTGGAGGGTAGCCGATGGGACGCGTACTGTGGCCGCGATGACACCGAGCGAGGCGGCAGCCACCGAGAAAGAGGTCAGGCTCACGACCAGAGGGCGCAAGTCCGGCAAGCCCCACACCGTCACGGTCTGGATCAGCACCGACGGCAATCGGCTATTCATCCGGTCCGGCCAGGGTATGAAGCGCGACTGGCCGCGAAATCTGGAGGCGAACCCGGCGGCGACCTTGAAGCTCGGGGGTCAGACGATCAAGGTTCGCGCGCGACACCTGACCGAGGCCGCGGAAGTCCGGGCCGTGGCCGGCTATGCGAGCGCGAAGTACGGCTCTTACATCAAGCCGTCCCAACCCGACGAGCCGCTGACACCTGGCGAGCAGGCGACGTTCGAGCTGATCCCGAGCGCCTGATCAGGCCAGCCCGCAGATGAACCGGATCACCGCCTCGATGCCGCGGTGATAGTTGTCGACGACGAAGTGCTCGTTCGGTGAGTGAATGGCCGTGTCGGCCTGGGCGATGCCGCTGATGACGATCGGTGCGCCGACGTGCTGCTGGAAGTCCACCGCCACGGGGATCGAGCCGCCCACGCGAATCAGCGCCGTGTCCTTGCCGAACGCCTCCCTGTAGGCCGCCCGCAGGACGTCCGCCGCGCGGTGGTCGACGGCCGCCGTGACGGGCGGAGCGGACCCGAGGACCTCGACGCTGATCTCGACGCCCGGCGTCGACAGCTCGCGCACGTACTTCTCGTACGCGGCCAGGATCGATTTCACGTCCTGGTCCGGCACGAGCCGCATGCTCACCTTGGCCGACGCCTCCGCAGCGATGACGGTTTTCGCGCCCTTGCCGGTGAAGCCGCCGACGAAGCCGTTCGCGTCCAGCGTGGGCCTGCTTCCCGTCCGCTCCAGCGCGAGGTAGCCTTCCTCGCCCTCCAGGACCTTCGCGCCGGTGAGGCGCTTCATCGTCTCCACGTAATCGGCGTCCTTCTGCTTCCACGCGGCCAGCTCTTCGGCGCTGGGCGGCTTGACGTCGTCGTAGAAGCCGGGAATCGTGATGTGCCCTTTCCGGTCCTTCAGCTCGGCGACGATGCGGGCCAGCGTGTTGACCGGGTTCGGCGCCACGCCGCCGAACGTGCCCGAGTGCAGGTCGACCGCGGGGCCCCTGGCGCGGAGCGCGGTGTAGAGGATGCCGCGCAGCGCGGTCGCCAGCGTCGGGTGGCCGTCCTCGTCCATGCCGCTGTCCCAGATGAGGACGGTGTCGGTCTTCAGCTTCGAGCCGTTGGCCTGGAGGTACTGCGGCAGCGACGGGCCCGTTATCTCCTCCTCGCCCTCGATCAGGAAGCGCAGGTTGATGGGCGGACCGCCCGCGGCGAAGAGATGCTCGACGGCCTTGACCGTCGCCATGTGGTTGCCTTTGTTGTCGGCCGCGCCGCGTGCCCACAACTCGCCGTCGCGCACCTCCGGCTCGAAGGGCGGCGACCTCCACTCGTCCACCGGGTCGACGGGCTGGACGTCGTAGTGGCCGTAGATGGTCAGGTGGTGCTTGCCCGGCGCGCCCTGCCAGTCGGCGACGACGACCGGCAGGCCGCCCTCGCGCACGTCGACGATGCTCGCCTGCATGCCCATCCTGGTGAACCGGTCCCGCAGCCACCGCGCGGCGCGGAGGCAGTCCTCGCGGCGCTCGGGCAGGGTGCTGATCGACGGGATGCTCACCTCTTCGATCAGGTCGTCCAGGTCTTGCTTGCGCCGGCTTCGGGCCAGCTCGACCGCTGCCTCGAGAGTCGATTGAGTCGTCGCCATCACCCTTTCCCCCTTGCACGTTTGATCTGCGCCGCGTGGTCGTGCGCGTGCGCGGCATACATGCGCAGCCAATCCTCTGTCGTGTACCGGCCTCGCTCGGTGTGCGTGCCGGCCCGGCGCCAATCGTCGTCGCTCATCTTCTTGAGGAGCGAGCCGGTCGTCGCGCGCGCCCAGCGCATCGCCTGCAGCGAAGGCTCGACCGGCCCGTCTGTCGGAAGGTGTTCGGCGAATGCCTTCTCGTCATAGCCAAGGATGGTTGCGTTCTCCATCGCGAGGAGACGGCGAATGCGCGTGGCGCCCTCCATCTCGGCGTCGGCGAGGTGATGCGCGATCTGCCGCGGCGTCCATTCCCCGGCGACCGCCGTGCGGTCGAGCTCGTCGTCCGTGATCCCCGCGAGCGCTTCCTCGACCGCGCGGTACCCGTCGCCGTACTTCTCGATGAGGGCCGATCTCTCTTTTTCGTTCACGCGAAAATCGTATGCGTTGTGGTGATGACGGACAAAAGCCGCATCCAGCGCCTCCTCTCGGTCGCGCGATCGACACGCCCGCTGCCCGCGGCTGACGGCAGTGTGTTCTTCGCCTCGAACCGCGGAGGGCACACGCAGGTCTATCGGCTGACGGCGCCGGGCACCGAGCCTGAACTCGTCGTGGCCACGCAGACGCGCATGGTGCCGCACGCGCATACACCGCTCGGTTTGCTGGTCCGCGAGGACCGCGGAGGCGATGAGGTGTGGCAGCTCGGGCTCGTCGAGGACGGCGCTTACCGGCCCCTGACCAGGGACGCGCGCGCGATCCATCAGTCGGTGACGCTGCATCCCGACCGCCGCAGCGTCGGGCTGGGTTGGAACCCGGACGGCCAGGGCGACATGGTGCTCGGCACGCTCGATCTAGATGGCGGCGTGCTCACACGATGGGCGGAGCCGGGTGGTTTCTGGCGTTGGGACGCGTGGAGTCCGGACGGCGCGCGTGCGGTGGTGAGCCAGGCCAGGGGCACCCCCAACGACGCCTACATCCTCGAGCGAACAGGCAAGTTGACGCGGATCTTGCCCGGCGCGCTGCGCGTCCTGGCGGTGGACTGGATTGAGACGGGGATCGTGGTTTTGACCGACCTCGACCGCGATTTCCTGGCGCTTGCGCTGGTCGATCCCGACCGCCCGGATGCCGTGGCGAGGTGGTTGATCGACGAAGAGCACGACGTCGAAGGCGCCGTGCTCTCGCCGGACCGGACGCGCTTTGCGGTGGTCGTCAACGAAGGCGTCTTCGACGGCGTCCGGGTCGTCGGGTTGGACGGCACCGTCACCAAGGTCGAGCTGCCTCGCGGCATAGTCATCTCCGACCACACCGGTGACCCCGGCTACCACGTCGCGTGGAGCGCCGACGGATCGCGTCTGTTCATCGGCTGGGAACGGCCGACGCTGCCGGCCGAGATCTACGAGTGGCCCGGCGGCGCGCGCTGGACGTTCACCAGCGACCTGCCGCAGGGCCTGGTCGAGCCGGCCGAGACGGCGTATCGGAGCTTCGACGGCCTGACGGTGCCGGCGATGCTCTACCGCGTGGACGGTAGGCCGCGTCCCGCGGTGGTCGCCTTCCACGGCGGACCGGAAGGCCAGTGGCGAGGCGGCTACGTGCCGGCGGCGCAGATGCTGGCCGCCGTCGGGATCGACGTCTTCATGCCCAACGTGCGCGGCTCGACGGGCTATGGGATCAAGTTTCAGAAGCTGGACGACAAGGTCCTCCGGTGGGACTCCGTGAAGGACGGGTGCGAGGCGGCCCGGCACCTCAAGCGGTCTGGGCTCGCGACGCGGACGGCGGCGATGGGCGGTTCATACGGTGGCTTCATGACGCTTGCGGTGCTGGTCGAAGACCCGGATCTGTGGGACGCGGGCGTCGACACGGTGGGGATCGCGGACTGGCACACGTTCTTCAGCAACATGCCGCCCTGGCGCGGAGTGCTTCGGATGGACGAGTACGGCGACCCGAACGGCGCCGAGTCGGACTTTCTGCGCGAGATCAGCCCGATCCACCGCGCGTCGAGGATCAAGGCGCCGTTGCTCGTGATCCACGGGCGAAACGACCCCAGGGTGCCGGTGGGAGAGAGCATCCAGATCGCGGAGGCGGTGCCGGAGTCGGAGCTGCTGATCTTCGACGACGAGGGACATGGTGTGGCGAAGATCGACAACCAGGTCACCGCGAACAGCAGGATCGTCGACTTCCTGGTCGCGCACCTGTTGTAGTCGGGCGCGGGCCGGCGGTCCGGTTTCGCACGTCTGGCGCCAACCGCGCGTCGACCGCAGCGAAAGCTGCTTCATAAGCTGCTTCATGGCTGGTCTGTGAGCCTGTGAGCGGCTACCCTGTCTCCCGACTCGTTGCCGCAAAACGAATGGAGGCGAATGAGGTGAACCGTGATCTGCTGGTTGACAAAGTCCGTACATTGCGGGCACTTCGCCAACGTACGGAGAAGGGCCTGATGAACCTCGAAGAAGTATCTGACGAGGAACAGAAAGCCAGGCTCCTGCTCGACGTCATAAGGGGTCAGATTGATGCGATCGCAGTGATCGAGCAGGCCCTAATGGCAGCGGCAGAGGGTTAGGCCGACTCTCGTCGCCCCCTGCAAAGCCCATGAGTCCGGGATGGCTGCAGCGCTTCCGGCGATCCGAGGCCCGATTGGTGGCTGAAGGAATCGGTCAGCAAGTGTGGATGGTGTTCGGGCGAGCCAGTCACGGTCTGCCGCGGACGAGTCCAGCCCTGATCCCGGACTCACCATCAGACAAGGTGGCTGCTGGGGCGGTGATAGGACCGTTCGATGACCGGGACGCGGCCAGGGCCTTTTTGAAGTCCGACCCCAGAGTGTTCATCTACTACGTGCGAGCGATGCGAAGTTCGCTTACTCCCGAAGAAATGAGTCGCGCGATCACGCCGGTCGAGTGGACGGCTCAGGGTCAGGCGATTCTCGGGGCGGTATGGATCAAACCAAGACAATCGAAGTTCGGCTATGCAATAGGCCCGTTCGCCGATGAGGCCGTCGCGTTGCAGTTCGCGAACGCTGACCGGCTTCTCGGCGGCGCAGCCCAACTCGAGCTGCGGCACGGCATCACACCGGACGACCTGATGGCCTCGACCACCCCTGAACGATGGAGTGAGTACCTCAAAGCCAGATAACACCTCGGTCACCGTCCGCCCCCGCCGATGATCGAAACCACCGCTTTGTATCTCTGCTCAGTCACGCGCATCTCCCTCATGGGCGGCGAGTGTCGCGTAGGTACCGAAGTAGATGTAGCGCAGGACCCGAAGGTCTGTAGCGAAGGAGCCGAAGGCGTTTTGTCGCCTGGCAGCCGAACTTCTACAGGCGAACTGGAGCCGCCGACAGGAATCGAACCCGTAACCTGCTGTTTACAAAACAGCTGCTCTGCCAATTGAGCTACGGCGGCTGGAACATGAATTCTCGCCAATCACGGCCTTCCACCGCCGACCACTCAGACCTCAATTCGAGACACCACCGGCGGTCATCGTGATGACGAGCTGAGTGTCGTCGACGAGGGCCGACGCTCCTCAACAGCGACTTCAGCGCCAAGTCCAGCTGCGCCACTATGGAAACGTTGTTGACCGTGTTGGCAAGCGTCCCGGCCGGCGCCTTCGGCCTCGGCCACGCCTTCCCCCTGCGCCAACGCCTACACGCCCCTTCTGGTGGAATGACCTATGCCCGTAGGTGCTGTTGCCTGTTCACCTGCCGGCACGGAATT
>DASSLL010000036.1:0-9064 GCA_035689485.1 Candidatus Dormiibacterota bacterium | reverse complement strand
TGAATGAGCGCCGTGACCGAGGCGGCGAGGGCGGCGCTCAGAGCACCGCGCTCCAGCCCACCCACATGCGTGCCCCCGAGGCGCTCCAGCGCTGCCGCCGAGAGGTCGTCGTAGCCGCGCGCCTGCGTGGCCGGCCGGCCTTCGCGGATGCACGCGAGCGTCAGGGCGTGGTCGCGCACCGCGCCGATGTAGTGCTCCGCCTGCCACAACCGCCCTCGCTCGATGCACGACCTCGCGTGCAGGGCGTAGATCACGCCCCATCCGAAGATGTCGGCAGCAGCCGGAGCCGAGGCGGCTGGTACCTCGCCCGCCGCCGCCTCTCCGAACAGCAGCCGGAACCGCGGCCCCGCCGGACGAAATTCGGCGGCCGGCGTCATCGAGAGGTCGAGCTGCAGGATGTCAGGGAAGAGGAACACGCGGTAGACGGTCGCGTCACGTTCGAGGTCGATCAGGCGCACGGCCTCGTCGAAGCGACGCGTCCAGTCGTCGAGCACGTCGAGCACGGGCACGCCGTCGGCGACGCCGAACGTGAGGTCGAGGTCCGAGTAGCGGTCACCGCCGCCGAGGGCGAGCGACCCGACCGCCGCGCCGGCTACGACGCGCCGCTCCTCACGCGCCATCGCGAGGACGCGGTCTCGCAGGGCGTCCCGCTGCTCGACGGTGAACATGGGGCGCGATCCTACTGCAATGCAGCGCCTACGCTGAAGCCCACGGAGGTGTGACAGATGCCCTCAGGCGAATCTCGGGACCCGCGTTTTCAGAGCTATCTCGACAACATCGAGGCCAAGACCGGCAAACGTCCGGAGGACTTCGTGCGCGCCGCCAGGGCCAAGGGCTTGCTGCGACCGGGCGTGAAGTCAGGCGAGCTCGTCAGCTGGCTGCAGAAGGACTACGGGCTCGGACGCGGCCACGCCATGGCCGTCGTGGTGATCCTGCGCGAGGCGATGGCTCGCTGAAGCGATGGCGGAGAAGGTGAGGCTGGGAGACAGGGACGTCTCTCGCATCGGGCTCGGCACGAACCGCCTGCGCAAGACGCCGCAGAACATGGCCTTCGTCAGGTCGGCGGTCGACGCCGGCGTGCAGATGATAGACACGGCACACCTCTACACCGGGGGAGAGAGCGAGGAGACGATCGGCGCGGCGCTGCAACCGGTGCCGTCCCAGGTCGTGGTGGCGACCAAGGGCGGGTTCGGGGGCGCCGGCCGCGGTCGCCCGGACGTCCTGCGGGCCGAGATCGAGTTAAGCCTGCGCCGGCTGCAGACCGGCGTCATCTACCTCTACTACCTGCATCGCGTCGACCCATCGACGCCGATCGAGGACAGCCTGGCGGCGATCAAGGAGTTCCACGACCACGGCCAGATCCGGTTCGTCGGCGTCTCCGAGGTGACGGTGGACCAGATCGAACGGGCGCGGAAGGTCGTGCCCATCGGCGCGGTGCAGAACGAGTACAACCTCGCCCAGCGCCGCTATGACGCGGTCGTCGACTACTGCACGAAGGAGCACATAGCTTTCGTGCCCTTTTATCCGCTGCGCGGGCAGATCACGTCACGCGTGCGCGAGATCGCCGGCAAGCGTCGCGCCACGCCGCAGCAGGTGATGCTGGCGTGGTTGCTGCACCGGTCGCCCGTCATGCTGCCGATCCCGGGCACCCTTTCGCTCGACCACCTCAAGGAGAACCTGGCGGCGGCCGAGCTTCAGCTCACCGACGCCGAGCTCTCGCAGCTTTGAGCTTGAGGGCAAGGTCCAGGTACGCACGCGCCTGCTCACGGCTGGCGTCCTCGGCAGGGCGCGCGGTGGGCGGCGCGCCCTTCCGCCTGGCCTGACGGCGCACGGCGCTGTCCAGCACCCGGGAGCGTGCGTCGCGGTAGACCGCGGCGTCCTCGAGCGCTTCGAGGATCAGCGTCAGCTCGTCGTCTGAGACCTCGGCCAAGCTAGCGCTGGCGTTCGAGAAGCACCACCGGGATGACCCGGTCGGTCCGTTTCTCGTAGTCGGCGTACGCGGGCCAGATCTTGACCATCGACTTGAACAGCCGGTCGCGCTGGGCCCGGTCTTCCACGAATCGGGCGCGCGCCTTGAACTTCTCGGTCCCGTTCTCGACCGGCGCCTCGACCTCGACTTCGGGGTTGCGCTTGAGGTTGTTGAACCAGGTCGGGTGGGCCGGCGCGCCGCCTTTCGACGCCACGATGACGTAGTCCTCTCCCTCGCGCCCGAACACGAGCGGCGTCGTGATCAGGTCGCCGGTCTTGGCTCCCATGGCGGTCATGAGAAGCACGTGGTCGCCCCATGGACCGACGCCGCGGCCTTTTTTCGAGTGCCATTCGTCGATCGTCTTCCGGTTCCAGTCTGTAGCTCTCACGCGCTCCAATCTAACCTGATCAGGAATGAGCACGAAACCGACGGTCGACGCCGCCCGAAGGGTGGTCAAGTCAATCGCGCCCAGGACCGAGGAGATCCCGTATCGCATGGCCGAGCCCAGGTCCGGCCGCATGATGTGGAAGCTCTATCGCTACGCGTCAGGCGGCGAGAACGTCGTGGGCATCGGCACCTTCGCCGAGCACGTGAACCTCTTCTTCTATCGCGGCGTCGACCTGGACGACGGCAGCGGCCTGCTGCAAGGCGGAGGCAAGGAGATGCGGTCGATAACTCTGCGCACGCCCGCGGACGCCGAGCGCCCCGCCGTCAAGGCGATCGTTCGGAAGGCGTTCCGGCTGGCCGCTAGCTGACCACCCGGGAGCTGCTGTCGACCACCGTCCGGATGATCCCCGTGTCGTGCGTCAACGATTAGGCGCGGCGGTCAGACGGCGAGACGGGGCGTGGCCTCGCGATCGATCGAGGCGTCGTCTCGCGCCATCGACGACCGCGTGCGGTCGATCGCGGCCCGCGCGCGCCCCAATCGCGCCGCCGAGCGTTTCAACACCTCGTGAGCTCGGTCGATCGCCTCTTGCTGGCGTTCGAGCACGCTCGCCGTCGAGACCTGGAGCCGGCGCGCGCGGTCGTCCAACCGGTCCTCGACGTCGCTGAGCACACGCTCGCGACGGTCGAGCGCTTGCTCGCGGTCGTCGGCCGCCGCCTCGCGCTCGTCCGCGACGCGGTCTCGCTCGTCGGCGACCCGGTCTCGGTCGTCGGCGATGTGGTCGCGCTCGTCGGCCGCCCGCTGCCCCAGCTCGAGCGCCGTCAGGTAGCTGTCGAGCCGGTTCGCCTGCCCGGCGCGCTCCTCCAGGTCGATCTCGCGTTGCTCGAGATCCCGGCGTTCTGGGTCGCTGTGGGCCGCCATGGCATTGACTCTAGGCGCAATTGGAGCGAACGCGGCGATCTCGGGCCAAATATCCGGTAGCTACAGTGGAGCGGGTGAAGGTCACCCCAGCCAGGCCGCCGGTCGCCGCCCGGCGCCCCCACGTGCTCGAAGCGCACGGGGAGCGGCGCGACGACCCCTATTACTGGCTGCGCGACAGGCGCGACCCGGAGGTCGTGGCTTACCTCGAGGCGGAGAACGCCTACGCCGAGGGCGTCATGGCCGCCGCGGCCGGCCTGCAGACGAAGCTGTATGACGAGATCCGCGGGCGGGTCCAGGAGACCGACTTCTCGGCCCCGGTCTTCGACAAGGGCTGGTGGAACTACACCCGGACCGTGGAAGGGCTCGACTACGAGATCTACGTGCGCCGGCGAGGCTCGATGGAGGCCGCCGAAGAGGTGGTCCTCGACGGCAACGAGCTCGCCCGCGGCCATGACTACTTCGAGCTCGGCTATGTGGAGCGGAGCCCGGACGAGAACCTCGTCGCCTACGCGATGGACGTCAACGGTTCGGAGCTGCACGAGCTGCGATTTCGCGACCTGTCGACCGGCACGGATCTGCCGGACACGATCTCCGGCGTCTACTACGGGGCCGCCTGGTCCGCCGACAGCCGCACGTTCTTCTACATCCGTCCCGACCGGGCGATGCGGCCGTACCAGGTCTGGCGCCACCGCCTCGGCAGCGATCCGTCAACCGACGTGCTCGTGCTGCAGGAAGACGACGAGCGGTTCGAGCTCAGCGTCGAGCTCTCCAAGAGCGAGCGGTACATCTTCATCTCGAGCTCGAGCCAGGTGACCAGCGAGTGGCTCTTCCTGCGCAGCGACGAGCCCGAGGCGCAGCCGGAGTCCATCGAACCGCGACGCGCGAACGTCGAGTACTCGGTCGACCATCAGGAGGACCGCTTCCTCATTCTCACCAACGACGGCGCCGTGAATTTCAGGCTCATGTCGGCGCCGCCGTCCGACCCAGGCCGGCATTCGTGGTCGGAGGTCGTCCCCGAGCGGGCCGGTGTGCGCCTGAACTTCGTCGACGTCCACCGGGCGCACGTGGTGCTCGGCCAGCGGTCGGACGGCCTGCAGCGGCTCGAGGTCCTGGATCCGGCGACCGGCGCACTGCACGTCGTCGAGCAGCCCGACGCCGCGTACACGGCGTTCCCCGGCTCGAGCCCCAACTACGACAGCTCGGTGATGCGCTTCTTCTACACGTCGCTCAACGCTCCGTGGTCGGCGGTCGACTACGACATGCGCACGCGCGAACGCACGGTGGTCAAAGAGCAGCCGGTGCGGGGAGGCTACAACCGCGACGATTACGCGACCGAGCGGCTGTGGGCGGTCGCCCAGGACGGCGTCAGAGTCCCGATCTCGCTGGTCTACAAGAAAAGGGTCCGCCCCACTCGGTGGGGAGGTGGCGCCGAAGGCGCCGGAGGGGCTCGTCCGCTCCTTCTCTACGGCTACGGCGCCTACGAGCACTCGAACGACCCGATGTTCGACCCCGCGCGCCTGAGCCTGCTCGACCGCGGCTTCGTCTTCGCCATCGGGCACGTGCGAGGTGGGGGAGAGCTCGGGCGCGGCTGGTACGAGGACGGGAAGCTGCTGCGCAAGCGCAACACCTTCGACGACTTCATCGCGTGCGCCGAGCACCTCATCGCGGAGGGCTACACGTCTCCCGAACAGCTCGCGATCCGGGGGCGCAGCGCCGGCGGCCTCCTCATCGGCGCGGTCTTGAACCAGCGCCCGGAGCTGTTTGCGGCCGCCGTCGCCCAGGTGCCGTTCGTGGATGCGCTCACGACCATGCTCGACGACAAGCTGCCCCTGACCGTCAACGAGTACGACGAGTGGGGCAACCCCCAAGAAGACGGTTTCTACAGCTACATCAAGAGCTACTCGCCCTACGACAACGTGCGCGAGGCCGACTATCCGGCCGTGCTCGTGACCGCCGGGCTGAACGACCCGCGGGTCTCTTACTGGGAGCCCGCGAAGTGGGTGGCGAGGCTGCGCACGCTCGACATCGGGACGCGGCCGGTCCTCCTGAAGACACAGATGGGCGCCGGGCACATGGGGCCCTCGGGCCGCTACGAGTCCTGGCGCGAGGAGGCCTTCGTCATGGCGTTCGTCATCGCCCAGCTCGGTCTTGACTTCGGCACGGTGGGCGATTAGGCTAATTCGGTCGCTTTCCACACCCATCCGGGTGTGTCCATCTGTCCGAGGAGCGGTTCATGGCAGGCATCGGATTGGTCGTCTTCGCCCGTGAGGGGCGAAGCACGTCTGCCCTCGACCGCCATTGATTCTGGTCTCGTAGCCGAAACCTAGAAGAAGCCAGAGCCAGGGACCGTGCGGTTGTTGGGCACCGCCACGGTCCTTTTGTTTTGTCGGTTCGAGGTTTTGGGAGCAAGCGATGAGCCAGTCACGAGCGGTCGAGATCCACGGAGTCCGCAAGTCGTTCATGCGCCGCGAGCGCGGTCCCGACACGCCATGGTGGCGCCGCGACCTGCGGGAGAAGGTCGCTTTGCACCAGCTCGACCTCGCCGTCGAGCGTGGCGGCGTCACGGGCATTCTCGGCCCGAACGGCAGCGGCAAGTCGACGCTCATCCGCATCCTGGCCACGCTGCTCACGCCCGACGCCGGGAACGCACGCGTCTTCGGATGGGACGTCGTCACGGAGGCGCGAGAGGTGCGCCGCCACGTCAACCGGGTGTCGGTCGAGGCGTCCTTCTTCAAGGAGCTGAGCCCGTGGGAGAACATGGTCTACGCCGCTCGCCTGTACGGCGGCGGCGAAGCCGGCACGCGTGCGCGGGTCTCTTCGATCCTCGAGCGGCTGGGGCTGTCGCTCGACACGCTCGACCAGCCCATGAAGCAGCTGTCCCGTGGACAGCAGCAGAAGGTCGCGATCGCGCGCAGCTTCCTGACGGCGCCGTCCCTCTTGTTGATGGACGAGCCGACCACCGGGCTCGATCCGCGATCGAAGAAGGAGGTGCAGGCGATGCTGGAGATGCTTCGCGCCGAGCGCGAGGTGACGGTTCTGCTCTGCACCCACGATATGGACGAAGCCGCGGCGATGTGCGACCGCGTGCTGATGATGGACGGCGGGCGCGTGCTCGCCGATGGCACGCCCGCGGGGCTGTGCGCGCGCCACGAGGCCTCGACGCTCGAGGACGTTTTCATGCAGCTCACGGGCAAGACCTTCGAGGCCGAGGAGGAAGAGGAAGAGGTCGAGGAGGTTGCGCGATGAGCATCGGCGCCAGGAGGGGCGAGCTCAACGCGTTGTTCGGTTTCGCCGAGCGCTCGATGCACTCGGTGCGGCGTTACTGGGTCTGGGAGGTCGTGTGGCTCTTCTACAGCATGGTCAGCGTGCTGTCGATCGGCTTTCTGGCCTCCGGGCTGGGGACGCTCGGCGCGGGCGGCGGCTCGTTCGATCTGCGCCGGGCGCAGCTCTACCTGCTCATCGGCTCGCTGCTGTGGGGCTATCTCTCGCTCGTCTTCATGGAGGCCGCGTACGCCATCTCATGGGAGCGATGGGAAGGGACGATCGAGTACACGTTCATGGCGCCCATCCGTCGCGTCACCCACCTCATGGGCATCTGCCTGTTCGCCATCGGCTACGGCTTGGCGCGGACCTTCGTCGTGCTCCTGGCGGCGATCGCCATCTTCGACCTCGACTTCTCTCACGCCAACGTCGCCGGCGCGCTCGCGATCCTCGCGGCGTCGACGCTGCCGCTCATCGGACTCGCGATCTTCACGTCGGTGCTGCCGATGGTGTCGCCGCAGAAGGGTGAGCAGATGTCGTTCGCGGTCCAGGGCTTCCTCCTCCTGGTCTCCGGCGTCTACTACCCGCTGACGGTGCTTCCGCTGCCGCTGCAGGCCTTCGGGTACGCGAGTCCGCTCACCTACGCGCTTCAGGGCATGCGGCAGAGCCTGCTGAACGGCGCGTCGGTGACGGACGAGCTGCCCAACGTCGTCGTGCTGCTGGGCATGGGCGTGGCGATGATCCCGGCCGGCGTGTGGGTGTTCAGCTGGGCCGAGAGGCGTGCCAAAAGGCTCGGCCTCCTCAAGCGAAGCGGGTAAAGAGAAGTAAGCGATCCCGGGTCAGTCCCCCCGGGCTCACCCAAACTAATGTTCGCCACTATCAGGTTTCGGCCCCAGATCTAGGGCCAACCGGTGGTGCAGGCCCTAGATCCAGGGCTGAGCACGCATCCGGCCGGCTGAGGCTCTCTACATCTTGTGGTAAAGGTGTTGACAGGCTGCAGCGGCACTGTTAGGGTCTGCGGCGAATCGCGGTGATCAGTGGGGAGAAGTGGTGAACCCGTCAAACATGGACCCATACGTCGCACCCTACGTCCAGGTAAGGCACGCCATACACCTCCTCTACGCCACTTCTCCCCGCAGCCGCGATGGGGAAGAGATCTTTCACTTCGGCGACTTCAACGTCCGGTTCGACAAGCACGGCAACCGGCTTCCCCTCGAGCTCCACGGCTGTGGCTGCAGCCTGTGCGCCCGCTCACAGCGCCGCCGCATGCAGTACTGGGAGGCCCGATGAGCCTTGTTCACTGGGGCGCATCGGGTGAGGGTGGACGACAAGGGACGGGTGGCGATCCCCGCCCAGTTCCGCAAGCAGCTGCGAGAAGGCAGCTACGTGTCGGTGAGCCAGGACGCCGTGCTCGCCATCTACCCGCCGGACCTGTGGAACGCCCTGGCCGCCCAGCTCCAGAGCCCGCTGCCGGGACCCGACCAGCGCGCGCTCGCGCGCACGCTGTACTCGATGTCGGTCCCGTTCGAGCCGGACGGCCAGGGCCGGATCAGCCTCCAGCCGGAGCAACGCCGGCTGGCGGAGATCGAGAGCCCGTCTACCGTGGTGGTCATTGGGATGGGCTCGAGGGTCGAAATCTGGCCCGAGGCGCGATGGGAGAGCTACAGCGCAGACGCGCAAGGACGATTCACCGAATTCGCTGACAGAGTCATCGCGGGGCAGTAGCCCCTCACACGTTCCAGCACTTTCACAAGAGGTAATAGAGCTGCTCCAGCCCCGACCGGGGGCCGTCGCGATCGACGGCACGGTCGGGCAGGCGGGCCATGCCCGCCAGGTCCTGGAGAGGATCACGCCGGGTGGCCGGCTGCTGGGGATCGACCGCGATCCCTCGGCGGTGCAGACCGCGCGGCAGTCTCTGGCATCGTTCGCTGATTCCGCGGTCGTCGTTCGCGGACGTTTTTCCGAGCTGGCTGCAATCGCTTCCGACAACGGTTTCTCGCCGGCGGACCTGATCCTCTTCGACTTCGGGATCTCGAGCACGCAGGTCGACGACCCGGGCCGCGGCTTCAGCTTCCGCGCCGACGGGCCGCTCGACATGCGGATGGACCCGACGTCCGTGCCCACGGCGGCGCAGGTCGTGAACACCTACGACGTCGACGAGCTCGAACGCATCCTCCGTGAGTACGGCGAGGAGCGTTGGGCCCGCCGGATCGCGCAGTTCGTGGTGGCGCGGCGCCCGCTCCGCACCACCCGCGACCTGGCCGCCGCCGTCGAGGCGGCGATCCCACGCCGGGCCTGGCCGCGCGACATCCACGTCGCGACGCGCACGTTTCAGGCCGTTCGAATCGCAGTCAACGACGAGCTCGGCGAGATCGAGTCCGGACTTCGAGCAGCTCTTTCGACACTCAAACCCGGTGGTCGTATGGCGACGATCAGCTTCCACTCCCTGGAAGACCGCTTGGTCAAGTCATTCTTCAACGTCGAGTCCAAAGACTGCATCTGCCCACCCCAGCAGCCAGTCTGCACCT
>DASSLL010000035.1:0-14409 GCA_035689485.1 Candidatus Dormiibacterota bacterium | reverse complement strand
GATGCCCATTGCCGCGTCGATCCCGCTGCCCGGCAGCGCGGCCATCACCGCGCTTGCGAAGTCGCCCTCCTCGAGGGTCCGGATGCGCGCACCGGCCGCGGCGACCTCCGCGATCAACTCCTGGTGCCGCGGGCGCTCGAGGATCGCGACGGTGAGGTCCTGAACGCGAACGTCATTGGCGAAGGCGATGCGACGGAGGTTGTCGGCGATGGAGTCGTCGAGGTCGATCGCCCCCCGGGCCGCCGCGCCGGCGACGAACTTGTCGACGTGCGAGACGGCAGGCATCCGCGGGAACGCGCCCGGCTCCGCTGCGACCAGCGTCGTGATCGAGTTGATGTGTCCTCGCGCGACCTGACTTGCGCCTTCGAGCGCATACACGCCGAAGTCGACCTTCCGATCGCCTCCACCGAGGGCGAGCCCCTGAGGCAGGTGTCCCTGGTGCCGCGGGCTCAGCGCGACCGTGCCGCTCAGGCCCGATCGTTCGACCGCCGCTCGCATGGCGTCGGCCGCGCTCTTGCTGACGCGGTCTGGATCACCCTTGCCGAGGAAGTCGGCGCACGCGAGTGCCGCCGCCTCGGTGGCGTGGACGAGCTCGAGCGCAAGCTCTTCTCCGCGCGCGTGGAAAGCCGGAATCCCGCTTCTCTGCTGCTCCATCGGGTGCTACTCGGCCGGTGTCTCTTCGAGCAGCTCTGCCGGACGCAGCTCCATCTGGTCGCCCGTCTGGAGAAAGGCCGCGCGCACGAACTCGCGGAACAGCGGATGCGCCCGATTGGGCCGCGAACGAAACTCGGGGTGGAACTGGCTCGCGACAAACCATGGATGGTCGGCGAGCTCGATGATCTCGACGAGCCTTCCGTTCGGCGACACGCCGCTGAAGACCATGCCGGCGTCACCCATCAGCTCCCGGTATTCGTTGTTGAACTCGAAGCGGTGGCGGTGGCGCTCGTACACGACCTCCTCACCGTACGCCTTGTGGGCTTTCGAGCCAGGCAACAGCTTGCACGGGTAAAGGCCGAGGCGCATCGAGCCACCCATCTGGTCGACGTTGCGCTGCTCGGGCATCAGGTCGATCACCGGCGTCGAGGTGAAGGCGGCGAACTCGGTCGAGTTGGCGTCCGGCGCATCGAGCTTCTCGCGCGCGAGGTCGATGACCGCGCACTGCATGCCCAGGCACAGTCCGAGATAAGGAATGCGGTTGTGCCTTGCGTAGCGCGAAGCCTGGACCTTGCCCTCGATGCCGCGGTAGCCGAAACCTCCGGGAACGACGATGCCGGCCACGCCCATGAGCGGCGACGTGTCCCCGGCGTCGAGTCGCTCGGAGGAGACCCACCGGATGTCGATTGCGAGGTCGTGGTGGATGCCGGCGTGGCGCAGGGATTCGATGACGCTGAGGTACGCGTCCGGCAGCTGTATGTACTTGCCGACGATCGCGATCGGCACCGATGCGCGCGGATGCTTGATGCGGTCGACGAGCTTGGTCCACGGCGCCAGGTCCGGCACGTGCGCCCCGTCTTCGAGCTCGAAGTGCCTGGCGAGCACCTTGCCGAGACCCGCCGCCTCGAGCATGAGCGGGACTTCATAGATCGACTCGACGTCGGGGACCGAGACCACGGCTTCACGCGGGACGTCGGTGAACAGCGCGATCTTTTCCTTGAGGTCGTTGTCGATCGGCAGCTCGGACCGGCAGATGATCGCGTCGGGCTGGATACCGATGGCGCGCAAGGCCTGCACCGAGTGCTGCGTCGGCTTGGTTTTCATCTCCTGGCCGTGCACGACCGGCACGAGCGAGACGTGGACGTAGAACACGTTCTGCCGGCCGAGGTCGTTCTTCAGCTGGCGGATGGCTTCCAGGAAAGGAAGGCTTTCGATGTCGCCGACCGTCCCTCCCACCTCGACGACCACGACGTCGGCCTGCGGGTCCTTCGACGCGCGGAGGATCTTCTCCTTGATGACGTTCGTGACGTGCGGGATGACCTGGACGGTGGCGCCGAGGTAGTCGCCGCGGCGCTCCCTGGCGATGACGTCCTGGTAGATCTTCCCCGTCGTCACGTTGGAGGCGACGGTTAGGTTCTCGTCGACGAAACGCTCGTAGTGCCCGAGGTCGAGGTCGGTCTCGGCGCCGTCGTCGGTGACGAAGACCTCGCCGTGCTGATACGGGCTCATCGTCCCCGGGTCGACGTTGAGGTACGGGTCGAGCTTCTGGAGGGAGACGGTGAGGTGCCGGGCCTTGAGGATGTTGCCGATGGAGGCGGCGGTGATCCCTTTGCCAAGGGAGGAGACGACACCGCCGGTCACGAAGACGTATTTCGACATGGGCGACCTCCTGGCGGTTTTTCAGATTTTACCGGAGCGGGACGGGAGCTAAACCTTTAGTGGGGCGAGGCAGCCGATTCCCGCGAGTGGCAGCAGCCGCGGGTTTCGGAATGGCCAGGAAGCCGCGAGTGGCAGCAGCGGCGGGAAATCAGGCCTTGACCTCCGCCCTGGGTTCCAGGACGACGACCTTGGTCTCGTACTCGGTGACAGACGACTTCTGCACCGAAAGCTTGGGCTGCGGCTCCGTCGACGCCACGCCCATCTCCTTGAGGAAGCGGTCGATCGGGTCGAGCTGGAGCTTCAGCCCCGGGATCGCGTAGTGCATCGGCACCACGTAGCGGGGCTCGAGCTGGCGCACGACCTCGGCGGCCTGCGCGCCGTTGATCGCGCTGTGGCCGCCGATCGGCACCAGCAGCACGTCCGGGGTGGCGACGGCCTCCGCCTCGGCGTCCTCGAGCTTGTGCCCCAGGTCGCCCAGGTGGCACACCCGCACCTCGTCGATCTCAATGAGGTAGACCGTGTTCCGGCCGTGCCTGGAGCCCTTCGTCTCGTCGTGGTAGGTCGGGATGCCGATGACGCTCACTCCGGCCACCTCGTACTCGCCGGGGCCGTGGATCTCGTACGCGCCCTCGCGCACGACCTGCGTGAAGTTGTGGTTGTCGTGCTCGTGGCTCACGGTCACGACCTCGGCGTCCATGCGCGACAGCCGCAGGCCGATCGCGGGCGGGTACGGGTCGGTCACGACCGCGGCGCCGCGTCCGCGCAGCCGGAAGCAACCGTGGCCCAGCCAGGTGACGTCCAATCGCCTATTACTCCTTACATCCTTTCGGGCGCGCTGACCCCCATCAGGTCCAGCGCGGTCTTCAAAGTGTGACGTGCCGCACGGCTGAGCTCCAGCCGCGCCCTTGTCAAGTCCGGGTCGTCGACGACGACCCGGTGCTCGCTCTCGGCGTTGCCCGCGTGATAGAAGCGGTGCACGGCCGTCGCCAGGTCGTGCACGTAATAAGGAATGCGATGCGGCTCGAGCAGATGCGCAGCGTCCGCCACGACGTCGGGCCAGAACGCCAGCTGGCGCGCGACGTCGAGCTCCCAGGGATGCACCAGCAGCGAGACGTCCGCCTTCTCTGGCAGCTGAGCATGCTTCTCGCGCGCCGTCACCTCGACGTTCGACAGCCGAGCGTGCGCGTACTGCGCGTAGTACACCGGGTTCTCGTTGCTCTGGGCGATCGCGAGCTCGAGGTCGAAGTCGATGTTGGTGTTCGGCGAGCGCAACAGATAGAAGTAGCGGACCGCATCCGACCCGACTCGGTCGATCAGCTCGTCGAGCGTCACGAACCGGCCGGCGCGCTTCGACATGCGCCCCTCTTTTAGGTCGACGAGCTGATGGATGATGATCACGAGCTTGTCGGCGTCGATGCCGAGAGCCGCGGCGCCGGCCTTCATTCGCGGGACGTAGCCGTGGTGGTCCGCCGCCCACACCTCGATGACGCGGTTGAAGGCGCGCTTCTCGAACCGGCTCAGGAGGTAGCCGAGGTCGGAGGCGAAATAGGTCGGCTGTCCGCTCTGGCGGATCACGACCCGATCCTCCTCATCGTCCGCCGGCTCGCCGAACCAAAGCGCCCCGTCGCGCTCCTTGATGAACCCTGCCGCGCGCAGGCGGTCGATCGCCTCCGTGCCGAGGCCTGACTGCCAGATCGTGTCCTCCCAGAACCACTCGTCGTAACGGACGCCGAGGCGCGCGACCGAGGCGCGGATCTGGTCGATCACCTTCTCCATCGCGTACCGGCGCAGCTTCGGCTCGGCCTCGGCTTCGGACTCGTGGTCGATGCCCGGCAGGTCGCGCCTTGCCATCTCGGCCAGGTCCTTCACGTACTCGCCCACGTAACCGCCTTCAGGCGGCTCCTGGCCGTGCAGGCGCGCGTACACGGAGGCGCCAAAGCGCCGCGTCTGCGTGTTGTCGGAGTTCACGTAGTACTCGCGGTGGACGGCGTGGCCGGTGAATTCGAGCAGGCGCGCGATCGAGTCGCCCAGCGTCACTCCGCGGCCGTGGCCGATGTGCAGCGGGCCGGTCGGGTTGATGCTGCCGAACTCGACCTGCAGCCGCTCGCCGCGACCGAGGTCCTGAGAGCCGTAGCGCGGCTCGATGCGCGACACGAGGCTCCGCAGCCACCCTTCCTCGAGCCGGAAGTTCACGTAACCCTTGACCGCCTCGGCGGTGACCGAGCCGTCCGGGATGGTGATCGTCTGGGCGAGCCTGGCCGCGATCACGTCGGGCGGCTGGCGCAACACCCTGGCCAGCTTCTGCGGCGCCGATGTCGCGTAGTCGCCCAGCTCCGGCGACTTGGCGCGCCCGAGCTCGAGGTCGGGGATCTCGCCGTCGGCGCCTAGTGCGCGGACGGCCGCGACCAGCGCGGTCTGGATCGTCTCGCGGACCATCAGCAGGTCGGATGCTGGCCGGTGAGCGTGAGCTCCGCCTGCGTCGACGTCCCGCCGCGCGAGTAGGTCACGGTCACGCGCTGGTTGGCGTGGAAGCGCGACCTGAGCAGCAGGGTGAGCGGATGGGCGGCGTCGAGGTGCACGTCGTCCACCATCGTGATCACGTCCCCCGGCTGCAGGCCGGCGATCGCCGCGGGGCCACCCTTGTCCGCGAGCACCACCTGGCTGCCTTGGGGGATGCCGTCGAGCGCCGCCGACTCGGGCGTGATGTCGGAGGTCGTGGCGCCGAGCGAGGCCACCGTCACCTGGCCGGTGGACAGGATCTGCTGCACGTCATCCTGGATGTCGGCGACGTTGAGGCCGAAGCCGGCACGGTTCCCGCTCGCCTCCATCGCGATCCCCACGACCTGACTGCCGACGTTGAGCAGCGGGCCGCCCGAAGTCCCACCGTCGATGACCGCGCTGGTGGCGATGGTGTCGCTGAGCTGCAGCGTGTGCCCGAGGTTCACCGGGTCCGACACCGTGGTCACGCGGTGCACGGCGCTGACGTAGGCGGGCGTCACGGCGCCCCCGGCCACAGGGCCGCTCACGGCGACGATCACCTGGCCCTGGACCAGCGCGTTCGGGTCGGCGAAGCCGAGCGTCGGCAGGTTGCTGACCCCGTCGATCTTGATCACGGCGACGCCGGTCTGGCAGTCGTAGTCGACGAGCCGGGCGTCATGCGTCTTCGAGTCGCCGGGGATGAGGACCGTCATGCCGTTCGCGCCGGCGACGACCGCGATGTTGGTGACGATGAAGCCGTCGGTGGTGGCCAGATAGCCGGAGCCGGTGACGATCGTGGGCGTGTGCTGGGTGACCACGCTGACCACCGCCGGCCGCGCCTTGGTCGCGGCGGCGACGATGGCCGAGTCCTCGCTGATCGTGATCCCGGGCTGGAGGTTCACCTGCTGGTTGTTGGTCCGCGATTGGGTCCGGAGCACGGCCAGCGTCACGCCGGCGGCGACGAGGGCGGTGACGAGGAGCCCGGCCACGGCGGCCAGCGCGAGACGCATGGGGATGATGGTAGGTCGGCCTGGAAGGGTCTAGTTGGTGGGCTCGAGCGGATACCAGGTCATCACGAGCTGCCGGTTCGGCTCGAAGCCGGCGTTGCGGTACAACCGGATCGCGGTCTCGTTCTCCGGCCGCGTCCAGACATAGCCCAGCGTCACGCGGCGCTCGGCGAACAGGCGGACCGCCTGGCGGACGAGCATCTCGCCGATGCCCTGGCCGCGGTGTCCCTCGGCGACGTAGAGCTCGGCCACCTCGCCTTCGAGGCCCGTGCCGGGGTCGTACAGGACGATCCAGCAAAAGCCCACCACCTGCCCGACCTCGTCGCGCACCGCGTAGATGACGTTCTCGCCGCGAAACGCCGACGGGATGGCCCGGAGGTGCCTTTCCAGCTCCTCGCGAGGCAGCTGCGGGTGGTCCTCGTAATGGACCTGCTCGGTGAGGTGGAGCTCGACCAGCAGCGGCTTGACGAGGGCATAATCACCGGCCGCGAGTCGTTCCACGTCGAGGGTTCGCATCCCCGTCCGATGTTAGCCTAGGGATTCTTCGCATCGCCAAATTTTTCGCCGAAATCGCGCGCCGACGTAGCTCAGCTGGCAGAGCAGCCGCCTCGTAAGTGGCAGGTCGTGGGTTCGAATCCCACCGTCGGCTCCAGGCGCTACGGCGTCGGCGAAGTGGGCGGGTTGTAGCCCTGGACCTGCTGCCCCTGCGGGTCGACCACCTCGTCGAGCACGATGACCTGCTGCGCGCCGGACGTGTCGACGATCGGGACGAGCTTTCCGTTTTCCCGGCTGAAGAACCGCATCGCGTAGTGGAAGGTCCCGGGAGCCTCCGGGAAGGCCTTGATCGAGAAGCTCCGCTGCTCACCCGCGTAAACAGGTCCGCAGTCGAGGAGGGTGGGGTCCGGATCCACGTCGCACGCGGCGCTCGTCCCCATGGCGATGGTGTGGCTGTCCAGCCACGTCCCGGTGTCGATCACCAGCTCCTGCACGTCGCGGCCCTGGTTGGTGATGCCAAGGGTCACGTGGTCGTCGCCGCCCGCAAAGGAATGCGGTGTGCCGCGGGCCGAGACGTCGGCCATCAGCGGTAGGCCGTCGCGGCTCGGGTCGCGAGTCGGAACGTGCGAAGGAGACGCGACCGGCGAGGGGGCCGCGCCGGCAGGGGTTGGGGTCTGGGCCGTGGCCCCGCCGCACGCGGCCAAGACCAGGGCGAGCAGCACGATGGCAACGGATCTCACGTTTTTCACTGTAAGGACTAATTTAGCACTTTATCCCTTACACTTGCAAGGATGCAGGCGATCCCCCACACGCTCGGGCAGGTCTCCTGCCTGGACTTCGTCAACAGCCGCCTGACCGATCACCTTGGCGGTGGCGGCGAGACCGACCGCCTGGAGATGCCCGAATGGCAGGCGTGGTTTGTCGAGCGGTGGCACCTGGGCCCCGTGCAGGGCCGCCCTTCCCTGCCGGCCCTCGAGGCCGCGCGCGAGGCCTTGCGCAGCGCTCTCGAGTCCTGGTCGCGAGGTCAGGCGCCCGCGCCGGCCGACCGCCGGCGGCTGGACGTGCTGGTCGCCGCCGCGCCCTTGCGCCGGCACTTCGACGGCACGCTCGAGCCGGTGCGCCGCGACTGGGCCTGGGTGCTGTCGGAAGTCGTGGCCTCGGCCGCGCAGCTGATGGCTGCGGCCGACGGCCGCCGGCTGAAGGTCTGCGCCAACCCGGGATGCTCGTGGATGTTCCTCGACGAGAGCAAGAACCTTTCCCGGCGCTGGTGCGACCCGGCGACGTGCGGCAACCTGATCACGGTCAGGAAGTTCCGGCGCCGTCAGCGCGCGACGGCCGGCACGCCCTGAGCTCTGCCCCTTCCCACCGGCCACGCGAGCGACAGCAGCAGCGCCGCCTCGGCGACGAGGATGGGCACGGCCAGCACGACCAGCGCCAGCTCGAGAAGCGCGTAGCCGGCGACCATCAGCGCGACCTGGAAGGGAGTCGCCCCGGCCCGGATCACAAGCCATGCCGCGAGCACGAGCATCGCGAAATCCTGAAAGCCGACGTACGGCGTGAACAGAAGGGAGGCAACGATCCCGGTCGCCATCGGAAGTGACGTGTTTCCGCCCCGCTGCCGCCAGGCGGCGACGACCGTGACCACGGCGACGAGAGCCTCGACCAGATAGACCTGCGGCCCCAAGCCGAGCGGCCCTGCGATGGCATACCGGCGCGTGGGCTCCCATTGCGAGGCGAGCGACAGAGCGTCCCGGTATCGCTGCAGCCCATCCGGTCCGAGCAGGAGAATGGCGACAACCACGATCACGGCGGTCGCGGCGAGCCACGCGAAGAACATGCGCCGGTGGCCGGCGACAAGCAGGCAAAGGGGTACGAGCAGGGCCAGCTGGGGCTTGAGCGCGATCCCACTGAGCACCAGGCCGGCCGCGACGGGTTTGTTCCGTTGGGCGAGCCACCACGAAATCGCGACAGCCGCGCCGACCAACATCACAGGCTGTCCGACCATCAGGCCGAAGGCGACCGGAAACAGGCCGATGAAAAGGATCGCGTGGGCGGCGCGCGTAAGCCCGACGCCTGGCGCCAGGATGCGAGTCGCTCGAACCGCTGCGAAGAGAAGGATGGCGCTCCAGAGCAGGATTGCGAGGCTAAAGGGAAGCAGCAGGAAGGGCGTCCCCAACCAGGCCAGCGGTGGTGGATTGATGAAGGGGGACCAGTACGCACCGAAGCTTTCGACGGCTGTCTTCTGCTCCGCCAGGTCGTACAGGTGACCGTACCCGTGCTGCCATGAGTTGAGCGCGGCGCCGTAAACCAATCGGAAATCGTTGCGGACGAGGTATTCCGGGAGGTATGTCTGCTGCAGCGCGTAGACGTTGAAGAGCGTCAGCAGGCTGCCGGTCCACAGACCGGCCGCCGCCCACAACCTGGTGCGCTCGCGAAAGTAGGCCGCCAAGAACGCAAAAAATAAGGGCCCGGACTTAAATCCCCACAAAATCTGCGATTTTGTGGGGACCCCTCATGGGTCCGGGCCCTCATTGGGGGGAATTAGTTGACTTCTCTGTAGTCCGCGTCCACGACGTCGCCTTCCTTTTTCGCCGCACCGCCTTCCTGCGCCCCGTCCGGCGGGCCGCCGCCGGGCTGCGCCGAGGCGCCGGCGCCCTGGTAGATGTGCTGCCCGATCTTCTGCAAAGCCTCGTTGAAGTCGTCCATCTTCCGCTGCAGGTCCTTCACGTCAGACCCCTTGGCCGCGCTCTTGAGCGCCTCGAGCTTGGTGTTGACCTCGCCCTTGACGTCTGCCGGGATGCGCTCCTCGTTGTCCTTGATGACCTTCTCGGCCTGGTGGATCATGTGGTCCGCCTGGTTGCGCAGCTCGACCTCTTCGCGCTTGGCGCGGTCCTCGGACTGGTGAGCCTCGGCCTCCTTGACCATCCGCTCGACCTCGTCCTTGTTCAGGGTCGAGGACGCGGTGATCGTGACCGACTGCTCGCGCCCGGTGCCTTTGTCCTGCGCCTTGACGTTGAGGATGCCGTTGGCGTCGAGGTCGAACGTGACCTCGATCTGCGGCATGCCACGCGGTGCGGGCGGAATGCCGTCCAGGTGGAAGCGGCCGAGCGTCCTGTTGTCGCGCGCCATGTCACGCTCGCCCTGCAGGACGTGGACCTCGACCGACGTCTGGCTGTCGGCCGCGGTCGAGAAGACCTGCGAGCGAGACGTCGGGATCGTCGTGTTGCGGTCGATCAGCCTGGTCATGACCCCGCCCAGGGTCTCGACGCCGAGCGAAAGCGGCGTCACGTCCAGGAGCAGGATGTCTTTGACCTCGCCCTTCAGCACGCCCGCCTGGATGGCGGCGCCGACGGCGACCACCTCGTCCGGGTTCACACCCTTGTGAGGTTCCTTGCCGCCGAGCAGCTCCTTGACCAGCTGCTGGATCACCGGCATGCGGGTGGCGCCCCCGACCAGCACGACCTCGTTGATCTGCTGGGGAGTCAGGCCGGCATCCTTCAAGGCCGCGAGGAACGGGCCGCGCGTGCGCTCCGTCAGGTCGGCCGTGAGCGACTCGAACTTGGCGCGGGTGAGCGTCATCTCGAGGTGCTTCGGGCCGGTCTGGTCCGCGGTGATGAACGGCAGGTTGATGGTGGTCTCGAGCCGGCTCGAGAGCTCGATCTTGGCCCGCTCGGCGGCCTCGGTGAGGCGCTGCAGGGCCTGCCGGTCGGCCTTCAAGTCGATGCCGTTCTGCTTCTTGAACTCTTCGGCCAGCCAGTCCACCACGCGGCGGTCGTAGTCGTCGCCGCCGAGGTGGGTGTCGCCGTTGGTGGCCTTGACCTCGAAGACGCCGTCGCCGACGTCGAGCACGGAGACGTCGAAGGTGCCACCGCCGAGGTCGAAGACCAGGATGGTCTCGTTCGCCTTCTTCTCGAGGCCGTAAGCCAGGGAGGCGGCGGTCGGCTCGTTGATGATGCGCAGCACGTTGAGGCCCGCGATCTGGCCGGCGTTCTTGGTCGCCTGGCGCTGCGAGTCGTTGAAGTAGGCCGGCACGGTGATCACCGCGTCGGTGACCTTCTCGCCCAGGTACGCCTCGGCGTCGGTCTTGAGCTTCTGCAGGATCATGGCCGAGATCTCTTCGGGCGTGAATTCCTTGTTCGCGCTGGGCACGAACACCACCGCCCGGTCGTCCTTGCCCGGCTTGACCTGGTACGGCACGATCTTCCGTTCCGAGTCGACCTCACCGAACTTGCGGCCCATGAACCGCTTGATCGAGTAGACGGTGTTCTCGGGGTTGACGGCCGCCTGGCGGCGGGCCAGCGTGCCCACCAGCCGCTCACCGGTCTTGGTGAAGGCGACGACCGAGGGTGTGGTGCGCGAGCCTTCGGAGTTGGGGATGACGACAGGCTCGCCGCCTTCCATGACGGCGATGACCGAGTTGGTCGTCCCCAGGTCGATGCCTACGGTTTTTGGCATTTGTCTGCTGTTCCTCCAGGTGGGTTGGGATTCAGGTTAAAGGTGAATACGAATTGACTTCTTCCCCGCATCCCGAGGCCTAAAACCCAAATCCGGGACTATCCGAGATGTGGGCCTACTCTTTAGGCGATGGCGATCTACGAGCTCGACCCGGTCGACCGGATCGCCGTCGCGGCGGTCGGCTCGCCCGGCCAGCGCAAGTTCTTCCTCCTCGCCAGCGGCTCCGGCCGGACCCTCACGCTGGGCTGCGAGAAGGCCCAGATCCAGGCCCTAGTCCTCCGCCTGCACCAGATGCTGGAGGCGCAGCAGATGGAGGCGCAGGAGCAGGCGGCGGTCGAGAACGCGCCCGAGCCGGGAGAGGCGGAGTGGCAGATCGGCGAGATGGGCCTCGGCTACCACGAGGCGCGGCGCATGTTCGTCCTCGTGGCCAGCGAGGCGGCGGTCGGCGAATCGACCGATGACACCGCGGCCAGCGACGCGCCCAGCGTGCGTTTCTGGCTCAGCCCCGACCAGGTCATGGCATTTTCCAAACAGGCGGAATCGGTGCTCACGGCGGGCCGGCCGCTCTGCCCGCGGTGCGGCCTGCCGATGGATCCCAGCGGCCACCCCTGCCCGGTCATGAACGGTGCCCGGCCCATCTTCTGAGCAGTCCGAGGCGGAGCGGCTCCTGCGCGAGCTGCCCGACGTCAAGGTCCTCGGCCTGCTGCACGGCGCCTCGAACTACACCTTCCTGGCGAGTCTGTCGCCGCACCCGCCGGACGGGATGCGCGCGGTCTACAAGCCGGCGCGCGGGGAGTCGCCGCTGTGGGACTTCGAGGCCGGCAGCCTCTACCGCCGTGAGGTGGCCGCCTACGAGCTCAGCAAGGTCCTCGGCTGGCCGCGCATCCCACCGACGGTGGTCCGCACGAAAGCGCCGCACGGGGTCGGCGCCATGCAGCAGTTCGTCGAAGCCGACGGCCGCCACTTCCTGGGCCAAAGCAGGTCGGGCCGCGGCACGTGGATCAGGGTCGCGCTGTTCGACGTCATCGCCAACAACGCCGACCGCAAATCCGGCCACTGCCTCTTCGACGCCGAAGACGAGGTGTGGGTCATCGACCACGGCCTGACCTTCCACGTCGACGAGAAGCTGCGCACCGTGATCTGGGATTTTGCCGGGCAGCCGCTGCCGGAAGACCTGTGCGGCGACGTCGAGCGGGCTCTCGTCGAGCTCGAGCGCGGAACGCTGGGCGACACGATGCGCGAGCTCATCACCGCGGCCGAGGTGCGCGTCCTGAAGAGGCGGCTGCGAGGCGTCCTCGACCGGCGATGGCGCTTCCCCGAGCCCGCGTCTGCGTGGTCCATCCCGTGGCCGCCGGTGTAACGAAACCGAGTCTGGTATCGTTCCGGCGCTTCATGCGCTCTTCGGGGATCCCTCGTCTCGCTCCCGCCCTGCTGATGTCGGCCGCCCTCGCCACCGCCGCGTTCCTGTTCGCGCACGCCCCTACGGTCAGGGCCCAGTGCGGCTCGGACGCGAGCGCTCCGCCCTGCCCCACTCCGGTCAACGCATTCCTGTCTCTGGACGTGACCGCCGGCGACGTGAACACGGTGATCACCGTGACCGGCGGACAATTCCTGCCCAACGAGCAGACGGGCCTCTACTGGGACTCGCCCGACCACGTCGCGGGAACCGCGACCGCCGACCAGAACGGGAGCTTCAGCAACGTCAAGGTCAAGCCCTACCAGGGCGAGTCGCCCGGGCTCCACAGACTTTGCGCGAGCGTCGATCCGCACCCTTGCGCGACGTTCACCGTCAACGGCCCGCCGTCGCCCACCCCGTCGCCTTCAGCCCAAACTTCGCCGTCGCCTTCCGAGTCGCCCGCACCGGTTGTGTCCGATGTGCCGACGACCACGCCGGTCGCGGTTTCGCTCAGCGGCTTCGACGTCATCTCGCGGCCGCCGTTCGTGTTCCTGCCCCTTGCCGGCGCCCTTGGCATCGCGCTGTCGCTCGGCTACTGGGTCGTCAGCATGATGCGAAGGCCGCGCCAGAAAGCGATCCCGACGGCGGCCGTGGTGCACCGCGCGATGCGGCCCGACTACACGGCGGGATTCGGCACACCTCCGCCCACGCGCGCTCCCCAGCTCGAGCCGTCGGCGTGGAACGAGCCGGTGCACGAGATGCCGCCGCAGGCGCCGCCCGAGCCCACACAGCCGGAGGCTGCCGCCGAGCCTCCCGCGCCCGAGGTCGATTGGGGTCCGCCCGTCGAATGGGGCACCGGATCCGGCGACTGGGGATTCCCCGAACCTCCACCGGACGACAACCCGGAGGCGCCTCCACCGGCCGACTAGTGGCCTCCCCGCCCGGCCGAACTTAGTATTCGGCCGATGGCCCTTCTCGAGGTGCGCGACCTGAGCGTCCGCTTTGGCGGCGTGGTCGCCCTCGACAAAGTCTCGTTCGACGTCGAGGCGGGGCAGGTGGTGGCGCTCATCGGTCCCAACGGCGCGGGCAAGACGACGCTGTTCAACGTGATCACGCGCGTCTACCGGCCGAGCGGCGGCGCGGTGCTGATCGACGGCCAGCCGGTGCAGTCGATCCGGCCGCACAACGTGGTCCGGCATGGGCTCACGCGCACGTTCCAGAACGTCGCCCTGTTTCGCTCCATGACGGTGCTCGAGAACGTGCTCGTCGGCGACCACATGCGCACGCCGAGCGGATGGCTGCAGGCCTCGGTGCCCCTCCCCGGCGCCGTCAGGGCGGAGTCCGACTCGCGGAGACGCGCGCTGGAGATGATCGATTTCGTCGGCCTTGGCCGGCAGGCCGGGCGTCCGGTGGCGGTGCTCCCCTTCGGTCTGCAGAAGCGGGTCGAGCTCGCGCGCGCGCTCGTCTCACGGCCGCGGCTGCTGCTCCTGGACGAGCCCGCCGGCGGCATCAGCCTCGAGGAGGTCGACGGCACGGCGCGGCTGCTGCGCCGCGTCCACACGGAGCTCGGTGTGACGATGCTGCTGGTGGAGCACCACATGGCCTTCGTCATGGGTATATCGGACCGAGTAGTCGTCCTGGACTTCGGCAAGAAGATCGCCGAAGGGACGCCCGCCGAGGTGCAGCGCAACCCCGCTGTGATCGAGGCATACCTTGGCGCTGCTTGAGCTTCAGGAAGTCCGTGCGGGGTACGGGCAGACCTCGGTGCTCCACGGCGTCTCGCTGACCGTCCCCGAAGGCGGTGTCGTCTCGCTGCTCGGCGCCAACGGCGCAGGCAAGACGACCACCCTCCGCGCCATCACCGGCGGGGTGCGATGGACCGGCGACATCCGGCTCGGCGGGCGCTCACTGCACGGCAGATCGACCGAGGACATCGTGCGCGGCGGCGTGGCCCATGTGCCCGAAGGCCGCGGCATCCTGACCGAGCTCACAGTCGACGAGAATCTGCGCCTCGGCTCGCACCTGCGCCGCGACGGCGCCGAGGTGCGCAAGGACTACGACCGCGTCTTTGAGTATTTCCCGGTGCTGAAGGAACGCCGGCGCCTGTCCGCCAGCACGCTGTCGGGTGGCGAGCAGCAGATGCTCGCGCTGGCCAGAGCCCTGCTCATGAAGCCGAAGCTCATGCTCCTCGACGAGCCTTCGCTCGGACTGGCCCCGATGGTCGTGCGCTCGATCTTCGAGATCATCCAGTCGATCAACCAGACA
>DASSLL010000034.1:0-19955 GCA_035689485.1 Candidatus Dormiibacterota bacterium | reverse complement strand
GAAGGCGCAGGCGGCGGAAGCCTTCATCCAGGGCATCAGCCGGCCAAATGCGCGACAGATCTTCGACGACGCCATCCCAGGCGCGTACGACGACGCGCTAGGCATGGCCGACATGTTCTTCGGCATCGAGATGCCGGCTCTAGGCGAGTGGTCCTTCAGCCCTCAAGACGCAAAGCGCATCGGGCAGCCGGTCCTCTTCGTACTCGGAGATGAGTCTCCCCCACCGTTCCGAGACATCCAGCAGCTGCTGGCCGGCACCCTTTCCCAGATGACGACGACAACGATCGCCGGCGGAACGCACATCTTCGACATCGAAAAGCCAGGACCGACGGCCGATGCCATCGCCGGCTTCCTCGGCGTGAATCCGATTGTCGGGGTGCCGGTCGCGCACTAGCTGATCGACAACCGCCGGCGGCCCTGCACCTGCCGCCGGCGGAGCACAATTCCCCCGGGGCGCAAGAATGAAAGCTGTCATCTGCAGGGCCTACGGGCCGCCTGAGGTTCTGCAGCTGGGTGACGTCCCTGAGCCCCGCCTGAAGAGCAACGGCGTGCGGATTCGCATGGTCGCGACGGCCGTCACGGCGAGCGACTGCCTCGTGAGGGGCTTGAGGTTCCGCGGCTGGCGGCGGGTGTTTCTTCGTGCCGCGTTCGGCGTTCGGGCGCCCCGCCGGATCATGGGCATGATCGCTTCCGGTGAGGTGGAAGCCGTCGGCCCCCAGGTGACCGCCTTCAGGCCCGGCGACAGGGTGTTCGGGATGGACGGGTTCCGCGGCGGAACCTACGCCGAGATCGTGTGCTGGCCGGCGAAGAGCCTGGCGCTGGCGCCGGCCAACCTCTCATTCGAGGAAGCGGCGGCGCTCCCCTACGGCGGCCTGATCGCATCGCACTTCATCCGCCGCCTGAACGTCCACGAAGGACAGCGTGTCCTCATTTACGGCGCCTCCGGCGCCATCGGCACATCTGCCGTTCAGCTGGCGGGGCATCGTGGGGCCGAGGTCACCGGCGTGTGCAGCACGACCAACGTCGAGCTCGTGCGGTCGCTGGGTGCCCGTTCGGTGATCGACTACACGAAATCCGACTACGTCGAAGCCGGCCCGTTCGACGTCATCTTCGACGCCGTCGGCAGGCGGAAGAGCGCGCAGGCGATGGCCCGCAGCGACGCTGCACTGGCGCCGGGCGGAGTGAGCATGTCTGTCGACGACGAATTCCCGCGGACGCAGGGTACCGACCTCGTCACGCTGAAGCAGCTTGCCGAGTCAGGGGAGTTCCGACCGGTGATCGACCGCACGTTCCGCCTGGACGAGATCGTCGAGGCACACCGCTATGTCGACCAGGGGCACAAGAAAGGCAACGTGACCGTGACGGTGGCCGCAGCGAAGGCGGAGGCTCGCTCTCTCCAGTCTCAGGATATCGCCCGGTAGGGGGCTTGCGGCAAGGCCCCGGTCGTGCCGCAGCATTCTCGTCGGTGACCCGGCATTCGGTGCTGATCGTCGGAGCCGGTCCAACGGGGCTGATGCTGGCGGGCGAGCTCGCGCTGGCGGGGGTGGACGTCGCCATCGTCGAGCGTCGGCTCAACCAGGATCTCACCGGCCAGCGCGCCGGCGGCCTGCACTCACGCACGATCGAGGTCCTGGACCAGCGGGGGATCGCAGGTCGGTTTCTCGAGCAGGGCAAGGCGGCCCAGGTCGCGGGATTCGCCTGGATCCGCCTCGACATCAGCGACTTCCCCACGCGGCACCCTTATGGGCTCGGGCTGGTGCAGAACCAGATCGAGCACATCCTCGCCGCCTGGGTCGAGGAGGAGCTGGGAGTCCCGATCCATCGCGGGCACGAGGTGACCGGATTCGTGCAAGACGGTGCCGGCGTCGACGTGGCGGTGGCCGCCGGCCCGTCGCTGCGGGCGGATTACCTCGTCGGGTGCGACGGCGGGCGCAGCGCGGTCCGGAAGGCCGCCGGCATCGACTTCCCCGGATGGGATCCCTCGATCAGCAACCTGATCGCCGAGGTCGAGATGGCCGAAGAACCGGAATGGGGCTTGCGCCGCGACTCGCTCGGCATCCATGGTTTGAGCCGGCTCGAGGACGGCCGCACGGTCCGGGTCCTCGAGACCGAGCAGCGCCTCGGCCAGACGGCCGAACCCACGCTGCGCGACCTCGGCGAAGCGCTGATCGCCGAGTACGGGACCGATTTCGGGATCCACAGTCCAACCTCGATCTCGAGATTCACCGACGTCACCCGGCAGGCGGCGTCTTATCGCAAGGAACGCGTGCTGCTCGCGGGCGACGCCGCTCACGTCCACTACCCGACAGGCGGACAGGGACTCAACGTCGGCATGCAGGACGCGGTGAATCTCGGGTGGAAGCTGGCCCAGGTCGTCAACAAGACGTCACCGGAAAGCCTCCTCGACACCTACCAGGCCGAGCGGCACCCGGTCGCGGCCACGGTGCTGCACAACACGATGGCGCAGGTGGCGCTTCTGCGCGCCGATGACCGCACCAACGCCCTGCGCGACGTCGTGTCCGAGCTCCTGGGCATGGATGGCCCCCGCAAGCGCGTGGCCGGCATGATGTCCGGCCTGGACGTTCATTACGATCTCGGGCCGGGACACCCGCTGCTCGGCCGTCGCATGCCGGACCTAGACCTGGTCACGGCCCGCGGCCCGCTCCGGGTGTACGAGCTGCTTCACGACGCCCGGCCGGTGCTGATCAACCTCGGCGCGCCAGCCGGCGTCGACATCACCCCCTGGGCAGGTCGCGTGCAATCGATCGACGCGCGCTACGACGGTCCATGGGAGCTGCCAGTCATCGGCGCGGTCACGGCGCCAACCGGCGTGCTGGTGCGGCCTGACGGATACGTGGCCTGGGTTGGAGAAGGATCGCGCACGGGCCTCGATGCAGCGTTGAGCACCTGGTTCGGGCCGGCGGGCGTTTGCTAGCCTCTGCTTGATGCCTTTCAAGAGCAAGGCACAGCGCCGGAAGTTCGCCGAGCTGCTGGTCGAGGGCAAGATCACCGACGAGCAGTACGAGGAGTGGAATCGCTCCACGGGCAAGAAGGTGCTGCCCGAGCGCATCCACCCTAACCCCTCGGCGAAGAAGAAGAGCACATACAAGAGATAGCGACCTTCCTCCGGTCGATCCACATCCACCCCGTTAAGTCGATGCGCGGTTACAGCGTGCCCGAGTCCGAGGTCGAGCCCTGGGGCCTGAAGGGTGATCGACGCTGGGCGGTGTTGCGGCCCGACGGAACGAGACTTTCGGCGCGAGAGGACCGCAGGATGCTCAGCCTGAGCGCGATCGGGCGTGACGACGGCGGCATCCGGCTCATCGGCCACGACGGCTCGTCCATCGACGTGAGTACGCCTGTCGACGGCGAGCCGGCGCCGACGTCGATCTCCCGTTTGAGCTTCGTCCGGGTGGCGGACTCGGCCGTCAACGACTGGCTGTCGGAACAGCTTTCGAACAGCGTGCGCCTTGGCTGGCTCGACGATCCGTACCGGAGGGCTGTGTCGGCGGCGCATGGAGGTCGCGACGGCGAGCCGCTGACTCTCGCCGACGCCGGACCGCTGCTGCTCACCAGTGAGACGTCACTGCGCCAGCTCAACGAGTGGATCGGTCACGGTCAACCAGAGGGACGTGCGGCCATGGCGCGGTTCCGGCCGAACGTCGTGGTCGAAGGCATCGAGGAGCCCTTCGCCGAGGACGCCTGGACGGCGGTCCAGATAGGAGACGTGACGTTCCGGCAGGCCGAGCAGTGCGACCGATGCATGATGACCATGTTCGACCCGGAGACCCTGGTTCAAGGGAAAGAGCCGCTGCGTTCCCTGGCGCGCCACCGACGCCGCGACGGCAAGGTGTGGTTCGGCATTCGCCTGATCCCCGAGTCGACCGGCCGGATCAAGGTCGGCGATTCGGTCTCCGGGCGATGAAGGCCGCCGGTTCAGCCGGTGGTCCGCGCGCCGTCAGAGGCCGGCGACGGCCTCGAACACGCGCCTTGTCTCCGGCGCGGGTGTGGTCATGAGCTCGACCTCGAGCATCGCTTCGAGCTCCGCATAGACGCGAAGCGCCTCGGCGCGGTTGCCGGCCGCACTGTGGACCAACATCAGCCGGCGATAGCCCGCCTCGCGAAGTGGTTCGAGGTCGACCGCTTCCTCAGCCGCGCGCAAGGCGAGCGAGAGCTCCCCGGTCGCGGTGTGGATCTGGGCCAGGCAGTCCAGGGCGCGCAGAAGGTTCTTGCGCAGTGCCTCGCGGCGGCGGTCGACCCATGCACCGTCTTCGCCGGCAAGGAACGGGCGACGCAAGATGGCGCAGGCGACCACTGACGGCCCGTATGCAGCGCGAGGGTTGGAAGCCTGGAGCGCGGCTTCGGCAAGGTGGACCGACCCGAGCGCCGCCTCGACGTCGACCCACGAATCGGAGGGCAGCGCAAGCTGGTAGCCGCCGGACGTGGCCGCCAACGTCTCGCGCCCGAGCCCAACCTCGGCAAGCACGGCACGCAACTTGCTCACGATCGCGCTCAAGGCCACTTCGGAAGCGGCAGGCAGCCGTCGCGGCCACAGACAGTCGGCCAGCTCGTCCCTGGACACGGCGCGGGCACGCTCCGTGACCAGGTAGGCGAAGACGAGCCGGCCCTGACGCCCAGGCAGTCGGTCCGCGCGAAGCAGCCTGCCGTCCATGGTCAGGCAGATGTCACCGTTCAGGTAGATCCTCAGCACTTCCGCCAAAGTTTCTCCAAAGTCCAGGTCCTACTGTCGACCCGCATGCAGCCACCGCCAGTGGGAGGACATCGAGAATGGCCGTCACCATCACCGTCCGAGCTCGACTCAAGGGCAGTCCTGAATCGATGCAGAAGATTCACGACCAGGTAACAGGCGCAACCAAGGAAATGGCGCGCCAGGCCGGCGACCTGACGCACGTCGTCTTCCTGAACCCACAGGACCGTCGCGACTTCCTCGGCATCGACACATGGCAGTCGGCCGAGCAGGCGCAAGCGTTCGCCGGCAGCCCGCAGATCCAGGAGTTCTTCGGTCAGTTGTTCGAGGGTGAGCCCGAGGTCAAGGTCTGGGTCGAGTCGGGATGGAATCGGTGGTGATAGCCTGACCGGCGGAAAGAGAGAGCGGACGTGGGCGCACAAAGACGACCTGAGATAGAGCTCGTGGTGCGGTGCGACTGCGGGTTCGAGGCACGAGGCACGGAGGACAAGCTCGTCCCCATCGTCCAGCGCCACGGGCGCGAGGCGCACAGGATGGAGGTCACGCGGGAGCAGGTCCTGGCGATGGCGAAGCCGGCTTAACGGATCGCCGCGAGCCTGGCCGCCAGGTCGATGAAGTCGGTGGCCTGGACGTCGGCCTCGGGATCCGGCAGCAGATCGGCGCCGCCCCCGGGCCCCTTCTCCAGGCGACGCTCCACGAAAGCCGCCCGGAGTCCGGCCGACTGCGCGGCTCGCAGGTCTCCTTTGTGGGCCGCCACCATCATGACCTCCGAGGGTTCGAGCCCCAGCGCCGCCGCGGCTCCCAGGTACACCTCCGGGTCGGGCTTGTAGTGGTGGAAGTCCTCGGCTGACAGAAGGCGCTGAAACGGCAGGCCCGTGTAGCGCATCAGGGCTTGCTGCTGCGCTCGATTGCCGTTGGACAGCGTCGCCACGGTGAAACGCGCGCCGAGCTCGGTGAGGCCGGCGTGGGCGTCCGGCCAGGCCGGCAATCGTTCCCACGCCAGCGTGAGCTCATCCCGCGCGGATGCGCCGAACCCTTCGATGCGGAGCTCGTCCAGCACTTGATCGAGCGATAGACGATGAAGCTCGGCGAAGTTCGTCCACGGAAGCTCGCCGCGGCGCACCCGGTCCATGTACGGCACGTAGAGCGCGCGCCATGCGTCGGCCACCTGCTCCCAATCAGCCTCGACCCCATGCTTCGCGCCGAGCCGGCCGGCTTCCTTCGACACCCCGGTCCGCCAATCCACGGTTGTGCCGAAGACGTCGAAGGTGAGCGCGCGGACCGCATCGATCGCTGCCAACTCAGCATCGATAATGGCGCCGCGGTCGCAAGTCCCGCAAAACCATGGATTTCGAGCTGACCTCGGAACAGCGCTCTCTTCAGGAACTGGTCCGCGACTTCGCGCGCCGCTCGATCAAACCGGTGGCTCGCGAGCTCGAGCACTCGGGCCGCTACCCCGACGAGATCGTGGCCGAGATGAAGGCCATGGGGCTGTTCGGGATGCTCGTCCCCGAGGAGTTCGGCGGCATCGGTCTCGACGCGGTCTCGTACTCGCTGGTTTTCGAGGAGCTCTCAGCAGCGTGGATGGGCGTGGCCGGCATCCTCGGTACCCACTCGATGGCCTGCCGGATCATCGCGACCAACGGCACCGACACCCAGCGGCGACGGTGGCTGCCGGCGATGGCGTCCGGTGAGCTGCGCAGCGGCCTGGCGCTGACCGAACCAGGCGCCGGCTCCGACCTGCAGAGCATCACGACAACCGCCCGACGCGAAGGTGACGTCTACGTGATCGACGGCACCAAGACCTGGATCACGAATGCACGCCACGCCGGCGTGCTGCCCGTCCTGGTCAAGACCGATCCCACCGCCGACCCGCCGCACCGCGGGATGTCACTGGTCGTGGTCGAGAGCGGCACGCCGGGTTTCTCGGTGGGCAAGGACATACCCAAGCTCGGCTACCGAGGTCCGGAATCCTCCGAAGTCTCCTTCGAGGCGTGCCGGGTCCCCATCGACAACCTCGTCGGCGGCACTGAAGGACTGGGGCTCCGGCAGGCGTTGAGCGCACTGGAATTTGGCCGCTGCAACATCGCCGGCCGTGCGGTCGGCGTCGCCCAGGCCGCGCTCGACATGGCGCTGAGCTACGCCAAAGAGAGGCACGCCTTCGGCCGTCCGATCGCCGACTTCCAGGCGATCCAGCTCAAGCTCGCGGCCATGGCGACGGACATCCAGGCCGCACGGCTGCTCACGCGCTGGGCCGCGGCGAAGCTGGATCAAGGACAGCGCGCCGACCTGGAGACGGGCATGGCGAAGTTCTTCGCGTCAGAGGTGGCCTTGCGCGCGACGCTCGAGTCGATGCGCATTCATGGGGGCTACGGATACTCCGCGGAGCTCGAGGTCGAACGGCTGTATCGCGACGCACCCCTGATGGCGATCGGCGAAGGGACCAACGAGATCCTGCAGACGGTGATCGCGAAATTGCTGCTCTCCGGATGACGCTGCCGGAGGCCATCGACGATTTTCTGAAGCGGCCGAATCCCGCAGTCATCGGCTGCGTGCGACCCGATGGCTATCCCATGACCGTGGCCACCTGGTACGACTGGCACGGCGGCCGCATCCTGGTCAACATGAGCGCCCACCGCAGCCGGCTCGCCTGGATGAGGCTCAATCCCAGGGTCTCGGTGACGGTCTTCGATGATTGGTACCGTCACGTGAGCATGTTTGGCGAGGTCGTCGAGCTGAGGGACGATGACGACCTCGTCGACATCGATCGCCTCGCGCGTCGCTACACGGGCGAGCCTTTCAGAAACCGCAGCGACCCGCGTGTCAGCGCATGGATCGAACCCATCGGATGGCACGTCTGGGACCCGTCGGGTGAGCTGGCCCGGCGCGACCCCGGCTAGGCGACCGCCCTCTCGCGTGGATCCAGCCGGATCTCGATCGCCGGCGGGTGGGCGAGCGTGTTGTGCACACTGCAGTGCTCGATCACGCGCAGGAACGCGTCCCGTCTCTCGGCCGGCAAGCCTGGCGCCGTGACGGCGAGGCGGATCTCGCCCACACGATGCGGATGCTCCGCCAACTCGTAGTCGCAGTCGACTCGCAGGCCTAGAGTCGAGAGCCCCGAGCGCCGGAGAAATCGCTGCGCGTAGAAGGCCACGCAACCGGTCAGGCCGGCCAGGAAGATCTCGGTGGGCGTCGGGGCGGTGTCGTCGCCGCCGTCCGAGACCGGCTGATCCGCGAACAGCACGTGCCCGCGCACCTGCATGCGGAGCTGGTCCCCGTTGAGGTGGATGGCGTTTATCGACGGCTGATGGTCCGGCATCAGATGAAGAGCGTGATCGCGCCCTCCGCGTCCGCCAGCGCTTTGGTCGCGCCGGCCGGTTCCTCGAGGCCGTCGATCAGGTCTTCGCGCTTCAGGCCCATCAGGTCCATGGTCATCTGGCACGGGATGAGGTGGACGCCGAGTTCCTTGGCCATCTCGAGCAGCTCGTGCGGGCTGGCCACGTGGTGGTCCTCGGCCAGGCTCTTCATCATCGCCGGCCCGGCGCCGGCAAAGTTCATCTTCGAAAGCTTCAGGTGCTCGTCGCCGCCGCGATTCAGCATCGAGAGCATCTTCTGCATCCAGTTCTCTCCCGTGATCCGCACCTGGTTCTTCACCAACGGGAAAAGCCCCCAGAACGTGAAGAACACCGTCGTCTCCTTGCCCATCGCCGCTCCGGTGGTGGCGAGGATCAACGTCGGCCAGATCCTGTCCAGCTCCCCGCTCCAGGCGAAGATGACGAGCTTGTTGGTGACGGGCGGCTTCTTCGCCGCGAGCTGCTCGGCGAATTGCCTGTCGATCATGTCGACGCTCATCCCATCGTCTCCTTCTTCATCAGGACGAAGCGGTACACGCCGCCCTCCTGCGTCGATTCGAGCAGAGGGTTGCCGGTGCTCTGCGCCCATGCCTTGAAGTCGGACACCGACCCGGGGTCGGTCGCCAGCGCCTCGAGCAATTCGCCGGCGGCGAGTCCTTTCATCGCCTTGGCGGTCTTGATGATCGGAAGCGGACAGGACAGTCCCTTGAGATCGAGCCTGGTGGTGATGCTGGTGGTGGTTGTCATCTGGATCTCTCCTCAAAGCCGTCCTTGCGGGACGGTGTGCCAGTACGTCTTGTTGAAGGCGGCCTTCGCCCAGTGCCACAGGCGGCTGGGCATCGGCGAAACCGGCGGGTGGTCGTAGTCGAAACGGATGGTCGTCGCCTGTCCCCGGCCGGTCTCGAGGAAGCACATCACCTTGCCGTCGTAGACGTGCGCCGGTGGGGCCTGGCTCTTGACAGCTGCGACGATCTGCTCGGCCGCGACAGACGCTTCGTAGTGCGCGACCGAGCCGCTCTTCGAGATCGGGATGTCGGTCGCGTCGCCGATCGCCCAGATGTTGGGCACTCGAGCGTGCTTCAGCGTGTGCTTGTCGACCGGGATCCATCCCCGCTCGTCGCCCAGGCCCGACGCTTCGACCACCTTCTGCCCTCGGTGCGGCGGCACCAGGACGAGCAGGTCGTAATCGAGGGTCTCACCTTCCAGCGAGGTCACCGTGCCCGCGATCGGGTCCACCGACTCGACGTTGAAGAACCCGGTCAGCTCGATCCCGCGGGCGGCGAGTATCGGCTGCACCAGCTTGGAGGTCGCCTCGATCGTGAAGGCGCGGTTCAGCGGCGACAGCAGCTTGATCTCGCACCGGTCGCGCACACCGCGCTTCCGGAGGTAGTCCTCCAGCAGGAAAGCGAACTCGACCGGCGCCGGCGGGCATTTGTACGGGATGCCGGCGACGCCGATGACGATGACGCCGGAGTCGAAATGCTTCAGCGTCTCGAAGAGCCGCTCCGCGCCTTGCATCGTGTAGAAGTCGTGCGCCGCGCAGCCGCCCGGGACCTCCTCCATGACGGTCCGGCTGCCTGTGGCGATCAGCAGCTCGTCGTATCGAAGCGTACGGCCAGACTTGAGAACGACTTTCTGCGCAGCCGGATCGATGCGCGTCGCGGTGTCGACGACCAGCTTCACGTCGCTGCGCAGCAGGTGCGCCTCCTCCCGCTGGATCGCAGCCGCCTTCTCCTGGCCGACCGCGACGTAGAGAAAGCCAGGCTGGTAGACGTGCACGCCCGTCGCGTCGACCAGCGTGATGCGGGCGGTGTCGCCCACCTCGCGGGCCATCAGGTTCGCGGCCACCGTACCGCCCACCCCGCCGCCGAGAATCAAGACGTCGTTGCGCATCCGATCACCGGACCTTGCGCACGATGAAATGCGCGAACCCGCCGTCCTGGCGAACTTCGAGCAGCTCCTGCTTCGCCTTCGCGACCCATGCCGGGATGTCGGTCTTCGACCCCTCGTCGCTGGACAGAACATCGAAGACCTGTCCGACCTGGCCCTGGCGAATGGCGCCGATCAGGTTCATCAGCGGACCCGGGCACGCCATGCCCCTCGCGTCGATTGACTTGTCGATCTGGATGGTGCTCATCGATCCTCCACGTTCAAATGAAGACGACCTGGCCGTCTGAGGCGCTGGCCATGAATGCCGCCACTCCCTCGACGCCGTCGACGAGCGGGTCCAGGTCCCGCTGCTGCAGGTGGAACATGTCCATCGACAGCGCGCAGGCCTGGATGTTCACCTCGCCGACCTCTTTGGCTTGCTTCAGCAGCTCACTCCAGTGCTGGCCCGGGTGGGCATGGATGAGCGGCTTGAGATCGTCGGTGGCGTCCCACGAAAGCGCGTGGTCCGCATGCAAACGGCCGGAGCGGAAAGCCTCCAGCGCGTAGTACTGGAGAAATATGTTGACCGGGCGGCCCATCGCGGCCGCACCGACCGTCAGAACCGCCGCCGCGTTCAGCTTGTCGTCGGTGCCCGAGAACAGGACCAGCGAGAGCGGCTTCTCTTCGTCCATCGATTTTGCCTCCGCGTCCAGTCTCGGCCACGCCTCGCGCGCGGACGGAGAGGCGTGCGGCCCCTCGAGGAGGGGTCGAAGGTCTCCAGGCACGCGTGTCTCTCGACCGAGGCCGAAGGTCCCGCTTCGACCGGGCCGATCAGCCCTCGATCCGCGCTCAGGCCACGCCTAGCCTCCACGCCAAGGAGCGAGCGATGTACACAGAAGGCTTTGGCGCGGCGGTCATCATCGGCGCGATCGCCCTGGCGGTGCCGGCGCTCTGGGTCGCCTGGTGGTTCGTCGCCACCATCGGCGAGCAGGTCGGCGGGCGTCCGTCGACGACCCACTGACGAGGTCGGAGGCCCGCGGCGCCGCGGCACGGCCGCCGCGGGCTTGCTTGCTCTCAGGCCGCGACTCGCTGCTTGGCCACCATGTGCTCGGCCAGCTCGGCCGCCCATGTGGCGGCCCGCTCGAGCTCACCCGGCTCCAGGTGCGCCTCGCCACGGGTGACGAAGAAGCTCTCCGCCGGAACGATGAGCTTGACGCCCGCGTGCACGAGCGCCCCGGCGATTCCTTTCGCCGCCGACCCCGTGATGAGGGCCGCCATTCGGAGACGCGTGTCGAAGGCCGCCGTCCACAACGGCGCCGTCGGGCTCACGTCCAGCGCATGAATGAACTTGCGCATCGCCGGGCTCATCCCATGAGCCTGGGTTGGACCGCCGACGACCAGCAGATCGACCGCTCGAACATCGTCCTGAACGACGTCGCGCACTGCCATGACGCGCGAGGACCCGAAGAGCGCCAGCTTCCGGCCGATGGCCTCGGCGAGCATGCGCGTGTTGCCGAACTTAGAGTCGTAAACAACCAGGGTGTTCATCGATACCTCCTCGAGCCCAGTGTTCCGCGCCGGCGCGCACCGGTCGAGAGGCGAACGTCCGAAGCCGCGCGGGTCAGCCGGCCTTCAACCCCTGGAAACGCCGTCCGCTGATCTCGCTGACCCACACTCCGACCCACCGCCCGCGCTCGCCCGGCGCCAGGGGCTGCACCGGCCAGTAGTGGATCCGGGCCGCAGGCGATCCCCGCGGCTCGGTGACGTCACGGGCGAACCCCCGGGCGACGACGCTCCAACCAACCCCGGTGTCGGGGTCCCAACCGTCGATCTCGAAGCACACGTACGTCCCCGGCGCCAGGGCGAGCTTCGTCCCCGGGCCCGTCCTAAAGGCGATGACACCTTCTTCGTAGTGGTAATTGACAGGCAGGATCAGGGGCCGCATCTGCTCGTCCAGAAGCCCGATCCGGCCGAGGTCAAAAGACCGCATGAGCTGAGAGCACTCTTGCTCGCTCAGGATTTCGACGTCCCCTGCCGCGGCGCCCGGCTGTGACATCTGCGTCCTTCCCGACCTAGGTGCGCACGGCTGCCAGAGCCGGGAACGCACGGCCCTGGCCGTCGGACTGCAAGCGCGACGGCGAGCGCTTCAGCTCGAGCCAGCTCGCGCGCATGCCCTCCTGGAGCACGTCGAGGTCAGGCCAGGACCCCGCGTCCGCGACCGCGCTGAGGTTCAGGTTTCCGTCGTAGGACAGGGCGGCGAACGACACCGTCACGTTGCCGGCGATGGGAGGAACGGCAATGGCGTCGACCAGCCTGGCGCCGGCGAAGTAAAGAGGCACCGGCGGCCCGGGCAGGTTCGTCGTCAGCACGTTGATGAAGTGCTGCCGCCGGATGTAGAGCCTCGCCAGCCTGGAGCGGGCAAGCCAGACCATCACGTGAGGGTTGACCACGGCACGCTGCGTCGTCTTGGCGCGCACGGACGCCTCCGCGATCCTGCCGAGCCGGACCCCGGCGTCGTCGCCGTCCATCGGCAGGGGCACGATGATCGTGCCGACGAGGTTGCCCCAGGTCGTGGCATCGCCTGGCCGGTGCAGCGAGACGGCGACCGAGGCTCTCAGGCGCACGCCGTCCACCGGCTCGCCTCGCGCAAGCAGGACGGCGCGCAGGCCCCCGGCGACCACGGCCAGAAAGACGTCGTTGAGCTTCACGCCCCGCTCATGGGCGACGGCCTTGACCTCGGCCAGCGGCAGCCGGTCGACGGCGAGGCGCCGCGAGGCCTCGATCGGACGATTGATCGACGTGGCCGGCGCACCCCGGCCTTGCCTGATCTCTTCGATCGCGCCGTGGTACGCGGCCGCTGCCGATTTGACCACCGCGACCGGATGGCGAAGGCTCGAGGCGATCCGTCTCAGCCAGCCGGCTGATCGCCTCAAGTTGTCCCGCAGCAGCTCGAGCAACGTCGGCCTGGCTGCGGGGCGCCAGGTCGAAGGCCTTTCGGTGACCACGTCGGGCTCGATGTCGAAGATCTGGCCGATGACGTTGAGCATCGCCGGCCCATCGGCGAGAGCGTGGTGCAGCTTGACGAGAATCGCCACTCGGTCCTGCGCGTAACCCTCGAGAAACCACATCTCCCACAGCGGCCTCGAGCGGTCCATCAGCGTTTCGAGCCTGCGCTCGGCAAACGCCAGAGCCTGTGCCTCGCCGCCCGGCGGGGGCAACGCCGCCAGGAGCACGTGGTTCTCGATCTTGAAATTCGGGTCGTCGATCCACAGCTCCGCGCCCAGCGGGCCGGTGCGGTGAAGAATGCGTCTCATCTCCGGGACGCGGTCGAGCCGCGCCGCGACGTGCCGGCGGATCATCTCGATGCGCAGTCGGCCGCCGGCGTCCAGCAGCGGCCCGGCCCGGAGCACACCGAGCGCCGCCTGGTGCATGGGCGTGTCGGCCGCCTCGACGGCGAGGTTCGTCTGGTCGGACGCGGTGAGCCGGACGAAAGCTCCCATCACCGCCAGGATGCCCCCCGAGCTCGCGGGCCACCACCGCCGGTAGTCACCCTCAAGACCCGCTGTTCGACCCTGCCCCAGGTCGTGCGCCATCCCGAGACTGGAAGCGAAACCTGTGATAGCGGAATCGCACTCGTCGAGCGAGCTGCTGACGAGCCTGCTCCACGGCCCGGTCCTCAGCGGCGCCGTTTTCGGTCGCCGTCAGCTCCGCTTCGGCGATTACATCGTGGCGCTCACAGCACCCGGCACCCCTCGCATGCCCAATGGCGTCGAATGCCGGGTCGCCGTGCGAGCCGGCACACGTGTTTCGATCGGTCAGGGTAGGCTCGTGGTCGGCGGCGCCGAGATCAGGCCCGGCCCGGGCTGGGACCCGGTGCCGGCCTTCGACCCCATCGCCTGCCTCCCGGCGGGGTTGGAGCCATCGACCCGCTCAGTTCCTCCGACCGATCCGGCCTGGAGCGCGACGCTTGCGGGCTACCTCGCAGGCCTCGTCCTGCTGCATGGCCAGCGTGCGAGGGCGCGGCGGGTCGCGTCGCGGGTCATCGCGCTCGCCCGTCCGGTGGGCGCGACGCTCCTTCGGCACGCAGAGCGCGGCGAGGTCCCGGAACCCGTCCACGACATGCTCAGGTCCCGACACACGGGCGCCTTGATCACCTCATCGCCTCTCGGCATCGCGTGGCTGCGCGGCCTGGTCTCCGCCGGGCTGCCCCTCGACCTCATGACCGCACGGGTCGCAGGCAACCTCCAGACCGCCTGAGCTCCGTCGCGGCGTGTGAATCTATAGCTCGCACATGCAGACCGGTCCGGTTGGAGGTCTCACGCTGGTCGAGGCGGCGAAGCTGCCGTCCTCCGACGTGCTGTCGCGGCTGGGTTCGTCGCCGGCCGGCCTGACCGAGGCTGAGGCGGCCAAGCGCCTACATGAGGTCGGACCGAACGCGATTCGGACCCACGACGTGCGGGCCGTCGCGATCCTGGGCCGGCAGCTGCGCAACCCCCTGCTCATCCTGCTTGGCGCCGCCACGCTCACCTCGCTGTTCGTCGGCGAGCGCACGGGCGCGGTCATCATCCTGGTCATCGTCGCCCTGAGCGTCGGGCTGGGCTTCTTCAACGAATTCCGCTCGGAGCGCGTGATCGAAGCGCTGCATTCAAGCATCCGGCACCACGCGCTGGTCCTGCGCGACGGCCGGGCCGTGACGGTGGACGTGACGAACATCGTTCCGGGCGACCTCGTGCAGCTGAGCACCGGCGACCTGGTGCCGGCGGACCTGCGACTCGTCGAGGCCCGCGAGCTGGAGTGCGATCAGGCGGTGCTCACCGGCGAGGCGATGCCCAAGACCAAGTCCTCAGAACCCGACGTGAACACCGAGGCGGGCGAGCTCGGGCTCGCGTGTGCCGCCTACATGGGGACGACGGTGCGCGGAGGATCAGGAGCCGGCGTGGTCGTCGCTACCGGCTTCGGGACGGTGTTCGGCGGAATCGCCAGGCGGCTCGGCGAGCGCCAACCGGAGACCGCCTTTCAGCGTGGGCTGCGCAGCTTCTCCCTCCTTCTCGTCTGGGTCACCGCCATTCTCGCCGGCGGCATCTTCCTGGCCAACTCTTTGCTGGGGAGACCGATCCTCGAGTCGGCGCTGTTCTCGCTCGCCATCGCGGTGGGGCTGACGCCGCAGCTGCTGCCCGCCATCGTCACCGTCAGCCTCGCGTCGGGGGCACGCAACCTGGCGCACCACCGCGTCGTCGTCAAGCGACTCATCAGCATCGAGGACCTCGGCAACGTCGAGGTCCTGTTCACCGACAAGACGGGGACGCTGACCGAAGGCAGGATCACCTTCGACGAATCAATCGGCCCCGACGGGCAAAGCAATCCCGAGGTGCTGAGGCTGGGGGCCCTGTGCACCGCCCGCGAGCGGTTGGGCGCGACCGCCTCGGGCAACCCCCTGGACGAGGCGATACTCGAAGCAGCCTCGCCGGCCGCCGGGTATCAGGTCATAGACCAGCTTCCCTTCGACCACGAGCGGCGAATGATGACGACGCTGCTGGAGGCGCCGGACGGCAGCCGGCTGCTGATCACCAAGGGAGCTCCGGAGGCCGTGCTCGCACACTCCGTCTCGGTTCCTGCGGGGGCCGCCGAAACTCTTCGGCGCGAGTTCGAGAGCGGCGCCCGGGTCGTCGCCGTCGCCACCAGGACCTGGACCGGTGGCGCCCGATGCGAGCTGGCCGACGAACGCGACCTCGTGCTCCAGGGCTTCCTCACCTTCATCGACCGGCCGAAGGCCGACGCGGCCGAGTCGTTGCGGCGCTTGGACGAGCTCGGCATCGCGGTCAAGATCGTGACCGGCGACAACGCCCTGGTCGCCCAGAGCGTCTGCAAGACGCTGGGCCTCGATCTGGGCCAGGCGCTGACCGGGCCCGAGCTCGATGCGCTCAGCGACGCCGACTTGAAGCAGCGGCTGCCGGCCACGGGCATCTTCGCGCGAGTCTCGCCGGACCAGAAGTCACGCATCATCGCCGCCCAGCAGAGCCTCGGCAAAGACGTGGGGTTTCTCGGTGACGGTGTCAACGACGCGGTGGCGCTGCGCAACGCCGACGTCGGCATCTCGGTGGACACGGGCAGCGAGGTGGCGAAGGACGCGGCGGACGTCGTGCTGCTGGACAAAGACCTCGGCATCCTCGCGACCGGCGTGCTCGAGGGTAGACGGATCTTCACCAACACGATGAAGTACGTCCTGATGGGCACATCTTCCAACTTCGGCAACATGTTCAGCGCCGCGGGCGGCTCGCTCTTCCTGAGCTTCCTGCCCATGACGCCGACGCAGGTCCTGCTCAACAACCTGCTCTACGACACCGGCGAGATGACGATTCCGACCGACCACGTCGATCCGGAGCTGCTCCAGCGACCCGCGCAGTGGGACATCCGCCTCATCCGGCGCTTCATGGTCCTGTTCGGCCCGATCAGCTCGATCTTCGACTACGCGACCTTCGGCGTGATGCTGCTGGTGTTCCACGCCCGCGACAGCCTCTTCCAGACCGCATGGTTCACAGAATCCCTCGCCACGCAGAGCCTGGTGATCTTCGCCATCAGGACGCGACGGGTGCCCTTCTTCAGATCGCGCCCGAGCGCTGCACTGGCGGCGGGAACACTCGGCTCGGTCGCCGCCGCCCTGGTCATCCCGTACACACCGCTTGACCGCCTCTTCGGCTTCACGCCTTTGCCGTTCAGCTTTCTCGCGATCCTCGGCGTCATGGTCGTGACCTACATGGCGCTCGTGGAGATCGGGAAGTTCTTCTTCTACGCCGCCGCCCGCCCGCGCACGCCCGCGCTGCCGATCGAACGTTGGGAGCTTTCGCGACAGCTGCAGTCGGTGGAGCGGTTCGCATCGCGCTGGTCGATCCATCCGAAGTCGCGGCCTGCGAGGACGCGCTGAACGCCGTCCCAACGTGCGCGTGACCAATGGCCCTTGGCCCGCGACGTGAGCAGGTCTACGTTCAGTCTCGCAAGGAGGTGAGCAACATGACGACTCACGTAATGACCGAGGAACCGGTTGAGCTGGACAGCCCGTTTGCGGAGTTCTTCCGCACCCTGTCTGGACCGTGGCCCTTCCGGCCGCTCCTCGCCCTGGTGCCCGGCAGGCACTTCATCCCGACGACCGACGTGTTCGCCCGGAACGGCAACCTGGTGGTCAAGATCGACCTGCCTGGCGTCGAGCCGAACGACATGCACGTCAAGGTCTTCGAGGGTGAGCTGACGGTGACCGGCGAGCGCAAGGCCGAAAAGGAGATCAAGGAAGAGGGCTACTTCCGCAAGGAGGCGACCTACGGCTTCTTTGAGCGCCACATGACGGTGCCGAAGGGGATCAAGGAGAGCGAGATCAAGGCCGAGTACGCCAACGGCGTGCTGGAGATCAGCATGCCGCGGGAGGCCAAGCACGAAGCGCTCCTGAAGCCGAAGGAGATCCCGGTCAAGCAGGCGGTCAAGCCGATCAAGGTCTGACGCCTCCGGGCTCCGTAAAAAGGAAAGGGGCCGGCGATGCCGGCCCCTTATTCATCTTGCGGTTTTACCGTTCAGAGAGTCTCGCGCTCGACTTTGGTGTCGTCCCATCGATACGTGAGGTGGTTGACGACGTCGACCGCCCCGTCGATCTCGCGGCTGAGGCGCTCGACGATCTCGTGGTCGCTGCGCCTGTCGACGACGCCGGCGAGGGTGAGGACGCCGGATTCGACCTCGACCTCGACGCCGGGCGCATCCATCGGCACGATCATGGGCAGGATGCGGTTCACGGCCTCGTCGCGAATCTCCTCATCGGTGCGAAGGAACACCTGCAACAGGTCGCTGCGGGTGACGATGCCCGCGATTCGGCCGAGCTCGTTGACGACGATCAGCCGCCTGACGTTTCGCTCCTGCATGAGCCGGGCGGCCGCGGCGATCGGCGTCCCGACGGGCACGGTGATCGCCGGGGCGGTCATCAGATCGGACGCGATCACTCCCTCGGCCTTCGCCCTGTCCACTCGACGGCGCCACAGGTGCAGCGGGCTGTCAGCCGATTCGAGCTCGCCGCGCCGCTCCTTCAGCAAGAGGTCACCTTCAGAGACGACGCCGATCGGCGCGCCTTGCTGGTCGACGATGGGCACGGCGCTGATCCTGTTCTCCTCGATCATCCGCACCAGGTGCTTGAACGGCGTCTGCGGGCCGGCGACGTGCACGCGAACGGTCATCACGGTCTCGACCGTGCGGTGGCGCGGCAGCGTCATCATTGTGCGATTCGCTCCGCCACGAGAACCGGCGTCTCGGTGGCCCTCAGCAGGGAGTGCGTGACCGAGCCCAGCAGGATGCTGGCCACGTCGCCCATCCGCGCCGAACCGATGACGATGACGTCCGCTTTCCACCGCGCGGCGGCCGCGGCCACCACGTCCGCGACGTGCCCGCTGCCGGTGGCCAGGGCCTCCGTGGGGATGCCCGCCTCGCGGAGCAGCGCCGTCGCCTTGGAAAGCGTGGCCTGGACTTCGTCGTCCGACTCGATGTAGGCAAATCCCTGCGCTCCGAAGATCGCCTGCGGCACGTGGAGGATCAGGACCTTGGAGCCGCGGCCAGACGCGGCGGCGATCGCGGCCCGGACGCCGGGCACGACATCGTCACCGCCGGCGACCGCGAGGAGGACCCGCTCCGCGTCGCGGGGAACGCCTCCGGAATCGCGGACCACGAGCACCGGGCAGTCGAGCGCGGTGAGAAGGTGGTGGCTGATGCTGTGCTTCACGAGCGACTGCCAGTCGGACAGGCCGCGCGACCCGACCACGACCAGGTCAGCGCCGAAACTTCGCGCCGACTCGGCGACGGCAGACGCCACGCGTTTGCGGTCGGCGCGGATGAGCTCTCCATCCGCCTCGACGCCGTAGGCGCGCATCCACTTGACGGTCCGTGTGATCAGCGCCTCGGCCTCGCGTCGCGTCTCGACATCCCACATGCCGTTGCGGATGAGCGGCTCGAGGCTCCACACGTGAACCACCCTGATCTCGGCCGACGAGGCGCGGGCGAACGAGATCGCCACCCGACCTGCCGCGTCAGCCTGCTCGCTGCCGTCGGTCGCCACGAGGATCCGCCGGAATCCAGTGTTCTTCATGGCCCCAGCTTCAGCGAGCGCCATCGGCCTCAGTAGAGTCGATGGACCCCCCGGGCGGGTGACCCTCGGCGCAGACGTCTAGACCTTCGCGGTCTTCGCCAAGCGCTCCGCGATCTGCTCCGCCAGCTCCTTGACGGTGCCTTGCGCAACGTTGTGCATCAAGGCTTCGTTGAGCTGCTCGCCGACCTTGCCCAGCGGCGGCTCGTACATGCCGCTGACCGTCAGCTTCGTCTCGTCCTTGGTGACGGGCGAGACGTCCACCTTGCCGTGCATCACCGGAAAGAGCTTCTCTGGAAAGGTGGCCTTCCACGTGATGGGGACCACGGCCCACGTCGAGGTTCTGACCGCCTCGCCAAACTCGACGGCGACCTTCTTGCGCACCGGAACCCCTGCGACGTGGAGCCCCACCGCTTTGGGAAACCATGCTCGAGGCGCGTCGACGAGGACCGCGCTGATCGCCCTCACCGGTCGCTGGATGCGGACCGAATGCTCTATGTGCACGAGCTGCCTACCAGTCCTCGCGATGCTTCTGACGGCCGGCCGGCTTCTGGAGCGCCCACCACGTTGCACCTGTGTTTGCCATTTCAACACAAGAGCTCCGGCGGGTTGGACCCCGCCGGAGCGTTCCGTCCGGAAATGCTGTCACGCAGGGATGGCGGTCTTCTGCATGACCTTGATCTTCTCGGGTCTGCGGGCTGCGACCACCAGCTCGAAGACCATGGCGCCGAGCACGACGAGCGCCACCAGGAAGAGACCGTACGCCGCGAAAGTGGTGTACGTGCCGACCGTCCACCAGCCGTAAGCGTTCAGCAGGCTGGCGCGAAGGGTCTCACCCTTGAACAGCGTGTCGCGCTGCGCGTTGAGCTGGGTGATCTGCGACTGCAGCGTGGCGTACATGGGGTTGGTCTTCGCG
>DASSLL010000033.1:0-17644 GCA_035689485.1 Candidatus Dormiibacterota bacterium | reverse complement strand
GCGGAGCCGGCCTGGTGCCGGCTCCGCGTTCGTCCCGCTCCTATGCCGCTCGACGACCGCCGAGCGACTGGATGAAGTCGCGATAGCTGCGCATCGTCAGCCGCATCTGCTCGGTGTCGGCGTGACCGTCGGTGTCCTTGTGGGCCGACTTCATGCGCTCGCGCATGGAGCGCGTGAACGAGTCGATCGCCTCTTCCATGAGCCGCTCCGCCTTCTGCACCGCCGACTTCGGGTCTTCGATGAAGTCGGACTGGAGCTGGTCGAAGCGCCGCTGGTAGTCGGCCATGTCGGGCCACATCTCGGAGCGCCGCGGCTCGACGGTCCGCGGCTCTTTGCGGCCCATGACCTCCGGGTTGTTGCGCGCCTCCGCGTCGGCGGTCTCGGAGTTGGTGCGCATTGACCCCTGCGGCGGATCCGCGGGCGGTCCCGGAACCGTCCTCGTATCGTGCCGGCGCTCTTCTCTCACCGGCATCGTCTCGTGCCGGCGCTCTTCTCCAAGCTTGCGTTCGGATACGCTCATGAAGCCACCTCCCTGCGGTAGTCCTCTCTTTTCATCCGTGTGGCGCCCACGCTGTCGTCGACGAGCTTCTTGTAGTGGACGAGCGCCATGCGCATGCCTTCGGTGCCCTCGCGACCACGGTCGCTGGCTGCGGCCTCGCGCGCCTGGCGCAGCTCGTCTGGCACTTTGTGCGGGTCGCTCAGCGTGGCGCCCCTTTCGCTGAGCATCATCACGACCATCCGGTCGGCCTCGTTCACGGCGCCTGTCGGATCTTCGATAAACCGGTTTTCCACGCCGTGCCACGAGCGGGCATATTTCTCGCGCGATTCATCGGGGAGTCCGCGAAGTCTGGACTTCCGGGAAAACGCGACGGCGAGCGCGACCACGATTGCGATCACGACGATCGCCACGATGAGCAGGACGATTGCGCCTTGACTCAAAAGAACATCACCTCCACCAAGAGAGAACGTGGAGGCGTTGCGTGCATACCTGCGATCGGCGTATAGGGTTAAGACATGTCGAGCAAACCTTCACGTCCACAGATTCCATCCGACATGAAAGCCTTCAACGAGAAGTTGATCGCGGAGTTCCGGGCCAACGGCGGCACGCTCGTGAGCGGACCCATGGCGGGCTCGAAGCCGATGCTGCTCACGACGACCGGGGCGCGCTCGGGCTCGCCGCGCACCGTGGTGATCGGATATCGCGCCGACGGCGACCGCCTCCTTGCCATCGCCTCGAACAACGGCAATGACGTGGCCCCGCACTGGTACCGCAACCTGCGTCAGAATCCGGCAGCCGTCGTCGAGCTGGGGACGGATCGCTTCGACGTACACGCGCGTACCGCGGATCCGGGCGAGCGCCGCAGTCTGGCGCCGAAGATCGACTACCTCGAGCGCCAGCAGGCCCTGACCAAGCGAGAGATCCCGATCGTCATCTTCGAGAGGGCTTAGGGCCGGCGCTGACGACGAGAGTGCGGTGAGCGGGGTATCGACCGTCGTGGAGAGCCCGCTGATTGCACTTTCGAGTCGCCACGGGCTGGTTTCGCCTTCGTTGGCGGCGCGAGCGATTTGCGCAGCCCGGCCATGCGCGCCTTGGAGAGGTTGCTCTTCATGACCCAGGCCACGTCCTTGTCCGTCGAGCGGAGCCACTTCTCGAGATACGGCCTGGCGTTCTGCGGCGCGGCCGCGGCGGCGACGCTCCAGCCGTAGCCAAGGGCCTGGCGCAGGACCCGAAACCCTTCCTGCCTGCGGTCAGCGGTCGCGGCGAGCGAGCGCGTGACGTGGTCCAGGATGGCGAGCACCTCCACCGTGCTCGCCGCGTCCTCGAGCAGCGCAGGCTCGCACAGGCCCGCGACCACGGCACGCTGCACGAAGGCACCGCCGCGTGACCACGTCTTCATCTCGGCGAGGAGCCGCGGCATGTCCTCGCGGCCGAGCCGCTGCAGCGCCATCGCCACGCCCTCGCGGACGCGCCAGCGCGGGTCCGAGGCGAGCTCGTGCAGCCACTTCATCACCGTGTCCGGCTCCATCAGGGCCACCCGGCCGAGCCCCGCGGTGCCGCACAGCGCCAGGAACTCGTCCTGCGACGCGGAAAGACGCCACAGCCGGTCGGCGTCGGCCTCTTCGGCGACCGCGGCGACGAGCTCGAGGTTGGCGCGAGGACCGGGCAGGCCCGAGTGCTTCTTCAGGTACGGCTCCCAGTCCTGAAGCCTGCGCAGCTCGGCCCTATATCCGTCGGCACGGCTCGGCATAGTTCGGGTGAATAATGAGGCCAATCACGGGGGACAAGGGGTAGACGAGATGAGCGACGAACAGGCCAGGACGCTGAAGGACAAACGCCGCGTTTTGGTGACGCAGCTGCTGCGCAGCCCGGTCCTGAACCCGGCGGGCACCGAGGTCGGGCGCCTCGAGGACCTCGTGGTCAAGGTCGGCGACGGCACATATCCGCCGATCACGGGGATCAAGGTGCGCGTCGGCGCGCAGGACGTGTTCATCGGCAAGGGCCAGATCGACCGCCTCGAGCCCGGAGGGGTGCGTCTGAAGACCGGCCCGCTGCCGCCCGCGAACGAACCGTTTCAGCGCCGGCCGGGCGAAGTCCTGCTGGCGTCCGACGTCCTCGGCCGCCACGTGGTCGACGTCGGCAAGGGACGCATCGTGCAGGCCCACGACCTGGTCCTCTCGCCCAGCGAAGCCGGGTGGTACCTGGCCGGCATCGACCGCAGCCCGCAGGCGATGCTGCGCCGGCTCCTGCCACGGCGCGGCCGGCCGGACCTGCGGCGCCACGCGATCCTCGACTGGAAGGACGTGCAGCCCTTCGTGGGTCACGTGCCGACGGCCAAGCTGCTCATGCCGCTGCAGCGGCTGCGCCGGCTGCACCCGGCGCAGATCGCCGACATCGTCGAGGGCGCGTCGCACGAAGAGGGCCAGGAGATCATCGAGGCGGTCGAGAGCGACCCCGCGCTGACCGCCGACGTATTCGAGGAGCTCGACCCCGAGCACCAGGTGGAGTTCATCCGCTCGAAGTCCAACGAGGACGCCGCCCGCATCCTCGAGCGCATGGCGCCGGACGATGCTGCGGACCTGCTGAGCGAGCTCGACCCCGACCGGCGCAAGCCCGTGTTCGACATGATGGCGCCGACGCAGCAGCACAAGCTGCGCAAGCTGCTGCAGTACCACCCGACCACGGCCGGCGGCATGATGAGCCCGGACTACGTGTCGGTGACGCTGGGCGCCACCGTCGATGCGGCGCTCCAGGCCGTGCGTGGTGACGACAAGACGCCAAGCGCGCTGCTGGGGACGGTCTTCGTCACCGAGGCCGAAGGCAGGTTCGTCGGCAGCGTCACCGTGCCCGAGCTGCTCCGCGCCGACCGTATGGCGCGTGTCGAGGAGCTGGAGCTGACGAAGGTGTGGGTCCACGGCAACGCCGACATCACCGACGTGACGCTGACCCTGGCCGACTACAACCTGACCGCGCTCGCGGTCACCGATGCGGCGGAAAACCTCATCGGCGCGATCTCGTCCGACGATGTCATCGAGGCGCTCGTGCCCGAAGAGTGGCGCGCGCGCATCGAGGCGAGCACGGGCGTATAGACCACCATGGCCGAGCGCGAGCCAAACCGAAAGGACTCGCGCTTGAGACCGGCGTCCGCCGTGCTCGACGACAAGCAGGCGGGGGACATCCACGGCGCGTTCGGCACGATCCGCGTCGGCGACGTCGACCCGCGGCGCACGTGGCGCCGGCGCATCCTCACGCTGCTGGCCATCCTCGGTCCCGGGCTCATCGTCATGGTCGGCGACAACGACGCGGGCGGGGTTTCGACGTACGCCCAGGCCGGCCAGGACTTCGGCTACTCGCTGCTGTGGACGCTGGTGCTCCTGATCCCCGTCCTGATCGTCAACCAGGAGATGGTCGTGCGCCTGGGCGCGGTGACCGGCGTCGGTTACGCCAGGCTCATCAGCGAGCGGTTCGGGCGGTTTTGGGGCTGGTACTCCGTGGCCGGCATCTTCCTTCTCAACTTCCTGACCATCAGCACGGAGTTCATGGGCATCAGCATGGCGGGTGAGCATTTCGGCCTGAAGACCTTCGCGGTCGTGCCCTTGTCGGCGCTGCTGCTGATCGGGATCACGATCAGCGGCAACTTCCGGCGCTGGGAGCGCGCGATGTTCCTGTTCCTCTTCGCGAGCCTGGTCGTGCTGCCGCTCGCGGTTTTGAGCCACCCCGACGGCGGGAAGGTGCTCACCGGGTTCGTGCTGCCGGGGGTGGAGGGCGGGCTGACCTCCAACGCGACGCTGCTCATCGTCGCCGTCGTGGGCACGACCGTGGCGCCGTGGCAGCTTTTCTTCCAGCAGTCCAACGTCATCGACAAGCGCATCACCCCGCGCTGGCTTGGCTACGAGAAGGCGGACACGGTGATCGGCGCGTTCGTGGTCGTGGTGGGCGCGTCGGCGATCATGATGGCTTCGGCCTCGGCGTTCGTCGGCCGGCCGGAGTTCGGCCACTTCCAGGACGCGCTGCACATCTCGCAAGGGCTGGCGCGCTACATATCGCCGGCGGCCGGCGCGATCTTCGCCCTCCTCCTTTTCGACGCCTCGATCGTCGGCGCCTCGGCCGTGACGCTCGCCACGTCGTACGCGTTCGGCGACATCTTCGGAGTACGCCACTCGCTGCACCGCGGCGTGCGCGAGGCCAAGCTCTTCTATGCGACGTACAGCGCCATGGTCGCGCTCGCGGCGGCGATCGTCTTGATCCCGCACGCGCCACTCGGCCTCATCACGACGGCGGTCCAGGCGCTGGCGGGCATCATGCTGCCGAGCGCGACGGTGTTCGCAGTCCTGCTTTGCAACGACCGCGCCGTCCTCGGGCCGTGGGTGAACCGGCCGTGGCTCAACGCGGTCGCGAGCGTGATCGTCGGGGCGATGCTCGTGCTCTCGCTCATCCTGGTGATCTCGACCGTGTTTCCATCCGTCGACGTCACGCTGCTGCTGATCGTGCTGGGGTCGGTGGCCCTCGGCGCCCTGCTGATAGGCGGCGTGCTGACGTGGATGCGCCGCACCGCGCCGCCACCGGAGCTCGAGATGTCGCGCGCCGAGCGCGAGAACTGGCGGATGCCCGCCCTGGCCTTGCTCGAAAGGCCGCGGTGGTCGCTCGCGCGCCGGATCGCCATCTGGGCGCTGGGCGGCTACCTGGTGTTCGCGATCGTGATGCTGGCCGTGAAGGCGGTTCAGATCGCGCTGGGAAATCGCTGAGGTCGGCGCTTCTTAACAGAGCGCTTACAACCGTGTACCGGACCCGCCGTCTAAAATGCGTTCCGTCGTGCCTGTCTTTCGGACAGGGCACCGCGCCAGAGCATCGCGCCGGCGCCTGAGCCCACTTCGCACCACCTTGCTCGTCGTCCTTGCCTTCGTCATGTCACTGGCGGCAGGCGGCGTGGCGTATTTCATCCCGGCGGCGCAGATCGCGTTCGAGGCCGCGGGCCAGGTCGTCCACGTGACTCCGTCTCCGAGCATCCTGTTCTCGCCGACGCCGTCGGAGTCCGCGCAGCCGACCGCAAGCCCGGTGACCGGAGCGTTCACGGTCCTGCTGCTCGGTTCGGACGACGACTCGAAGTTCAATCCCGACCACGTCCTCACGCAGTCGATGATCCTGGTCAGGGTCGTGCCGTCGACCAAAGAGGTCACGATGCTTTCGATCCCGCGCGACCTGTACGTGCACCTGTCGACCGGCGGCTACGGAAAGATCGACGGCGCGTACTCCTACGGCGGGCCGGGCGCCGCGATCGCCACGGTGGAGCAGGACTTCGGCGTCCACGTCGACGACTACATCTGGGTCGGCCTGCTCGGCCTGGTCAAGCTGATCGACGCCATCGGCGGGATCGACGTCGTGACCAGCAACCCCGTCCTGGACGACTACTACCCGGCGGACATCTACAGCTCGTGGCCGTACGACTATCAGCGCATCGCGGTTCTGGCCGGACCGCAGCACCTCGACGGCATCCATGCGATGCAGTACGTGCGCTCCCGGCACGGTGACCTGCAGAGCGACTTCGGTCGCTCGCGGCGACAGCAACAGGTGCTGCTGGCCATCCGGCAGAAGGCGAAGCAGATGTCGCCGGCCGATCTGCCGGCGATGGCCGCCGCGATCGGCGGCGAGCTGAAGACGAGCATCGGGCTCGACAAGGTCGCGGCGATGTTGCCCCTCGCCGCCAGCTTCGACAACCCCGACCAGATCCGGCAGCTCATCCTGCTGCCGCCCTACACGCACGGAGGAGGTCCGGGCGGCAGCATCAACGCGAACTGGAACCTGATCCTGCCCCTGGTGCACACGTACTTCCCGTGATCTCGCGCTTCGTCCTGGCGCTCGGACTGGCCGTGGTCGTGCTCGTCGGCAGCACGACGACGTTCATGTACCTGGGCGCCCGGCACTCGAAGACCCTGGCGCCGCCCGAGAAGCCGACCGCGGCGACGCCTCGTGCGCACGCGTTCACGCTGCCTGGAACGCTGTACCTCGCGCAGTCGGGGGCGATCTACAGCCTGAGCGCAGGGCGATTTCACCAGCTGACTCCCGAGGCGGGGTGGGCGATGCCGTCGATGGACCCCAACGGCAACATCCTGGCGATCAAGTACGGGTCCTACTGGTCCGACCTCTACGTGCTGAATCCATACGGCGTGCCGCTGCTTCAGGTCACCTCCAACCGGGCGCGGTCGGGGATGGTCGACCCGAGCCTCAACCACTGGGTCTTCTATCCGCGCGTCAGCCCGGACGGAAAGACCCTGTGGTTGACGTACGACGGCCTGAAGTGCGACGGCTGCTATGACGTCAGCCCCGCGATCTACTCGCTGCCCTACGGCGGCGCGCTGCGCCAGGCGCGGGCGTGGACCGACGGCGGCAACTACACGGGTGGCGACCAGCAACCGCTGCCGCTCTCTTCGGGCGCCGTCGTCTACACGAGGTACGACTTCGCCTCCAACATCGACTCCAACCTCGACAACAAGCTGGTCGGGATGCTGTGGTACACGAACCGCCCGAACGCCGTCGGGCGGGCGCTCACAGGCCCGGGTGAGGACTGCCGCGAGCCATCGCTTTCGCCCGACGGGACCGAGATGGCGATGATCTGCACGTACCAGAAGCAGGTGTCCTACCTGACCATCGCTTCCTGGGACGGGTCGTCGTTGGGGCCCAGGCGGACGATCGTCTCGGACCAGCTCGTGGCCCAGCCGATCTGGGCTCCGGACGGTTCGGGTATCGCCTACCTCGCGCCCGGTGAGGCGGCCGGGGCGTTCCAGCTGTGGTTCCTGCCCAAAGCCGCGTATGCCCCGCCGCCGGCTCCTCCGCCGCCGAGCCCGACGCCCGGCGGGCCGCACAACGGGCCGCTGCCGAGCCCGTCGCCTTCGCCGGCGCCGGCGCCGGTCAAGCCGATCCAGATGACGACCAACGCGGGGTTTGACGCGACCTCGCCGATGGCCTGGTCGCGCTAGAGGAGCATCGCCTGAAGGCCGGATTCATTCCGGCCGTCCCCGACGTTCCCTACCAAACGCCACCAGGCGTTGCCTTGCATGGAGGGGGTTCCGCGGGGGAGGCCTGCCTCCCCCGCGCCTTTCAGCAGCCCGGGCGGCCTGGACCCCGGTCGAGCACCGGCTCGGCGTTCGCCGCCTGCGCCTGCGCGGCGCTGATGTAGTGGTCGTTCTGCATCGCCTGCAGCACCTCTGACCGGCGCTCGGCCGCGACGTCGGGGTAGACCGTCGGGTCGTACTGGGACGGCGCCTGGGTGACCCCGGCGAGAAGCGCGTACTGGCCCAGCGTCAGGCCCTTGAGCGGCGCCCGGAAGTAGGCGCAGGCCGCGGCCGTCACGCCGTTGCGGTTGATCCCGGTCGGGATCTCGCTCAGATAGTCGGCCATGATCCGGGCCTTGCTGAGGATCCGCTCGACTTTCAAAGCCAGCGCCATCCCCTCGATCTTGTGGCGGCCCAGGTTCGAGCCGCCGAGGTACACGTCCTTGACCAGCTGCTGGGTGATCGTCGACCCGCCCTCGCACAGGCAGAAGTTGACCGCGTCATAGAGGATCGCGCGCGCGAGGCCGATGGAATCGACCCCGTGGTGGGAGTAAAAGCGTTCGTCTTCTATGGCCACGACCGCCAGCGCCAGCTGGGAGGGGACATCGTCCTCGCCGAGCAGGGGCACGCCGTACGCGCGGGTGATCGCGGCGACCCGAGCCTGGACGTCCGAGGCGTCCGGGGTGGAGATCCAGAGCGTCGCCGCGCTGGGTCCGAAGAGGGCGGCGGCGACCGCCGCGATGAGGAGGAGCCGGCCGGCGGCAGCCGGCAGCCAGCTCATCGGTCCGAGCTCACGAAGCCTTGGAACGACCCTCGAAATTGCCCGGTTACGGCGGCCTGGCGGCCGCAAGTTCCGTGGGAGAATTTCGTCCGCATGACCATCAAGTGGAAGGTGGCCCTGGTGGAGGACGACCGGCGCCTGGCGCGCGCGGTGGCCACCGGGCTGGGAGAGGAAGGCTACACCGTCCGGGCTGTCGAATCGGCCGGCCGCGGCCTCGAGCTCGTGCGGCAGTGGAACCCCGACGTCGTCCTCCTCGACCTGATGCTTCCGGACAACGACGGACCTGACCTCTTCTCGGCTTTTCGCGCCGAGACGGACGCCGCCCTGGTGGGCATCAGCGCCAAATCCTCGGTCAGTGACCGGATCGCCGGCCTGAAGCTCGGCGCCGACGACTACATCACCAAGCCCTTCGCGCTGGAGGAGCTCATGGCGCGCGTCGAGGCGGTGATCCGCCGCCATCGCGGCAAGGGCGGCGCGCGGCTCGTCGCGGGCGACGTCGTCGTCGACCTCAGCGAAGGCAGCGCCACGCGGGCCGGCCGCCCGCTGGCCCTGACCGCGATCGAGTTCCGCATCCTCGCCGCGCTCATGCGCAGCAGCGGCCAGCTCGTCACCTACGCCCAGCTGGGCGAGGCGGTGTGGGCGGTCACGACCGGGCCGGAGTCGAACTCCCTGGAGGTGCACGTCTCGCGCATCCGCCAGAAGCTCGAGGCGGACGGCGGCTCGCGTTTGATCCAGACGGTCCGAGGACTGGGGTACAGGTTCAACCCGGAACAAAGAGGGGTGGTCGCAAATGAGGCCTAGGAGATTCGTGGTCGGTGGGCTCGGCGGGCTGATGGCCGCGGCGATGGTCATGGCGACCTCCGCCGGAGCCTCGGCGAACTTCGCGTTCTGCATGGACGACCCACCCGCGGCGGCCGTGACCCCGGGAGGAGTGAACCTGACCGTCAACACGCAGGTCTACCTTCCCTCCGGGTCGCAGCAGCTGAAGAACGAGGTCTACGCCACGACGAGCTCGCAGCCCGACGGCCACGGCGGCACGCTGGTGACCGTCAACGTCTACGTGCCCGCGCCGGCGCACGTCGTGGCGACCGTGAAGCGATACCAGGTGAGCGCCGCCGGGGACGGCAACGGCACCGTGACGCTCGTCCTGGACGTGCCGGTCTCCTGAGGTCGATGTCGAGGCCGCTCTGGGCGGCCATCGCCGGCATCCCCGCCGCCGGAGTCGTGCTCGCGGCGGCCGCCGCCGCGACCGGTGGCTTTGCCGCCACCGAGACGTGGCGGTGGGTCGTCGTCCCGGTCTGCTTCGGGGCGGTCGCGCTCGCCGAGCTCTATCCGGTCAAGATCGGCCCCAGCCAGAAGGTCAACCTGGGCGCCCTCCCGTGCCTGGTCGCGGCCCTCCTCCTGCCGCCCGGCGTCGGTCCCGCGACCGCCGCCCTCAGCGTGTTCGTCTCGAACTTCGTCGTCCGGCGGACGTGGCCGGAGGCGCTGGTCAACGCGGGCAACACGCTCGTCGGCGCATCGCTGGTGGCGCTGATCGGCCCTGTCGGCGCCAGGGTGGACGTCATGGTCGACGTGCGCGCGGCGGTCGCCGTCTTCCTCTATCTGTCCACCAACCTGTGCCTCAGCGCGCTCCCGGCGGCGCTGCACACGCACCGGCCGTACCTGACGCTGGTCAGGCAGGCGGCGGGTGCGACGTGGCCGGCGCTGCTCACGCTCGGCGCGTGTGCGGTGAGCATCGCCCTGCTCGCCGTCGAGTCGCCGCTGGCGGCGCCTCTCCCGCTCGTGGTGCTGCCGATGATCTACCGCATGAACCGCGCCATCGAGGCGCAGCGCAAGGCCAACGAGCAGCTGGCCGCCGTGCTCGCCGCGCAGCGGCGGTTCCTCACCGACGTCTCGCACCAGGTGGCGACCCCGCTGGCGACGATCATGACCAACCTTTCGATCCTCAGCCGCTCATCGCGCAAGGGGCCCGCCGGGGACGCTGTGTCGGACAGCGTCGCGGAAGCCGAGCGGATGAAGCGCATGCTCGGCCGCCTGCGCGCGCTCGCGCACGCCGACGAGGACGTGCCGCTGCGCCGCGAGCTCGTGGACCTCGCCGAACTGACCGCCGACGTCGTCCGTGCCCTGTCCGCGCAGGCGGCGACGTCAGGCGTAGGGCTCGTGACGGAGGTGGGGAGCGATTCGCGCGTCAGCGTGGACAAGGACCTGCTCCGGGAGGCGGTCGCCAACCTCGTCGACAACGCCGTGCGGGTGAGCCCGCCCGGCGCGCAGGTGAAGCTCCGCGTCGACCGGGGGATCGGCGGGCCGTCGATCGCAGTCGTCGACGACGGCCCGGGGATCGAGGAGGAGCGGCTGCCGCGGCTGTTCGAGCGCTTTCAGCGCAGCGACTCCGGCAGCGGGCTGGGGCTCGCCATCGCGAGGCGGGTCGTGGAGAGGCACGGGGGCACGCTCCGGGTGAAGACGGAGCGCGGCGCCGGGAGCACGTTCACGATCGAACTGCCCCAAGGCTAGACGGACGTTGCATGCAGGCCGGATTCATTCCGGCCGTCGCCCAGCGCTGGCTGCCAACCGCCTCCAGACAATGTGCTGCATGGAGGGGGTCCCGCGGGGGAGGCCAGCCTCCCCCGCGCCCTTAGCGGATCAGGCCGCCCTCGTAGGGCTGGCCGGCTACCGCGTTCAGGTCGCAGACCCACTTGAACACCTGCTGGCCGTTGCCGCCGCCCTGCACGGTGAAGCTCGCCACCATCACCGAGCCGGTGAACTGCGGCGACGCGTTGCCGTCGCTGACGTATGGAGCCTTCGGCAGGTAGACGATGCCGCTCATGTCGGTCGTCACGTGCGGGCCGATGGTTACGCCCGCCGTGTAGGGGTTGGCGCTCCCGCTCCACACGACGAAGTTGTGCGTACCCATGGGGTCGCGCAGGCCCGTGTAGCCGGAGCCGTTCAGGTCGTCGAGCCCGTTGAGCACCGCGTTGCTGAGGTCCAGCGCCCCGGTGTCCGAGCCGTCGAGAAGGATCGCGACCGCGCCCGTCGGGTCAGACGTGCCGGACGGCGTGTGGACGGTGTTGGTGATGGTGCCGAGGCTGAGGTTGTTCGCGTTGACGATCTTGTAGATCCCGCCGTCCATGAACCCGCCGCTCGGGGCGAAGCCGTTGTAGATCCCCGGCTTCCAGTTCCCGCTCGCGTCCTTCGCCGAGGCGGGTGTCGTGTACACGGCGTTGGGCAGGGCCGGGAAGGTCGCGACGTCGTAATTGTTCGGCGGCGGGATGTCCGGCACCTGCGGCATGTTCAGGCCGTCGGTCGTGTGGTAGTTGAGGCTGTTCTGGCCGCCGCCGTTGTCGAGGAAGTTCTGCGGGCTGCCGGCGCACGTGCTGCCGTCGTAGTTGGTCTGCAGCGAGGGCACGCCGGTCGAGTGCGGTCCGTTGTTGGCGCCGAAGGAGCCGTACGCGTACACGGGACCGCCCACGGTCTGGAACGCGGCGCCGCCGCCGTTGATGAGCGCGTCGCCGCTCACCGCGGCCACCGCATAGGCCGCGCCGTTGAACTGGGGTCCCGGCGTCGTCGCTCGCGCGGAGGCGGCCGACGTCAAGGTCGAGAAGCCGACCATGCGGGCGAAGATGCTCGGCTGCTGGTGCGAGATCACCACGTCGAGCACCGTCGGGTAGTTGAAGATGCCGTTGTAGCGCCAGCTGTCGCGGAGCGTCAACGTGTAGCCCGCGACGGCGTACGTTCCGGCCGGGCAGTTGCCGGCGTTGCTGCACGAGCCCACCGGCAGGCCGAAGCCGAGCGCCGCGGACAGGTACTCCATCGCGACCCAGTGGGCGTTGTTGCCGCCTGGCCCGTAGGACCGCGCCCCGGCCAGCGCGGACGCGTCCGCGTACGCCTGGAGGTTGCGCCGGTCGGACATGGCGAGTCCCGCGTCGAACACCATGACACCGAGGACGGTGAGCGCGACGATCATCGCGACGATGATCACCACCGCCTGACCGCCCTGACGTCCGCGCGATCGTTCGGTCATGTCAGTACTCCGCCAGCATCTGCGTGGACGAGGCGATGCGCAGCAGGTTGGGCGCCGCGCTGCCCAGGAACGGGACCAGGCTGTCGTAGCGATAGATCACCGTGACCACGACCTGGAAGCAGCCCTTGTACTGCGGGCTGCCGTACTCCGCGGAGCGCGAGCCCAGGTCGCCGGGCGCCGGGTCGCGCCCGAGCGCGCCGCGCGCGGCGGCGCAGCTCGAGTAGCCGCCGGCGGGGCCGTTCTCCGCGGGCCAGATGCAGACCTGCGTCGTGCCGGCGGGCGGGGTTGGGCAGCCCGCCGGCGCGGCCTCGACCATCGAGGAGTTGCGGCTGTAGCTGCCCATCACCGCGTCGACGGTCTCGTCGAGGCGGTTGCTCGTGAGGCAGCCCGACCCGTTGGCCACCGGCGTGAGCGCGGTGCCGGAGCACTGGCCGGTGGGTCCGGCGAAAGCGCCGTCCGGCGCCACCTCGTTGGCCACGGCCTGGCGCGCCGCCTGGCGCGCCGCCTCGGCGACGGTCGAGGTGACCCAGTCGACGCGGAACAGGTCGATGGAGAGCGCGAGCAGGAAGAAGAGCAGCGGGAACACGAGCGCGAATTCCACGAGGGCCTGCCCTTTGCTCTTGCCTGTGCGCATCAGTACTCCACCCGCTGTGAGGACGTGACCTTGATCGGATACGACGGGCCGGTCAGCGGCCACATGACGGGCGTGATGACGTTCATCTGCCTGGAGATGGACGCCGTGATGGAATCAGAGCCCGGATCGAGCGGTCCGGCGTTGTTGCCGGTCGCGTTGGTGATGGCGGCGCCGTTGAGGCAGTGGAACGTGACCGAGATCGTCGCGCCGGCGATCACGGAGCCCGCGGGCGTTCCGTCCTTGGAGCTCTCGAGCGCGGCCTGGTCGGCGATCGTCGCGATGGCACCGCCTCCTGATGGCACCGATGACATGACGGTGACCGCGACCGGTCCGCCGCTTGTGCCGGAGCAGACGCTGTCGGCGGTGCCGTGCTGGTACGAGGACACGGCCATGCGCAGCGCCTGCCGCACGGAGTTCGTCACCGCCTCGCGGTAGTAGAAGGCGCGGCCCAGGTCGGTGACGCCGAGTGCCAGCAACAGCACTATCGGCAACGTGATCGCAGCCTCGACGAGGGACTGCCCCTTCGACCTTCCTCTCACGTGTGGCGTAGAACGAGGGGCCGCGAATCGTTCTTGCGGGCCTTGGAAAACCGTGTGGGGGAGCGGCTCCCGCGGCTGAAATTTCGATGGTCTAACGTACGGGCGTGGCCATCATCGTGTGCCCTCAGCCGCAGGCCGCGGAGATCGGCCTGGACGTCCTGCGGCGCGGAGGCAACGCGGTGGACGCGGCGGTCACGTGCGCGTTCGTGCAGGGCGTGATCGACCCGCAGATGTGCGGCCTCGGCGGCTGCGGCGTGATGCTCGTGCACAGCCCGCAGGGCGGCGACGTGCTGCTCGAGTTCTACGGCACCGCAGGGTCGCGTGCGCGCGAGGACCAGTGGTCGCGGCTGTTCGTCCGCGAGGCCGCCGACCGCTACGGATACGTGCTCGAAGGCTGGGTCAACGACGTGGGCTATGAGTCGGTGTGCGTGCCGGGCACCGTGGCCGGGCTGGCTGAGGCGCTGTCTCGGTTCGGCACGATCTCGTGGGCGGAGGCGATCGAGCCGGCCGTGCCGATCGCGCGCCACGGATTCCCGGTGAGCGGGTTCGTGCACGGGTACTGGGTCACCGACTACGGGCCCGACGTGGTCCCGAACCGGGAGCGCATCCAGACCACGCCGGCGGCGCGCGCCATCTACACGAAGGACGGGCGGCTGTACGAGATCGGCGAGGTGATGGTGCAGGCGGACCTCGCCCGCACGCTGGAGACGCTCGCCTCCGAAGGCCCGGACGTCTTCTACCGCGGCGCCATCGCCGAGGCCATCGCCTCCGACTTCGCCGCCAACGGCGGGTTGATCACGAAGGACGACCTCTCGAGCTATCGCGTCAACGTCACGGAGCCGATCCGGGGCACGTACCGAGGCCTGCAGGTCGCCGCCGCGGGACCGCCGGCCGGCGGCCTGACGCTGCTCCAGATGCTGAACTTCCTCGAGGGCTACGACGTGGGTGCTCACGCGTGGCCGTCGACCGAGGCGGCGCGGCTGCGCGTCGAGGCGATGGCGTGGGCGGTCGCCGACCGCGAGCGCCACGTCGCTGATCCGCGGTTCGTCGACATCCCGGTCGGCGCACTGGCCGACAAGGAATACGCGGCCAGGGCGCGAGAGTCGGTGCACGACCGGGCGGACACGACGCACGTCTGCGTGGTCGACGACGCGGGTTGGGCTGTCTCGCTGACGCACACGCTCGGCTCGGCGAGCGGGGTGGTCACGCCGGGTCTGGGCTTCGGCTACAACGACTACATGAACTGCTTCGACCCGCGGCCGGGGCGGCCGAACTCGGTCCGCCCGGGCAAGACCAGGGTGACGATGATGACGCCGGCGCTGGTGTTCGACGCCGACCGCAACCTGCGTGTCTGCATCGGCGCCCCCGGTGGGACGAAGATCGTGACCGGGATCATGCAGGTGGTGGTGAACATCCTGGACCACGGCATGTCGCCGGTCGAGGCCGTGTCCGCGCCGCGCGTGGACTTCCAGGGCGACACCGTCCAGGCGGAAGGGCGGATCCCCCGCGTGGTGTGCGAGGGCCTTGAGCGGTTGGGCTATGCCGTGAACCGGCGGACGCTGAGCTACGACTCTTACTTCGCGCGGCCGCAGGTGATCGCGGCCGGGCGTGACGGGTCTTTGTCGGGCGCGTCGGACCCACGCAAGGACGGCGGCGCGGCGTTCGACACGGTGACGCGGTGAGGTCTGCGGACCGGGTGGCGCTGGTCACCGGCGGGGGACGCGGCATCGGCGCCGCGACGGCCGCGCGGCTGGCGTCCGAAGGCGCGCGCGTGGTCGTGTCCGACATGGACCTCGGTCCGGCGGAAGAGGTCGCCGGGCCGATCAAAGGCCTGGCGGTGGCCTGCGACGTGACGAGCCGCGAGCAGGTCGAGGCGATGGTCGCCCGGGCGCTGGGCGAACTCGGCCGGCTGGACGTGCTGGTCTGCTGCGCCGGCATCATCCGCGACAACCTGCTGTTCAAGATGAGCGACGACGACTGGGATTTAGTCATCGACACGCACCTGAAAGGCACGTTCCTGTGCGCGCGCGCGGCGCAGAAGCCGATGGTCGACCAGAAGTACGGCAAGATGGTGTTCCTCTCGTCGACTTCGGCGCTGGGCAACCGCGGGCAGACGAACTACTCGACGGCGAAGGCAGGCCTGCAGGGGATGGCGCGGACGCTGGCCATCGAGCTGGGACCGTTCGGGGTGAACGTCAACGCGGTGGCGCCGGGCTTCGTCGAGACGCGGATGACGCGCCAGACGGCGGAGCGCATGGGCGTCGATTTCGAGGCGTTCAAGGTGGGCGCGGCCTCGCAGATCCCGCTGCGCCGCATCGGCCGGCCGGAGGACATCGCGAGCGTGATCGCGTTCCTGTGCAGCGAGGACTCGAGCTTCATCTCCGGGCAGACGATCTACGTTCGCGGAGGGCCGTAGCAAGTACTCGGACCCGCGCCCGTTCAGTGGTGTAAATGGGTGGGCGACTGGGGCAAGCCAGGCGGCGTCTTGGGGTGCGAACTGCTGTTCGGCGCCGGGGTCTTTGGCGACCGAGCCCGCGAATTCGGATTGAATTCGGACGCGGTGGCCAAATCGCACCCGTGCCACTTCTGATAAGTAGCCAAATCGGGTTGACTGGCCCGAACAAGGTCTGTTAGGGTGCCTAAGTCTTCTGGGGGACCCGTCCAGTTCGGGACGAGTTCACAAACTTAGGGGTAGGCATTGCGAGTCAATCGTTACCTGACCCACGCCGTCGTGCTCGGAATAGCGGTCGTGATGTCGGGTTATGCCGCAATGGACCGTCACTTTCCGTCGAGCCTGACGGCGCGGTTTGGACCGGTGAACGCCGAGGCCGTGGTCTCCGGCGAAGGCGGCTTCTACGGCGACGTCACGCTGGGCAGATACAGCACGATCATCAAGCCGGTGTCGATCCCGACGTCGGCGCCGGTGAGCCACCAGCCGTTCGTCTACACGGTGGCGTCGGGCGACTCCCTGGATTCGATCGCGGCCAGGTACCACGTCACCGTGGCCGAGATCCGCTGGTCGAACAACGACCTCTATTCGAACGACTCGATCGCGACGGGGCAGCAGATCGTGATCCCGCCGGTGCACGGCATCGTCGTCGTCGTCAAGTCTTCCGACACAGTCGAAGGACTGGCGTCCAAGTACTCGGTCGACCCGCAGGCGATCGTCGACTTCAACCGGCTGCGGACGCCCGCGCTGGTGGCGGGCCAGGTCCTGGTCATCCCGGGCGGCACGGGCGGCTCGTTCCCGCCGCCGCCGGCGCTGCTGCAGATCCTGAACACCATCAAGTCGAACTACATCGTCACCCGGCTTGGCTGCTGCCTCGGGCCGTACGTCAACAACAAGTTCCCGGTGGGCTGGTGCACGTACTACGTGGCCACCTGGCGGAACGTGACGTGGAACGGCGACGCAGGCTACTGGTACCAGAACGCCGCGGCCCAGGGTTACGCCGTCGGGCCGACCCCCAAGGTGCACGCGATCATGGTCACCTGGGAGTCGTGGGCGGGGCACGTGGCGTACGTGGAGGCGGTGAATCCTGACGGTTCGTGGGTGGTGTCGGAGATGAACTGGCTGGCGTTCGACGTGATCGACCAGCGCGTGATCAAGCCGGGGCAGCTGGGCAGCCGGCTGGTGGGGTTCATCTACTAGCAGCCCAGGCGGTCTCCATCGTCTCGGTGTCTTGCTTCACCGTTTTAAGGCCACTTGCCGCGGCTACGGCCGCGAGGATGAGCAGCGTCGGGCTGGTGATCAGCAGGGCGGCCTGGAGGTTGCCGTTGAGGTGGTCGCTGATCAGCCCGACGTCGTAGGGGCTGTGGCTGTCGCCCGCGACGTGGGCGATGAGGAGGAGGAGGGTGACGCTGCTGGCCCTCAGCGCCGGGCTGACCACGTTCTGCGCCACCGCGGTGAAGGGACCCTGATAGAGGTAGAGGCAGACCACTGTCAGGAGGAAGAAGGGGATGAAGACGGGGAGGGTCGGGCTGACGATCGCGATCACGATGAGCACGGCGCCGGCCAGGAACCCGACGATGCCGACCTCGAGGTGGGCTGTTGGGGTTCGTAGGGCTCTGCGGTCTGCGATCCATCCGCCGGCGAGGATGCCGATGAGCCCGCCGGCGACGATGAC
>DASSLL010000032.1:0-13603 GCA_035689485.1 Candidatus Dormiibacterota bacterium | reverse complement strand
AAGCGCCGTGGTGGTGGAAGACGCAAGCTTCCACCTTCTCGCCCATGCCGGCGGCAACGCCGACCCGCACCGCAAAGAGACGATCGCGCGACAGGGAACTCCGCAGCGCGTTCTGTTCGATCCGCAGATACAGCGCACGCTGCGCGAGGTCGAGGCCAAACGCGGTCCGGTCAAGGTGCCCGCCTTTCCGCACCTCGGCATGTCGCGCGAGCGGCTGATCGCGCCCATCTTCGCCGCCAACCAGGTGCTCGGCTACATCTCCATCCTGGATCATCCGCCGCACAACGAGGAACTCGCGTTCATGGCGATCGAGCAGGCCGCGCTGGTGCTCGCGCTTTCGATCGCCAAGGAAAGAGAGCTCTCCGAGGTCGAAGGACGCGTGCGCGGCGAATACCTCGAGGACCTGCTTCACGGCACTTACGGTGACGAGGCCGCGGCGCAGAGACGCGCCCGGCATCTCGGCTATCCGCTGCACGGCAATCACATCGTGGTACTCGTCGACATCGACGACTTCCGAGGCTTCAACAAGGCGCGCCAGATCTCCGAGGACGCGATCCAGGCGCTGAAGCGCGACTTCCTGCGCCGCGTGACCGCGGTCGTACGCACGACTTATCCACGCGCGCTCCTCCAGGGCCGTTCTGACCAGGTCGTCGCCCTGCTCCCACTCGGCGCCGAGGTCGCCGACCACCAGGCACGCAGCCAGGCGCTCGGACTTCAGATCCGGCAAGCGATCGCCGACTGGAAGCCGGGCTTCACCGTTTCCGTCGGTTTCAGCGCACCGATCGAGGCGCCGTCGGGCGTCGCGAGCGCCCTGCGCGAGGTGACGTCGGTGATGGAGTCGCTCGCCCGATTCAAGCGCTGGGGCCAGGTCGTCGCGGTGCCCGAGCTCGGCCTGACCGGGCTGCTCGCGGCCATCAGCGACGAAAGGCTCGTGGACTACAGCCGCCGCCACCTCGGACCTTTGATCGAGCACGACAGCGCGCGCAAGGGCGCGCTCGTCGCCACGCTTCGCGCCTACCTCGAGACGGGTGAGCAGCAGCAGGCGGCGCAGCGGCTGCGCGTCCATCCCAACACGCTGCGGTACCGGCTCGACCGGATCCGCGAGATCACCGGCCTCGACCTCGAGGACCCTGAGACGCGCCTCAACCTCTCGGTCGCGCTCCGCGTACAGGCCCTCCTCGGAATGTAGTGTCGGCATAACAATTTCCCGCCAGTTTTTGTTCGCGGGCCACTAGCCTCACCAGGCATCCATCGGTAGCCTTCGAAGACCGGTGCCCCCAGCTGTTCATAGCTCACGCCTTGCCTGGCCTGGGGATCTTCCCGCGACCCGTGCCGCCTGCGGCATGGGCTTCGTCGCGACCCCGGGGCTCGGCCATGAGGCGGTCGCGCTCGGCGTCCAGGCGCTCGCGCGGCTATCCCACCGCGGCGGGCTCGACGCCGACGGCAAGAGCGGGGACGGCGCCGGCCTGCTCATCCAGGTGCCCCACCGGCTGCTGGGCGGGGCTTTCGCCGTCACGACGCTCTTCGACTGGGACGATCGCGCGCGTGGGCTGGTCGAGCAGCACGTCTCGATCAAGCAATGGCGAGAGGTGCCGGTCAACGTCGAATCGCTGGGCGAGCGCGCACGGGCGACGATGCCGCGCATCTGGCACGGCCTGATCGAGGACCCGGGCCTCGACCCCGACGAGTGGGAGAGCCGGCTCTATCGCGCGCGCCGTCGCATCGAGAGACTGGCCGAAGCGGAAGGCGTGCGCATGTACCTTCCGTCGCTGTCCAGCAGGACCGTCGTCTACAAGGGGCTGATGGCCGGGACGCGCCTCGCCGACTTCTACCCCGACCTGCGCGACGAGAGGTGCGAGAGCCGCCTCGCCGTCTTCCACCAGCGCTACTCGACGAACACCATGCCGGACTGGCGTCTCGCCCAGCCGTTCCGCATGCTCGCGCACAACGGCGAGATCAACACCATCACCGGCAACCGTGCGTGGATGCGCGCGCGCGAGGCCGAGCTCGAGCCCGAGCTGCGAGGCGCGATCTGGGACGAAGGCTCGGACTCCGCCTCCCTGGACAACGCGCTCGAGGTCCTGGTGCAGCGCGGCTGGGAGGTCAGCGAGGCGCTTATGAGCCTCATCCCCGACGCCTGGGAGGGCCGCGGCGATCTGGCCGCGCCCGTGCGCGACTTCTACCGCTACCAGTCGGTCCGCTTCGAGCCGTGGGACGGACCCGCGGCGCTGGCGTTCTCCGACGGCGTCGTCGTGGGAGCGGCGCTCGACCGCAACGGCTTGAGGCCGCTGCGCTGGCAGCGCACGCGACAGGGAATGGTCGCCGCGGCGTCTGAGGCCGGCGTGGTGGCGATGGCGCCCGAGGACGTTGTGGAGCGTGGGCGCCTGGGTCCCGGCCAGATGCTCATGGTCGACACGCGAGACGGCTCACTGCTGCGCGACGCCGACGCCAAGGAGCGCGCGGCCGCCCGCCACGACTACGGCATGCTCGCGGACCGCGTGCTGGTACCCGTCGAGCGCCACCACGTCGCCCTCGAACCGCTCGAAGACCTCGCGGCGCACCACGCGCTGCACGGGTGGGGCTTCGAAGACGCGAGGTTCGTCGTCGACGTAATGGCCGAGACCGCGGCCGAGCCGGTGTACTCGATGGGCGACGACATTCCCATCGCCGCGCTGGGGCGCACGCCGCGGCGCGTGTACGGCTACCTGCGCCAGAGGTTCGCGCAGGTCACGAACCCGGCCATCGACCCGCTCCGCGAAAAGGCGGTCATGTCACTGCGCATGCTGCTCGGCGCGAGGCAGCGCACGCTCGAGCCGGAAGGCGGCGCCGACCAGGAGCTGCTGCGGCGCCATCATCCGGCCGTGCCGACGACCGGCAAGCTGCTCGAGCTCGATTCACCGGTCCTCGGCGCGGCGGAGCTGAAGCGCGTGCTCGAGGACGCGGTCGTGCTCGACGCGACGTGCGCGCCGGACGAGTCGCTGCGCGACGCGCTCTCGCGGCTGTGCACCGAGGCCGAGCAGGCGGCCGGCGTCGTCGCCTTGAGCGACCGCCGCGCGGGTCCCCACCGGCTGCCGATTCCGATGGCCCTCGCGGTCGGCGCCGTGCATTCGCGCCTGCTGCGCGCGGGCAGGCGCATGGCGGTGGACATCGTCGCGATCGCGGGCGACGCCGTCGACGTGCACGACGTCGCGTGCCTCATCACCATCGGCGCGAGCGCGGTGCATCCGTACCTCGCGCTCGCGACCGCCGCCAGCCCCTCCGGCCCTGCGGGCCACCTCCCCATAGATGGCGAAGAGGCGATTGCCAAGTACCGCAAGGCGCTCGAGGCCGGGCTGCTCAAGGTGATGGCGAAGATGGGCATCTCCTGCGTGACGAGCTACCGGGGTGGCGAGGTGCTCGAGGCCCTGGGCCTCGGCGCGGAGGTGATGGAGACCTGCTTCCCGGCGGTGCCCTCGCGCGTCGGGGGCCTGAACCTCGACGACATCGAGCGCCTGCTGCGCGGCCGTCCGGAAGCGGTTCCCGACCATGGTCGCGTCCGCTTCCGCAAGGCGGGCGAGCACCACGCATACAACCCGCTCGCCGTGCGCGCGGCGCAGAAGGCCGCCCAGACGGGCGATGTCGAGTCGTATCGCGAGTGGCGCCGACTTTCGAGCATGGGCGGTCCGCAGTCGCTGCGCGAGCTGATCGCGATGCGGGAATGTACGCAGCCGGTTCCGATCGAGGAGGTGGAGCCGGCGACACGTATCGTCACCCGTTTCATCAGCACGGCGATGTCCCTGGGCGCGCTCTCACCGGAGGCACACGAGGCGCTGGCCATAGCCATGAATCAGGTGGGCGCGCGGTCCAACTCCGGCGAGGGCGGCGAGGACCCTGATGCGTACTTCGACGCCGGCGGCGTCAGGCGAGACAACCGGATCAAGCAGGTGGCGTCCGCGCGCTTCGGGGTCACGCCGCGGTACCTGAAGCGCGCCGACGAGCTGGAGATCAAGATCGCGCAGGGCTCGAAGCCGGGCGAGGGCGGCCAGCTGCCGGGCCTCAAGGTCACCAGTCTCATCGCCCGCCTGCGGCACGCCCAGCCGGGGATGCAGCTCATCTCGCCGCCGCCGCACCACGACATCTACTCCATCGAAGACCTGGCGCAGCTGATCCACGACCTGAAGACGGTGAACCCACGCGCACGCATCGGCGTCAAGCTCGTCTCCGAGGCGGGCGTCGGCACGATCGCGGCGGGTGTGGCCAAGGCGCACGCCGACTACATCCTCATCTCCGGGCACGACGGCGGCACCGGCGCGTCGCCGCTCTCGTCGATCAAGAACGCGGGCGCGCCCTGGGAGCTCGGCCTGGCCGAGACGCAGCAGGTGCTCGTCGCCAACCGCCTGCGCGAACGCGTCAGCCTGCGCACCGACGGCGGGCTGCGCAGTGGACGCGACGTCGTGGTCGCGGCGCTCCTTGGGGCCGAGGAGTTCGGCTTCGGGACCGGCGTCCTGGTCGCGCTCGGCTGCGACATGGCGCGCCAGTGCCACCTCAACACCTGTCCGACCGGGATCGCCACCCAGCGCGAGGACCTGCGCGCGAAGTTCGAGGGCCGGCCGGAGCACGTCGTCAACTACCTGCTGCTCATCGCCGAAGAGGCGCGCGAGCACCTCGCGCGTCTCGGCGCGCGGACGCTGGAGGAGGTCGTGGGGCGGGTGGAACAGCTGGCGTCGACCTCGACCGTCCTCGACCTTTCTTATGTGCTCGCGCCGACAGACGGATCGCTGCCACGCCGGCGCGCCTGGGAGCGCAACGGCGCCGCGCCGGACCTCGCCCCCGCGGGCGGTGTCATCGACAACTCGATGCGCACGGTCGGCGCGTCGCTGCGCGGCGGGGACAGACGCGACTACCGCGGCAGCGCGGGGCAGAGCTTCGGCGCCTTCCTCGACGACGGCGTCGAGCTCACGCTCGAGGGCCAGGCGCAGGATTACGTCGGCAAGGGCATGGGCGGCGGCGTGATCGCCATCCGGCCCTTCGCCGAGGATGGATCGCCGGATCCGGTGCTGGCGGGCAACACCATCGCCTACGGGGCGACCGGCGGCCGGCTCTTCATCGCCGGCCGCGCCGGCGAGCGGTTCTGCGTCCGCAACTCGGGCGCGGTGGCGGTCGTCGAAGGCGCCGGCGACCACTTCTGCGAGTACATGACCGGCGGCGTGGCGGTCGCGCTCGGACCCGTCGGCTGGAACGCCGGCGCGGGCATGACCGGCGGCGTCGCGTATCTCGTCGAGTGGGGCCAGCTGAACACCGACAGCGTCGTCGCGCGCGAGGTCCCGGCGGAGGACGTCGATGAGCTCAAGTCGCTCGTCGCCGAGCACCACCGCCGCACCGGCAGCCGGCGCGCCGGCGAGATGCTGGCCGGCTGGGAGACGGCGCTGCAGCGCTTCCGCCAGGTCGTGCCGGTGGCGAGCACGACCGCGCCGGTGGAGGCGTCGCGTGACCTCGCCCAAGAGGCTCCAAATCCGGCGGCGTAGCGTAGTCTGGGCGCCGTGAAGAAGCTTGCCGTCGCCGCCTTGTTCCTCGTCGCCGCGTGCGGCTCGGCCACCACCGTTTCGGCCCACACCATCTCCCTCGCGTACAAGGCCGGCGACAGCTACAAGTACGCGCTCCACTTCGTCCTCAAATACACAGTCGGCATCCAGAGCATGGGCATGTCGGTGCCGCTTGACCTCGACCTGTCCGCCAAGGAGGCCGTGAAGGTCAACTCGGTCGACAGCAGCGGCGTGGCTGACGTGACCATCACGCTGACCGACCTGACGACCAAGACGTCGGCCAATGGAACGACGACCACGACGACCACCGCCTCGACCACCGTGAACGTGAAGATCGGGCCGGACGGCCGCATCGTCAGCGTCAACGGCAACGCGATGGGCAGCAGCTCGCTCCCAGGCATGTCGGCGACGGACAGCGGTTTCGTGAGCGCGATCCTGCCCGATCACGCCGTGAAGCCGGGCGACACGTGGTCGAAGTCCTACGACCAGAGCAACGTCGCCGGCAGCACCGGCGCGCTGCACATCACCTCCGACAACAAGTACCTGCGCGACGAAAAGGTCGGCAGCGCGGGCGCCGCCGTCGTCGACTCGAAGATCGACGCGACTCTCGACCTGAAGTTCGACAACTCGTCAGGCTCGGGCACGCCGCTTTTTCCGTCGGGCAGCAACGGCCTGCAGAGCATGGCCATGACCGGCACGGAGAAAAGCGACGTCATGTCGTGGATCGACACCAGCGCCAGGCACGTCCTGAAGAGCCACTCGACGGGCAGCGTCGATGCGACGCTGAACATCACCATGGCCGCCGGCTCGACGCAGCCGGGGCTGTCGGGACCGATCACGATCAAGGGCACGCAGACCCTGGACATGAACCCTGCCTGACGCGCTGGTCCGGGCGCTTTGGTCCGAGCGCAAGGTCGAGCAGGAGTTCGTCGAGAGCGCGCTGAAGAGCGAGAAGGCGCCGAAGGGATGGCCGGCAGCGCTGCTGATGTTCCACCTCGGCATGTGGCGCGAGCGCATGCGCAACTGCCTCACCGACCTGGCGGAAGGCCGGCCCGTCACGCCGCCGGGCAACGATGACGAGATCAACGACGCCGAGCTGCCCAACGGCATCGGCACGCCGCTGGCGGATGCCGCGGCCAGGTCCGACCACCTGCTCGCCGAGATCATCGGTCTCTACGAGAAGGTCGGCGAGAAGCCGTTCCAGTGGTACCGCTGGACCAACACGACTGATGCCGTGCTGGGCAACAGTTACACGCACCCTCGCATCCACATGTACGAGTACCTGCGTGAGAACGGCGAGACCGAGCGTGCGGTGGCCCTGCTCGAAGACGCGGTGCCGGCGATGCGTGAGGCGTCGACGAACCCGCTCGTCCACGCGGCGGCGTTCTACAACCTGGCCTGCGTGCGCGCGCACCAGGGCAGGCTGGACGATGCCCTCGACAACCTGGAGCAGGCTTTCCATCTGCGGCCGGACATGAAGGAAGCCGCGGCCAGGGACTCAGACCTGGCGGCGGTTCAGGACGACGAACGGTTCCGCGAGCTCGTCAAGAGCTGATCGCGGCTCGGATCCGGTCGAGGACGCGCATGTTGGCGATCGACTCGGTCAGCGGTATCTCGACCGGGCGGCCGAGAAGGATCGAATCCGCGAACGACTCGACCATCAGCTGATACGGATCGTGGGGATCGCGCCACGCTGAGAACGGCATCGCTCGCTGATGGACGCCGTCCCGTGCGATCACCGTCAGCCCCTGCGCCTCCGGCGCCTCGAAGCTCGCCCACACGGTTGCCGTCTCGCCACGCGGAAAGGCGAGCAGCGCGGTAACGCTCATGTCGACGCCGTGGCCGGCGCTCGCGCGGGCGAACACCGCCACCGGTTCGCCCAGGATCCATCGCGAGACGCTGATGGTGTAGCAGCCGACGTCGAGGAGCGCGCCGCCGCCGAGCGCGGCGTCGAGGCGGATGTCTTGCTCGTCGCGCATCGTGAAACCGAACATGGCGTGCACGTGCAGCACCTCTCGCAGCCCCTCGACGAATTCCCGCATCACTGGGTGGAAGCGATACATGAACGCCTCCATGAGCAGCAGACCCGTGCGCTGCGCCGCAGCCGCCATCTCCTCGGCTTCGCCCGCGCTGACGGCAAGCGGCTTTTCACAGAGCACGTGCTTGCCGGCATCCAGCGCACGGACGGTCCATTCACGGTGCAGGCCGTTGGGCAGCGGGATGTAGACCGCGTCCACGTCGGCGCGCCCGAGCAGCGCCTCGTACGAAGGTGAAACCTCCACCCCCGGATAGGCACTGAGAATGTCGTGCGCGCGCTCCGGGATGCGGCTGGCGAGGGCGACCAGTCGGCCGTTGCGCGACGTGGCGATCGCGGGCAGCACCGCCTTGCGCGCGATGTCCGCGGCGCCGAGCACCCCCCACCGAATCTTTTCGGCGGTCGCTATATGTCCACCGCCATCTGGGCACCACCGCGCCGGATCGATTCCGTCGCCGCCTCCATCACCGCCACGTTGCGCCTTGCATCTTCCGCCCTGACCGCGAGCGGCTCGTCCCACGCGAACTGCGCGGCGAGGTTGCCGTAAAAGCCCTGGTCGTCCCGAGGCGGCAGGTGCAGCGTCTCCACACCGGACGAGCGGTGGACCTTGACCACGGCCGGAAGGTCGGCGGGGACCGGCACGTCCGCCCAGTCGCCGACGACCGCGCCCTCGGTGGCGAGGACGTACCACTTCGGCTTGCGCACCGACGCGATCGCCGACTGCAGGAACATCGCCTGCGCCCCACCGTCGAACGTCAGCGCCACGCTCACCTGATCGGCGTTCGTCACGTCGTGCCACACGCGGTTGTGCGCATGCGCCGACACCGAAAGCACCCTGGCCTCGAACAGCTGCAGGATCCAGTCGAAGTAGTGGGAGCCCCAGTCGTAGATCGTTCCGCCCGATATCGGCTCGTGGCTGTGCCAGAAGTCGCAGGGATGCTCATAGCCGCCGATGAACGACTCCATGTAGAAGGGTGCGCCGATGCTTCCCGACCGCAGCACGTCGCGCAGAGCGACGTAGTCGGGGTCCCACCGGCGGCTCTGATAGACCGTGAGCACGAGCCCGCGCGAACGTGCCTCGTCGATCATGCGGTCGGCCTCTGCCGCACGTAGGGCGAAAGGCTTCTCGCACACCACGTGCTTGCCGGCGCGAAGCGCCGCCAGGACGGCTTCGGAGTGCGCGCTCGGCGGAGTGCCGACCACGACCAGGCCCACGCCCTGGTCTTCGAGCAGCTCCTGCTGACCGGCATACGTCCTCACCTGCCAGTCCCTGGACGCCGCCTCGCGACGCTCGGCCGAGAGATCGCAAACCGCGGCCAGGCGCAGACCTGAAGTGGCCCCGATCGAGGCCGCGTGGTCTCGCCCGATCGCGCCGTACCCGAGCAGGCCGACACCGAGCGCGGCGGGAGTCTCGCGCCCGGCAGCAAGCATGACGAGCCGGGCGACGAGCTGCTGGAAGCGAGCGTCGACGTATGTCGCCGGCTCGGTGCCGAGCCCGAGATACACGAAGCGGCCGTCGCCGAACCGCCTCTCGTAGGCGACGACCTGTTCCGTGTAGCGCCAGCTCGTTCGGATGGAGACGGTGGCGCCGGCGGGCGGCCCCTCGGACAGGTACAGCGCGTCCCGCAGCCTCCATTCCGGCGCGTCGGTCGAGCGAAGCACCAGCTCCGTCACCGGACTCGGACCGCTCGGCGCCCAGCCCGCGAGCTCCCGGATCGCCGCCGAGCGCGACCACGCGGCCAGCGTCCCACCGACGACGACGAGGCCGCCGCCGCCCTTGACGAGATCCTTCAGCGCCGACGCATCTCTGGCCGTGATCGGACGGCTGGTGGCGGCGACCACGACCCTGGCTGTCGCGTCGGGGGTCAGCTCGAAGCGACGCGCGTCGAGCGCCGGCGCCAGCCGTCGCGCCGTCGATTCATCCGCCAGGAGCCGGACCGAGATTCGTTTCATGGTTCAGGCTGCCGCCCCACGCAGCACCTCCAGCGTGCGCTCGGCGGCGTTCGTCCATGTGTAACCCTTCGCGCGCCTGCGTCCTTCCTCGCCGAGCTTGCTGCGCAGGCCCTCATCGGCGAGCAGGCGTTCGAGCGCCGACGCGATGGCCTGCTCGTCCTCGGCGTTGACCGTGAGCGCGGCGCCGAGCGCGAGCTCGGGCAGCGCGCCCGCCTCACCGACCACGGCCGGCACGCCGTGCGCCATGGCCTCGAGCAGCGGCAGCCCAAAGCCCTCGTAAAGGCTCGGAAACGCGAGCACGGAGGCGGCATCGTACAGGGCCGTGAGCGTCGCCTCGTCCACGTGACCGAGGTAGTGGACCCCTGGTTCGGAGGCGATGCGCTGCAGCGCGTCACCGTAGGCCCACCCTTCGCGTCCCGCGATCACCAGGTCGGGCACGCCCGGGCGGCCGTTGATGATGAACGGCAAGGCGCCCTGCCGGCCGCGAAGCCGGCGATACGCCGCGAGCAGGCGGGGATAGTTCTTGCGCGGCTCGACCGTGCCGACGGCGAGGATGAACCCCGGCTCCAGGCCGTCGGGCAGCGTCCCGGCCGCGGTCTGCGCCGGCAGGCCTTCCGCGACGACGCGCACCTTCGCGTCGAGACCGGGGATGCGATAGAGCTGGAGGAGATCGCGACGCGTCGACTCGGACGGGACGATCACGGCGGCAGCCTGGCGCAACGCGCGTGGGAGGACCGCGCGGAAGTACAGGCGCTGCTGCCAGGGCACCTCCGCATGGCGGACGCGAAACGCAAGGTCGTGGACGAACACGACGGCCGGCGGCGCTCCGGCGCGCCGAAACGGCGGGCTCGGCCAGTACGGATAGAGCACCGCGTCGCACTCGAGCTCCGGCTCGACCGTCGGCAGCCACCCTGACTTCAGCGCGAGCTCGTGCCGGTAGGGCGACAGCACCGCCTCGCAGTCGAGGTCGTGCAGCGCCGCGGGCCGCTCGCGGCTGCAGAGCAGCACGAAACGGTCGTCGGAGCCGAGCTCGACGAGGGCGCGGGAGAGCTCGACCGCGACGGTCAGCATCCCCACCCGCTGCGGCCGCCAGCAGGCGGTCACGTCAATCGCGAACCGGGCCACGTGACGAATGTAAAGGCCGGCCAAGGAGCCTTGCCCACTCCTTGCGAGTCGGCGTTAACATGAACTCAGGAACAGGTTCGCCCTCCCTCCTTTCTGAAGGTCCTCTGCCCCCCGGTGGAGGGCCTTCCCTTTGCGTCAGGAGCGGCCGATCGTGACGGTCTCGGTGCCGACGTACTGGTCGTGCGGCGCGAGCGTCTGCCCGTTCGACACGTCGGTGTAGGTCTCGACCGCGTCGTACGTGTTCTTCGCCACGCTGGTCAAGAGGGTCTGACGCACCGGGTCGAAGCGGTACGTGATGTCCGCGCTCTCGGTGCCCTTGAAGTGGTCCTCAATGTGCTGCGGCACGTCGGCCGGAGGCGGCCCGTAAAGCTTCTCGTACGGCGCGGCGTCGTCGAAAGTCGCAAACATCTGCGCGTGGATCACGACGGCGCGTGACAGGCCGGTGCCTTCGACGCGCACGTACTGGCCGTTGACCGAGAAATCACGCGTGTCGCCGTACTCCGGATTCGGAATCTTGTACGTCTCGTGCCAGCGGTCGCCGATGCTCGCCCCGGCCGGCGGGAGAAAAGGCATTGCCGTGTGCAGGTGCACGAGTTCGACGAAATTGCCGTCGGGGTTGCTGGTGATCCGCCCCCGCGCGCCGACGTCGACGTTGTACACGAACGCTCTCGACTGGCCGGCGGCGACGTACTGCGCGTCGAGGCTCAGCGTGAACTGGATGGCGGCGATGCCTTCTGCGCTGACCGACATCACCAGAATGTCGATGTTGCCCGAGATCGTCCGCTTCAGCGGCTGGTTGCCGAACACCGAATAGTCCTGGTCGAGCTGCCACCGGTAGACGACGTGCGTGCCCTCGTGCCACTTGATGCCGAGCGTCTGGCTCGCCGGGCTGCGCGGGGTGCGGAGGCCCTCCACGTCGTGGCTGCACGCGGCCGAAAGCACAAGAGATGCGATGCCGACCGACATGAGCAGCCGCCGCCCCATGGCTATCGCCAGTATGGGCTAGTTAGTCTCGCTCGCTCGGATGGCGAAAGCGCAGTCGAAGGTTCCTGTGACCGAGCCGCACTCGACCTCTTCGACGTACCAGTCGTTCGCCAGGCCGGCCCAGCGCAGGATCGTCTCGATCGACGAGGTCCACACGTGACACGACTTCACCGACTTGATGCGCCCGAGGGCGAACATGTTGGAGAAGTTGACGAGCCAGAACTGGTGCTCGTCCACCTGCAGCCACGCGTGCGTGTGCTCACCCCGCACGTTGTCCATCGCCTCCTGGAAGTTCTTGACCACGCTCGAAAGCTTCCGCTGCCGCCCGGGGACGAACCGCCGCGCGCCGCCCAGACCGTGCTTGCCGTCGGCGAGCCACCGCTCGGTCGCCCGGCGGCCCCACGCGCGGATCATGTCTTCGGACTCGGGGCCGTAGATCGTCTCGAAGGCCTCGTTCAAGCGCGACAGCGATTCCACCGGTGACGACAGCTGGTCGTCGTGCGGAGCGTCCTGCTCGATGTACTGCACGAGGCCGGCCGCGTAAGCGACCTCGGGCCACCGGTCGCCGGTCACGTCGCGCGCGACGTGGACGAAGTTGCTGAAGTGCGCGTTGAGGATGAATCGCCCGCGCGCCCGCGCCGGCCTGACCCCCATCAGCTCGAGCGTGCGGATGGTGGAGCCGCCGGCGGAGGTCGGCGTCGGCGGCGGCGAGCCGTGCAGCGCCGGCGGCGGCGGCGCGGGCGTGGCGGCCGCAACGACCCGGATCGACGCGGTGTCGGGGCCGTTGGCGGCGGTCGCCGGCCGGGGCAGCACCGCTACGCCGCCTGACGACGACGAGGCGGCCGCTGCCGCCGCCGTGGCGGCCGCGACGCCCGGCGGCGAAGTCCGGCGCTGAGGCAGCCGCGCCATCTGCGCGAGCAGCTCGCGCACGGTCTGGGGACGCTGCGCGGGGTCTTTGGCCAGCACCTTCTGCAGCAGGACGTCCAGCTCGTCGGGCAGGTTGGCGTTGATCTTGACCGCCGAGGGGATCGGGTTGTTGACGGTCGCGTACGCGACCTCCATCCGGTTCGACCCGATGAAGGGCAGACGGCCGGTGAGCATCTCGAACGTCAGCACGCCCATGGCGTAGATGTCCGCCCGCTTGTCCACGTCGTGGCCCATCACCTGCTCCGGCGCCATGTAACCGGGCGTCCCGATCGCCAGGCCGATGGTGGTCAGGTGCGTCGGCTGGCCGGCGCCGCGCGCCAGGCCGAAGTCGGCGAGCATCGCGCGCCCGTCCTGGTGGATGAGCACGTTGGTCGGCTTGAGGTCGCGGTGGACGATGCCGGCGTCGTGCGCGTGCTGCAGGCCGTCGCCGATCTCGCGCAGGTAGCGCCATGCCGTCAGCGCGTCGAGCGGCCCGCGGTTGAGGATGTCGCGCAGCGTCCCGCCGCGGATGAGCGGCATGGTGAGGAACGCGTTGCCGTCGATGACCTCGAAGTCGTAGATCGGCAGGATGTTCGGGTGGTCGAGCTTGGCCAGGGTCTTGGCTTCGGTCTCGAACCGCTTGACGAAGCCGTCGTCCTGGAACAGCTCGGACGACAGGGCCTTCAGCGCCACCTCGCGGCCCAGCGGTTGCTGGACGGCGCGGTAGACGACCGCCATCCCGCCCCCGCCCAGGCGCTCGACGATGTCGTAGTTGCCGAGCCGGGTGCCCGTAAGGTCCTTCACTGCGCTTTCGCCTTGGCGAAGTTCTCGACGATCGCGATCAGGTCCGCCAGCCGGAACGGCTTGCTCAGCACGTTGTCGGCGCCGGCGGCGAGAAACCGCTCGCGGTCGCTGGCCATGGAATGCGCGCTCGCGATCACGATGGGCATTGACGGGATCTCGTCCTTGATCCGGCGCATCGCCTCGAGGCCGTCGATCCCCGGCATGGCGACGTCCATCAGGATCATGGCCGGCCGCTGGCCGAGCGCGATGTCGACCGCCTGCAGCCCGTCGCCCG
>DASSLL010000031.1:0-32228 GCA_035689485.1 Candidatus Dormiibacterota bacterium | reverse complement strand
GGTTTCGCCGAGCTTGCCCAGCCGCGTCGAGATCTCGGGCTGCCGCGTCAGGACCGCCATCGCGACCATCTCCGCCGCCTCTTCCGGTGAGCTCGTCGGGAAGTTCTTGTAGATGCCGGTCGGCGCGATCATCGGCGTGCGCACGAGCGGCATGTGGATGTTGGTGATCGCCACGCCGTCGTCCACCACCTCCGGCGCGATGCAGCGGCTCAGCGCCGCGAGAGCCGACTTCGACGCCACGTACGCGCCGAAGCGCGGCGGGAACGCCTGCACGCCGATGCTCGAGATGTTGATGATGTGTCCGGCCCTGCGCTCGCGCATCCCGGGCAAGACCGCGAGCAGCAGCTTGACGGCCCCGAAATAGTTCAGCTGCATCGTGCGCTGGAAGTCGTGGAAGCGGTCGTACTCCGCGCCGATGGCGCGCCGGATGGAACGCCCGGCGTTGTTGATCAGGATGTCGACGTGGCCATGGTCCCGCAGGACCTGCCGGATCATCGCCTCGCACGCGTCCAGGTCCGAAAGGTCCGCGGGATACACGAATGCCCGGCCGCCCTCGCGACCGATCTCGGCCGCAAGCGCCTCCAGCTTCTCTCTCGTGCGTGAGACGAGCATCACGTTTGCTCCGTGCCGCGCCAGCAGCTGCGCGCTCGCGCGGCCGATGCCGCTCGACGCACCGGTCACGACCACGTTCTTGCCCTCCAGCGCGCGCCGGAGGTTCCCGTCGGTCAGCGCCTCCGGGTCCATGTGGCGCTCCCAGTAGTCCCAGATCTTCCACGCGTACGACGGCAGGGGCGGGCACGAGATGCCTGTGCCCGCGAGCGCCGCCTGCGCGCGGTCGCACGTGAAGCGTGCGCGGCTGGCGGAGAAGCGGATCGCCTCCTCGGGGATCTGCACGCGATCCAGCAGGCGGCGCTTCAGCGTCTGCGCCACCTTCCAGTGCTGGAGCATCGCCTGGGTCTCTTTGGGCAGCATCCCGGCGGTGCGGCTGTCGACCCGCAGCGTGAACTGCGGCGCATGCGCGGCCCGGCAGAACTCGTTGGTGACGTCGCCAAGCCGCTGCGGCCTCGGATCGGTCAGGTGGAAGGTCGTGCCGTCGAGGCCCTCGAGGTGACCGATGGCGTCGAGCGCGCGCGCGACGAAGTCGACCGGGACGATGTTGAGCTCTCCACCCTCGATGCCGATGAGCGGCACCCACTGCGGGATTGCGTTGCGCAGGCGCTGGATGAGCTTGAACGCGTAGTAAGGGCCGTCGATGCGGTCTGCTTCGCCCGTCTCCGACGACCCGATGACGAGCCCCGGCCGGTAGATGCGAAAACGCAAGCCCGATTCGCGGACGATCTTTTCCGCCTCGAACTTCGTCCGGTAGTAAGGATGATCGAGAGCCTGGCCTTCGTCGAACATCTCCTCGGTGAAGTTGCCCTTCCATTTCGCTCCCGCCACCGCGATGGAGCTCATGTGGTGCAGGCGCGACCCCAGCTCGCGCGCCAGCTCGACGACGTGGCGCGTGCCGTCCACGTTGGCCCGCTGGTTGGCCTCTTCGGAGGCTTCCAGGTCGTAGACCGCGGCGAGGTGGTAGACGTCCGCGCCGCGAAGCCGCTCCAGGTCGGAGGCCGTCATCCCCAGCGACGGCTGCGTGATGTCGCCGGCCACGGGGACGAGGCGGTCGCGCGCGCCGGCGGAGTGGACGAAGGCCTCCAGCCGTTCTCGCGAGCCGGGACGCACGAGGACGTAGGTCGTCCCCTCACGGCGCGCCAGCAGGCGCAGCAGGTGCCTGCCGATGAAGCCCGTCCCACCCGTGACCAGGCGAATCACGCGCTCACCTTATCTTCACCGGGCCGATTTGGCGTGCAGGGCTTACAGTGATGGCGCCATGACGGACCAACCACCTGCTTCACCACTGCCTCCGCCCGCGTCGCCGCTGCCGCCCCCGCCGCCGGGAGCACCCGCGCAACCTCTGCAGCCCGTGGCCGCGACGGGGGCGGCCGGGCTCCTGTCGCAGTTCACCGGCAACGCCGGCTGGGCGTGCCTGGTCGGAATCGTCACGATCGTCGTGCCGATCGCCTTCAACCGCGTGTACTTCTTCCTGCCCATCATCGGCCTGATCCTCGGGGTCTACGCGATCTTCCGAAGGCAGGTCATCGGCGGCGTCGCGGCGGTGATCCTGAACGTCATCGGCGGCATCCTCACGATCATCGGCCTGACGGGAGGCTGAACCGACCCGAGCGGGCGTGGTACGCGTTCGTTAGCCGGGATGAAATTCCACCCCGCGCCTTTAGGATGCCCCGCGTGACTGACACCACCGGCGCCTTCCCGCCGCCCCCGCCGGCGTCCATTCCGCCGCCCGTCTACGGCGCGCCGCCGCCGCCTCCGCCGAGCGTCCAGCTGCCGCCGGGGTACAGGCTGCCCCCCGGCTACCAGGGTCCGGCCGCGCCCGACTACGCCGCGCCGTACCAGCAGGTCCAGCAGCAGCCCTGGGCGCAGTACCCGCAGGCGATCAACCCCGGAGCGGTTGCGTTCGGGGGCGCCAGCGCGATCCTGTACCAGTTCGGCGGTCCGGCCGCCTACGCCGTCATCGTCGGAGTCCTCGGCATCGCCCTGCCCCTGTTCGCCGGCTACTACTTCCGCGTGCTCCCGATCTTCGGCATCCTGGCCGGGGTGCGCGCGATCATGGGCGGGCGCGTGCTCGGCGGCGGTGTGGGCATAGGAGTCAACGTTCTGGCCGGCCTCCTCAGTCTCGTCTCCGCCGGCCTGATCGGCTAGCGCTCCTCGGCCGGGATCACCAGCAGCGGCGCCGCCGCCGCCGCCAGGACGAGCGCCGCGGCGACCCAGAGCGTGCCGGTCAAGGACCACGCGATCAGGGCTCCCGCCAGCGCGGAGCCGATCGGACTTCCCAGCTGATTCAGGGCCATCGAGATGGCGAACATCCGCCCGAACGCCGCCGGGTCGGTCCGCCGCTGGCGCAGGGTGAGAAACGCGATGTCGAACGGCGTCTCGGCGACGGCGGTGGCCAGCAGCCCGACCACCACGACGAAGATCGAAGAAGCGAGCGGGAGAAGTCCCATCGCCACCGCGATCGCGACGAGCGAGCCGGCCATGAGCTGCCTCTCCCGGCCGGCGGTCTTCAACCGTCCGACGACCAGGATGGAGGCGAATCCGGCAACGCCCATCGCGCCCCAGATGTAGCCGACGACCGCGGCGCTCTCGTGCAGCCGCCCGAGCACGAGGACCGGCATGGCGATGACGACGCAGCCCCAACCCACGCCGAAGACGATGAAAGTCGCCGCCAGGCCGACGAGGCTCCGGTTGCCGAGCACGTAGCCCAGACCCGACCACGCCTGCGCCAGCACGCCCTCGGTGCGGTGCTTCGGCGAGGGGTCGCGCACGCGCAGCATCGCCAGCCCCGCCCCCGTGAACAACGCGGCGGTCGCGGCGAGCTCCCACTCCGGCCCCACATACGCGACCAGGAGCCCTCCCAACGGCGCGCCGATGATCGACGCCAGCACGTCGCTGCTCGAATCGAGCGCGTTCGCGCGCTCCCACAGATGGCCCGGCACCACGCTCGGGAACATCGAGCGGAGTCCCGCCCAGCTCAGAGGTCCGGTCAGCGACGCGAGGGCGCAGATCGCGAGCAGGAGCGGCGGCGCGAGCATGTGCCGGGCGGACAGCGCCGCGACCGAGAAGAGGGCCGCCGCGGCGACGACGTAGTCGACCGTGATCAAGCGCGTGCGCCCGTGCCGGTCAAGCAGCGCGCCCGCGATGGGAGCGACGAGCAGCCCCGGCAGCAGGAGCAAGAACGTCGCGGCGCCGGCGAGCTGCGGCGAGCCGTATCGCGCGAGCACGAAAAGCACGAGACCGATGCGCAGCATCTGCCCCGCCACACGACCCAGCAGCTGACTGACCACGAGGCCCGGAAAACCCCGCACGCGCAGGAGGTCGACGTAGCCGGGCGGAGCGCTCACGGGTCAGGCGGGATGACGAGCAGCGGAAAGAGCATCGAGACCGCCGTGACGGCGACGACGGCCCACAGCGTGCCGCTGAGCGACCAACCGATCAAAGGTCCGGCGAGCGCCGAACCGATGGGCGTGCCCAGCGAGTTGAGCGACATCGACACTGTGAACACGCGCCCAAACCACGCGGGGTCGGTGCGGCGTTGCCGGAGCGTGAAAACACCGACGTTCAGCGGACCCTCGCCCAGCCCGAGCACGACGAGGGAAATCACGACCACCAGGAGCGAGCCGGCCAGCGGCAGCAGCGCAAAGGCGAGCAGGTTGACCACGATCGCCAGCACGATGAGCCCGCGCTCCCGGCCCTGAATCTTCATCCGGCCGGCGAGCAAGGACGACAGCAGCGCGCCGGCGCCGCTGATGCCCCACAGAAAACCCACCTCTGCCGGTCCACCGTGAAGTCGGGTCAGCACCAGCACCGGAAGAGCGACCACGACGAGGCCGCCGCCGATGTTCGTCACGCTGATCGTCAGCGCGAGGCCGCGCAGCGTCGGGTTGCGCACGACGTAGCTCAAGCCCGCCCGTGCGTTGCGCACGACCGAACCGCCCGCCGGTGGGCGGACGCGGTCAGGCTCGTCCAGCCCGGCCATCAACGCCATGGCGGCCAGCGTGAGGAGTCCTGACACTCCGATCGTCCAGCCGCCGCCGATGAGGCCGACGAGCACCCCGGCGAGCGGCGCGCCCCCGATGGTCGCGACCACGTAGGACGCGCTGTCCAGCGCGTTGGCGCGCTCCCACAGATGTCGCGGCACCACCACCGGGACCAGCGAACGAGCGCCGCCGAAGCTCAGCGGCGCGCTCAGCGACGACAGGAAGACGATCGCCAGGAGCAAAGGCGACGGCAGCCAGTCGAGCGCGGCGAGCACCGCCACCAGCAGCGACGTCGCGGCGCCGACGCCGTAGTCGAGGGTGACCAGCCGGCTCATCCGCGTCCGGTCGAGCAGCGCTCCGGCGAGCGGCGAGACGACAAGACCGGGGAACGTCGCCAGCGCGACCGCCACGCCCGCCAGCTGCGGGGATCGGTATCGGGCCAGCACGAACAGCACCAGCGCCACGACGACCATCTGTCCGCCAAACCGGGCGCACAGCAGGCTGGTGTAGAGGCGCTTCACGCCGGGCGCGCGCAGGAGCGCCCGATAGCCGGATTGAAGGGCGGGCTCGGTGAGTGTGGTCAGACTGCGACTTTGGACCGGCGCGACCGCGCCGAGCCGTTCGCCGTCGCCGCGTGCGCGCGCCGCCCTCTGGCCAGCGGTTCGCGCAGGTACTGGCCGGTCGCCGACGCGGGATTGGCCGCCAGCTGCTCCGGCGTCCCCTCGGCGATCACGTAGCCTCCCTTCTCGCCGCCTTCCGGACCGAGGTCGACGACCCAGTCCGCCGTTTTCAGCACGTCGAGGTTGTGCTCGATGACGACGACGGTGTTGCCATGGTCGACCAACCTGTGCAGCACGGCGAGCAGGCGCTCGACGTCGGCGTAGTGCAGGCCGGTGGTCGGCTCGTCCAGCAGGTACAGCGTGCGACCCGTGTCGCGCCGCGACAGCTCGGCTGAGAGCTTGACCCTCTGCGCCTCTCCGCCGGACAGCTGCGTCGCCGGCTGACCGAGCCGGATGTAGCCGAGACCGACGTCGTGCAGGGTCCGCAGCTTGGTCTTGATGGCGGGCACGTTCTCGAAAACCTCGAGCGCCTCGTCGACCGTCATCTCGAGGACGTCAGAGATGGAGTGGCCGCGAAACTTCACCTCCTGGACCTCGCGCGAATAGCGCGTGCCGTGGCACACCTCACACGGGACGTACACGTCGGGCAGGAACTGCATCTCGATCTGGATGATGCCGTCGCCCTGGCAGTTCTCGCACCGGCCGCCCTTGACGTTGAAGCTGAACCGTCCCGGCCCGTAGCCGCGCATCTTGGCCTCTGGGAGGCTCGCGAACAGGTCGCGGATGTAAGTGAACATGCCGGTGTACGTCGCCGGGTTGCTGCGCGGGGTGCGGCCGATCGGCGACTGGTCGATGTCGATCGCCTTGTCCAGGTGCTCGAGGCCTTCCAGCGCCCGGTGCGGGCCCGGCCTCTCCTTCGCCCGGTAGAAGTGCTGCGCCACCTTGCGGCTCAGGATGTCGGTGATCAGCGACGACTTGCCGGACCCGCTGACACCCGAAACGGCCACGAACGTGCCCAGCGGAAACGCCACGTCGACGTCCTTCAGGTTGTTCGCCCTGGCACCGCGCACCACGAGCTTTTTGCCGCTGCCCTTGCGACGTTGCGGTGGGACCGGGATCATCCGGTCCCCCCGGAGGTACGCCGCGGTGATCGACTTCGGGTCGCGCAGAACCTTGTCCACGGGACCCGCGGCCACGATCTCCCCGCCGTGCTCGCCCGCGGCCGGGCCGATGTCGACCATGTAGTCGGCGGAGCGGATCGTCTCCTCGTCGTGCTCGACCACGATCAGCGTGTTGCCGAGGTCGCGCAGGCTGAGCAACGTGTTGATGAGCCGGCGGTTGTCGCGCTGATGGAGACCGATCGACGGCTCGTCGAGGATGTAGAGCACGCCCATCAGCTTCGAGCCGATCTGCGTCGCCAGCCGGATGCGCTGCGACTCGCCGCCGCTCAGCGTGTTGGCGGCGCGGTCGATGGTCAGGTAGTCGAGGCCGACGTCGATCATGAACTGCAGCCGCTCGCGGATCTCCTTGAGGATCTGGCGCGCGATCAGCTGCTCGCGCTCGCTCAGCTCGAGGCTGTCGAAGAAGGCGATTGCCGCGCTGACCGAAAGCCCGGTCACCTCCGCGATGTTCCTGCCCGTCACGGTGACCGCGAGCGATTCAGGCTTGAGGCGGCGGCCCTGGCACGCCGGGCACGGTTTGTCGGACATGTACCGCTCGAGCTCGGCCTTCAGGTACTCGGACTGGGTCTCGTCGTAGCGCCGCTGGAGGTTCGCGATGACGCCCTCGAACGGCGCCTCGTACCAGCGTGAGTGGCCGTACTGGTTCTTGTACCCGAAGCGGATCTTCTTCTCGCCCGTGCCGTTGAGCAGCACGTTCTGCTGCTGCTTCGTGAGCTTGTTCCACGGCTTGTCCATGTCGATACCGAAGTACTTGCTGACCGACTCGAGCAGTTCCGGATAGAAGAACTGCGACTTGCTCCAGGCCGCGACCGCCCCATCGCGCAGCGACAGCGACGGGTCGGGGACGACCAGGTCGCCGTCGACGACGAGCTGCGAACCGATGCCGGTGCAGACGGGGCACGCGCCGTGCGGGTTGTTGAAGGAGAAGTTGCGCGGCTCGGGCTCGGGGACGCTGCTCCCGTCGATCGGGCACATGTAGTCCTGCGACATGCGGATCTCCTGGCCCGAGTCGATCAACGAGACGATGACCGACCCGTTGCCGAGCCGCGTCGCCGTCTCGATCGAGTCCACGAGTCGGGTCCGCTGATCCGGACCGACGGCGATCCTGTCCACGACCACGTCGACGTCGTGCTTCTTGTTCTTGTCCATCGGGATCGTCTCACCGATCTCGTACAGGCTGCCGTCGACGCGCACCCTGACGAAACCGGACTTGCGGACGTCGTCGATGAGCGAGCGGTACTCGCCCTTGCGTCCTTTCACGACCGGGCCGAGGACCATGATCCTGGTGCCCTTGGGCAGCTTCTCCACCTGGTCCGCCATCTGGTCGACGGTCTGGCGCTGGACCTCGTGCCCGTACGGGCAGTGCGGGTGGCCGACACGCGCGTACAGCAGGCGCAGATGGTCGTAGACCTCGGTGACGGTGCCCACCGTCGAGCGCGGGTTTTTCGAAGTGCCTTTCTGATCGATGGAGATGGCCGGCGAAAGGCCGTCGATGATGTCGACGTCGGGCTTCTCCATCTGCCCGAGAAACTGCCTCGCGTATGCCGACAGCGACTCGACGTAGCGGCGCTGGCCTTCGGCATAGATCGTGTCGAAGGCGAGCGAGGACTTGCCGGAGCCCGAGAGCCCGGTGAAGACGACGAGCCTGTCCCTCGGGATGGAGAGGGTGACGTTCTTGAGGTTGTGCTCGCGCGCCCCGCGGATCGTGATCTGGTCAGTCGGCATCCGGACCCTCTAGTTCTCCTTTTCCCTCTGGACCGCAAACGTGCCGCTCGCCGTGGCCACGAGCCTCCCTCCAGGACCCTCGACCCGGCATTCGGCGACCATGGTCCGGCGCCCGGCGTGGACGACGCGTCCGGTCGCGCGAAGCGTCTCGCCCACTTTGGCCGCGGCGATGAAGCTCAGCTTCAGGTCGAAGCTCATCGCCCGCGCCACGCCTGGCTTGACCGTGCGGAGGGAGCGGCCCATGGCCGAGTCGGCCAGCGCACTGATCATGCCACCGTGGACGAAACCGGCGTGATTGGCCATGTGCTCGGCCGGTGTCATCTCGAGGACCGCCATGCCGTCGCCGAGCTCCACGGCGACGATGCCCAGCCACTGCCACGCCGGTGATGAGGTTCGCATGTCGCTACTCACGGCCCTGGCCCTCCGGCACCGGCATGCACGTGGAGGACGCGCGCGCGATCAGCCGGCCGCGCTCGTCGACCACGTCGGCCTCGCTGAACAGCAGTGTCTGGCGCATCTCGATCACGCGGCCGACGGCCCTGAGCCGGCCCTCGATGGCCGGGCGCAGGAAGTTGATCTTGAGCTCGATCGTGGTGTTCCACATGCCGTCTCCCTGGAGCGTGGCCAGGCTCATGCCCATGGCGGCGTCGGCGATCTGGGTGATCACGCCTCCCTGGACGACGCCTCCGCCGTGACGGTGCTGAGGTCCGGCGACGAGCTCCAGCACGACGCGACCGGGCTCGGCCTCGGCGATCCGGGCGCCCAGCGTCTCCATCCAGCCCGCCGGCTCGGCCGCGAGCAGCGCACGGGCACGCTGCCAGTTTTGAACATGTTCTAATTCTGTTGACATTTGCTCTGGCTTGATCTAGGCTTCAAATTGAACATGTTCAATTTTACGCAACTGGGGTGATAACAATGGATGCCAGGGATGCCCTTCGCCTGACCGACTACTTCATCTACATAGGCGCCAGCGCGGTCATGACGGTGTGGGTCAGCCGCACGCTGTTCCGCAACGGCCGGCCGCTTCTGGTCTCGGCCCTCAAGGAGGAGGGCCTGGCGGACTCGGTGAACAGACTCCTCGTGGTCGGCTTCTACCTCATCAACCTGGGCGCGGCGGCGCTGCTCATCAACGCCGGCGGGACGCCGGGCTCCGTCGGCGACATGATCCAGGAGACCGTGACCCGCGTCGGCGGCGTGGCTCTGGTCCTGGGCCTCATGCACTTCTTCAACATGTTCGTGCTCTGGATCATCCGGCGGTCCGGCAGGCCCAAGCCCTCTTCGCCGCTCAACCCGTACCAGTGGACGCCGCCCGCCGCGGCGCCCGGAGCCTAGATCGAGTTGGCCGTCGCGCCGCCCCAAGAACCAAAAAGATCGCGGCGTGGCGAAACCTCGAGGGCGGCCATCCTCAATGCCGCCCTCGAGCTCTTCCAGGAGCACGGCTACGAGGCGACGACGATGCGCGCCATCGCCGAGCGCGCCGGCGCCTCGCTGGGCAGCTCGTATCACTACTTCCCGTCGAAGGAGCACCTGGTGCTGGAGTTCTACCGGCACACCCACGTGCTCCACGTCGCGGCCATCTCCCCCCTTCTCGCGCGAGAGAAGGACCTCGCCGCGCGCCTTCGCGGCACCGTCCGCGCGGTCGTGATCACGTGCGAGCCGTTTCACGCGGTGGCGGGCTCGATCTTCAGCACGGTCGTCGACCCCTCGAGCCCCGTCAACCCCTTCGGCGCCGCGTCCAAACCACTGCGCGACGAGGTGATCGAGCTCTACGCCGGCGTGGTCCAGGGCTCGGACGCGCGCATACCCGCCGACATCGCCGAGCAGCTGCCGCTGATGCTGTGGCTCTACCAGATGGCCATCCTCTACTTCTGGGTGTGGGACGGGTCGCCCGGCCGGCTGCGCACGCTCGAGGTGATCGATGAGACGACCGACCTCATCGTCAGGCTCATCGGCCTCGCCAACCTGCCGGTGCTGCGCGGCTCGCGCAGGCGCGTGCTGAACCTGATCAAGAGCATCGTGGAGAGACCCTCCGCCGCCTAGGGTCCCCGTCGTGAGCGCCTCCAGTTGCGCACCATCGTCTTCTGCTTCGGCGCGGCCGCGATCGCCATCGCCACGTCTGCGTCGTCCTCTTTGACGACGTCTTCCCCTGAGAGCCTTCGTCGCAACGCGATGATGCGGTCGCGTACGCGTGCGGCGTCCTCGAACTGCAGCTCCTTGGACAGCCGGCGCATCTCCTTCTCGAGGTCGCGGACGATGGCCAGCAGGTCCTCGCGCGGCACGCCGGCGCCGGCCATGATCTCGATGGCGTCGGCCTGGAGGTCGTTCTCGTTGATCTCGAGCGCATAGATCGCCTTCTTCACCGTCTCGGGCGTGATCCCGTGCTCGGCGTTGTACGCGATCTGCCTGGTCCGCCGCCGCTCGGTCTCGTCGAGCGCCTGCCGCATGGAATCGGTCATCGAGTCCGCGTACATCACGACGTGGCCTTCGACGTTCCGGGCCGCGCGGCCGATGATCTGGATGAACGACCGGTACGCCCGCAGGTAGCCCTCCTTGTCGGCGTCGAGGATGCCGATGAACGCCACCTCCGGCAGGTCGAGGCCCTCACGCAGGAGGTTGATGCCGACGACGACGTCCACCTCGCCGGTCCGCAGAGCCGTCAGCACCTCGATGCGCTGCATCGCATCGAGCTCCGAATGCAGGTAGCGGACCTTGACGCCATACTCGCGCAGGTAGTCGGCCAGGTCCTCGGCAAACCGTTTGGTCAGGGTCGTGACGAGCGAGCGCTGTCCCAGCCCTGTGCGCTTCTTGACCTCGGCCAGCAGATCGTCGATCTGGCCTTCGGTCGGCCGAACCTCGACCGTCGGGTCGACCAGGCCCGTGGGGCGCACGATCATCTCGACCGTGCGCTGGGAGCGCCGCATCTCGTACGGTCCCGGCGTCGCCGACACGTAGACGACGTTGCCGGCCCGCTCCTCCCATTCCTCGAAGCTCAGCGGCCGGTTGTCGAAAGCGCTCGGCAGGCGGAAGCCGTACTCGACGAGCGCCGCCTTGCGCGAGCGGTCGCCGCCGAGCATGCCGCCGATCTGCGGCACGGCGACGTGCGACTCGTCGACGAAGATCAGCGTGTCCTCGGGCAGGAAGTCCATCAGCGTGTAGGGCGCCTCGCCGGGCTGGCGGCGCGTGAGGTGGCGCGAGTAGTTCTCGATGCCGGCGCACGTCCCGGTCTCGCGCAACATCTCGAGGTCGAAGTTCGTGCGCTGGCGAAGGCGCTGGGCCTCGAGCAGCCGGCCATGGTCCTCGAACCATTTGGTGCGCTCCTCGAGCTCGGCCTCGATGTCCGCCATCGCGAGCCGCAGCTTGTCCGCAGGGGTGACGTAGTGCGAGGCCGGGAAGATCGTGAACGCGTTCCGCGCGCCCAGGATCTCGCCGGTGACCGCGTCCAGCTCCTGGATGCGCTCCACCTCGTCGCCGAAGAACTCGACGCGATAGACCTTCTCCTCGTTGGCCGGCACCACGTCGACGACGTCGCCCCGCACGCGGAACCTCAGCCTCGCCAGGTCGTAGTCGTTGCGCTCGTAGAGCATCTCCGTGAGCTTGCGCAAGAAGACCTCGCGCCGGATCGACTGCCCTTTCTCCACCTGGAGCGATTCGCCCATGTAGTCCTCGACCGAGCCGATGCCGTAGATGCAGCTCACGCTCGCCACCACGAGCACGTCGCGCCGCGTGAGCAGGGATTGCGTCGTCGAGTGGCGCATGCGGTCGATGTCCTCGTTGCGACTCGAGTCCTTCTCGATGTACGTGTCGCTCCGGGCGATGTAAGCCTCGGGTTGGTAGTAGTCGTAGTAGCTGACGAAGTACTCCACCGCGTTGTTCGGCAGCAGGCGCCGGAATTCGGCACACAGCTGGGCCGCCAGCGTCTTGTTGGGGCTGAGGACCAGCACCGGACGCTGCATCTGCTCGACGACCCAGGCCATGACGTTGGTCTTGCCGCTGCCGGTCACCCCCGCCAGCACCTGCTGGGTCAGACCCGCCTGGATGCCCTCGACCAGCTCGGCGATGGCCTGGGGCTGGTCTCCGGCCGGTTTGAAGGGTGCGTCGACACGAAAGCTGGTGGGCACGGGTCAGTCGTAATTCTAAAGCGCACAAACGTTCGAAGAGGGTCGGTGGCGAAGTGGATGCGTTACCCAGATATGAAGGACGAGATCAAGGGCAAAGCGGACGAACTGAAAGGCAAGGTCACGGGCGACAAGTCGGAGGAGATGAAGGGCAAAGCCGAGCAGGCCATGGACAAGGCCAGGCGGACCGGCCGCGACATCCGCGACGACGTTCGCGAGGGCGTGGACGGCGACGGCGAGCGCACCGAGGAAGAGCGCGAGCGCGAGTCCGAAGACGTCCGCGGCCGCCGCGCCTGGTAGGACGAGCGTAGGTGGAACCCTGCCGGGTTCCCCCTACGTCGCGGCGCTCAACGGCCGTGCGAAGCGCGAAACATTCGCGCCGCTAACCCCTTCCGGAGAAGTTGCGCGCCCGCCGGAGTGAATCCGTGCGGCCGCGCATGTCGCTAAGGCAGGTTCAGGATCAGCGCCTCGACGATGGTTCCGGCTCTGATGCCTTCGCCCCCCGGAGGCACCCTGACCAGCGCGTGAGCCCCCGCCAGGGACATCAGCCGCGAGGATGACTGGGAACCGGTCGTCTCGGCGACCAGGTCTCCCCCGTCGCGGCGCAGCGTGACCCGCTGATACTCCGTGCGATCGGGGGTCGGCCGGGCGTCGTAACCCAGCCGCACAGGCAGGGTCGGGCGCGCGAGCTGCGCGAAGCCCTGCATCTTGCGCAGCGCCGGGCGGACGAACACCTCGAAAGTGACCAGCGACGACACAGGAAAGCCGGGCAGGCCGAACGCCACCTTCCCGCCGTCGAGCGTGGCGAACGTGAACGGCTTGCCTGGCTTCAGCTTGACGCGCCCGATGTGGACGTCGCCGAGGGACTCGAGCAGCGGCTTGATCAGGTCGTGCGTGCCGACCGAAACCCCGCCCGAGGTGACGAGCGCGTCCGCGTCGCGCAGAGCACCGGTGACGAGCTCGCGCAGCGGTCCCGCTCGGTCGGGTGCGATGCCGAGGACCCGGACGTCGGCTCCGGCCTCGCGCAGCGCCGCCAGCAGCGCCCAGCGGTTCGAGTCGGGAATCTGGCCGGGGCCGGCCTTCCTCCCCACCTCGACGAGCTCATCGCCGGTTGACATGAGAGCGACGCGGGGCCGCCGCCGGACCCGGACCGTGGCGCGGCCGGTGGCGGCCGCGATGCCGATCTCCGCTGCGCCGAGCTGCGTGCCCGCGGACAGGATTCGATCGCCCGCGCGAAGGTCGTCGCCGACGCGGTGCACGTTGCTGCCGGCCCGCAGGCCGGCCGGTACGGTCACCTGATCGCCGGCTACGGTCACGTCCTCGACCATCACCACGCAGTCCGACCCGTCGGGCACGACGCCGCCGGTGAGAATCCGGACCGCCGACCCAGGACGGAGCGCGCCGGCGAAAGGCCGGCCCGCCGCGGATTCACCTGCGACACCGAGCGTTTTGCCTCCGTCAGCCGACCGCACCGCGTAGCCGTCGACGGCGCTCGATGGGAACGGAGGCAGCGGCGCTTCCGCGACGAGGTCTTCGGCCAGCACCCGGCCGTTGGCGTCGGCGAGCGCGACGGCCTCGCTGTCGAGGAGAGGCGTGCGCGCGAGCACGAGCTCCGCGGCGGCGTCCGCGTCGACCAGGGGATACGTCGAAACTCTCATCAGATCCGGCGATAGTCGCGACTAACGCCCATTTCCCGCCGGCAGCACAGTCGATAGTCGCGACTAACGCCCATGCTGGCTACCGGTCATTCATAGCGGAGCGCGCGCGACGGATCCTGCCTCGCCGCCCGCAGCGCCGGCAGCAGGCCGCTCACCGTGCTCAGGGCCGCGGCCAGCACGACCGCCACCACCACCACCGGCACGTCGGTGCTGAAGACGTCGAAGCTGGTGGAGGTGAACGACTGCGTGAGCCTGTCCACGGCGGCATTGCCGAGCCGGCCGAGCAGCACAGACACCAGCGCGCCGACCAGGCCGCCGGCCAGGCCGATCACCGCCGCCTCCGCGAGAAACAGCAGGAGCACGTCACGCGACCGGGCGCCGAGCGCTTTCAAGACCCCGATCTCCTTCGTGCGCTCGAGCACAGCCGTGTACATGGTGTTGGCGATCCCCAAGCACGCGAGCAGCAGCGCCACGACCGCCAGTCCGAGCAGCGCGACGCGCAGCTTGCCGAGCAGGTCTTCGAAGTTCCGGAACTGGTCGCCGAAGGTCTGTGACTGGAAGCCCAGCTGCTCGACTCGCTGGCGCAGGCCCTCGACCGAGAGCCCCGAGTCGGCAAGCAGCGTGATGTTCGCGTACTCGCCGCCCCGCCAGCCGTTGGGCTGCGCGAGGTTCGTCCAGTAGTTGCGCATCGCCGCGTAGCCGACGAGGCCCCCCGGCGCGCCGGAGGGCATGTAGTTGCTCGAGACGATGCCGACCACCATCAGGTTGAAGCTCTGCGGCTGCGTGACCTGGTTGCGCGTGAGAGAGGGCACCAGCGCGCCCGACGCGGCGCTGAACCTTACATGCGTGCCGATCGCCCCCGCGGGCGACTCGAACCCGATCGCGCGTGCCTCGGTGTCGGTGAGCACGACCTCGCTTGCGGCATCGGAGCTCGGCAGGTGGCCGGCCACCGGCGCGGGCACCGACGACGAGGAGGCGAGCGGAGGCAGCGAGACCAGGACGCCGCCCGACGTGGGCGGGGTCTTGGCCGCGCCGGCGCCGCCAGTCACGGGGCTGTAGCTGCCTGTCATCCCGATCTCGCCCCAGGCCGCCCGGACGTGCGGCAGGCCGGCGAGCACGCTGAGGGTCGCGCCGTCGAACGCCGGCGTGGTGGCGCTCGCGACCGGGTAGACCGCGACCTGGTGGACCTGGCTCGTGGCCAGGGCCGGTGCGTCGAGCGCATCCTGCAGGCCGCCGGCCAGCGCGACGATCAGGCTCAGGGCGGCGATGCCGATGGCGACACCAGTCGTGGTGAGCGCGGTCCGCAGTGGCCGCCGTCCGGCGCTGCCGATGCCGACCTTCAGCGTGTCCTTCCAGTGCATGCGCGGCGCGGGGTCGACGGGCTCCTGCTTGCGCACAGTCGGCTTGCCGGCGTCGAGCTCGACGGCATTGCCGTCGATCATCCGGACGACCCGGCGCGCGTGCCGCGCGACCTCGGGGTCGTGCGTCACGAGGACGACGGTCGCGCCGCGCCGGTTGAGGTCGTCGAGCAGGTTGAGCACGCCCTCGCCCGCGGTCGAGTCGAGGCTTCCGGTCGGCTCGTCGGCCAGGATGAGCCCCGGCCGGTTCGCCAGCGCGCGCGCCACGGCGACCTTCTGCTGCTCGCCTCCGGACAGCCGGCCGGCGCGAGTCCGCGCGCGGTTGGCGAGGCCGACCAGCTCGAGCAGGTGATGGGCGCGCCTGCGCCTCTCCTCGAGCTCGACCCCGGCCAGCGTCAACGGCAGCGCGACATTGTCCTCGACGGTCATGGACGGGATGAGGTTGAAGGTCTGGAAGATCGTGCTCACGCGCTGCAGCCGGTAGTCGGACAGGTCACGGTCGTGCAGCTCGCCGAGCGGGAGGCCCGCGCCGTAGACGTGGCCGGACGTCGGGCGGTCGAGACCGCCCATCAGCGAGAGCAGCGTGCTCTTGCCGCAGCCCGACGGCCCGACGATGGCGACGAACTCGCAGGGGCCGATGTCGAGGGTGACGTTGCGGAGAGCCGTGACGTGCATCTCATCGCGGCCGCCGAACTCTCGTGAGACCGCGTCGAGGCGGAGCCCTACCGCCTGACCGAGGAGGTCTCGGAACTCGTCGGGCTCTTCCGGCGGCGGCGCAAGCTCGACCTGCGGCTCGGGGGTCGGGGTCGGCTCGGCGGTCGGGACCGCTTCGGCGACGAGCGCCACGTCGGCGGCGACCAGCACCCCGGCGGCCTCGTGGCCGCCGTTGCCGCCGTTACCGTTACCGCCGTTCGCTCCGTTCTCGGTGACGGCGCGGGCCTTGCTGCGCGCGCGTCGACGGCGGCGCTTCGAGCCGCTCGGGTCGACGGCATCGTCGATGAGAGACGCCAGCCCAGCCCTCCTTTCCTTTCCCGCAGTCTAAGTGTTGGATTAACAGCTACGGCCGAGGTTGGGTTACTTGCTGCTCCAGCCAGTTCAAATAAGGCGAGTCGCCGCCTTCGATCGGAACCTGGATGATCTCGGGCATCGCGTAGCTGTGATGGGAGCGGACGAACTCCTGTACGTCCTTGACACGCGACTCGAGCGTCTTGACCAGGAGCAGCGCCTCGTGGTCGCGCTGCAGCTGGCCGTCCCAGTAATAAAAGGAGGCGACCGTCGGGACGACGTTGCAGCACGCTGCAAGACGCTCCACGACGAGGGCTTCGCCCAGCCGCTCCGCATCGTCGCGCGCGCCGGTGGTGACGAGTATCAGGACCGCTTTCTCCCCCATGGAACCTAATTCTCGGCTGTTCGAGGCCGGTCCAGCCAGACCGTGCCGGCGAGCAGGCCGATGGCGCCCAACAGCACGCCGCCGATGACGTCCGACTCCCAGTGCACGTCGAGGTAGAGCCGGTCGAAAGCCATGACCGCGATGGTGAGGACCGCCAGCACGACCGCCAGCGTGCGCAGTCGCGGCGATGTCGAGAGGCGGCGGATGACGAAAGCGAGAAGGCCGTACACGACGACCGCACGGAGCATGTGTCCGCTCGGAAAGCTGTTGCCCGGCGCCGCCGGGCCCGTCAGCAGCTCGCTCAGGCTCGGACCGTCGGCCTGGTGTAGAGGGGCGGGCGGCGCGACGTGGTGGAGGTTGAACTTGTAGAACAGCTCGAACGCCTCCGCCGCGATGAAGACGATGAAGACCAGCGCGTCGGAGCCGAAACCCGCGCGCCACAGGTAGAAGGTGAGGCCGATCATGAGGATGCCTGTGACCTCGATGCTGCCGAGCTCGGCGATGATCTGGAACAGGCCGTGCAGCTGTGGAATCCACGCGGCATGCATCGCTTCGGCGACCTGGTGGTCGAGCTGCGTAAAAGCGCCCGCGCCGATCGCGATGGTGAGGGCGACGAACGCCACGCTCAGGATCGCGATGCCGTAAAGGCGAGGCGCTAATGCTGGCAATGTCTGCAGAAGACGGTCGTGCGACCGGCGATCCGGACCGAGCTCAGCGGCCGTCCGCAGGTCAGGCATGGCTCGCCCGCGCGACCGTACACGAGCAGCTTCTCCTGCTGGCCTCCCATCTCGCCCCAGGCGTCTCGATACGTGTCCACGGAGCTGCCGCGGTTGATGATCGCGGCCTGCAGAGATTCGCGGAGCGACTCGTGCAGCCGCCGCGCCGACTTCTTGCTGACGGTATTGGCCAGCCGCGTCGGCCTCAACCGCGCCCGGTGCAGCGATTCGTCGGCGTAGATGTTGCCGACTCCGGCGATGGCCTTCTGGTCGAGCAGCACCGCCTTGAGCGGCGCGCGCCGCTTGCGCAGGCGGCGGTACAGCTCGTCGGGGGCAAACTCAGGGTCGATCGGCTCGGGCCCGAGCCGCGGCATCTTCTTCGACGTGAGCAACTCGTCCTCGGTCCCGAGGAGGAGCCTGCCGAAGCGTCGCGGGTCGCGATAGCGGAGCTGGCGCCCGTCGTCCAGGAAGAAGACCGCATGCGTGTGCTTCTCCAGCGGCGCGACCTCGTCGACGATGCGAAGCTGGCCCGTCATACCAAGGTGAACGACAAAGACGACGTGATTGGCGAGTCCGATGAGGATGTACTTGCCTCGCCGGCCGACGGATTCGATGCGCATGCCCGCGACGCCGTCGACGAAGAGCTCGGGCTCGGGATGGCGGACGATGGTCGGGAAGCTGAGCTCGACGCGAACGATCGTCCGTCCGAGCAGGTGCGGGCGAAGGTCGGCGGCGATGGTCTCGACCTCGGGCAGCTCAGGCACGCACGACCGCGAGCTTCTTCATGTCCGCCCAGTTGGGCCCGGCCTTCATCTCCACCTCGATGCCCGTTTCGAGCTCGTAAGCGCCGGTCATGACGCGCGGCACCTTCTCGGCGAACTGGTCGAGCTCCGAACGCGGCACCTCGAAGAGCAGCTCGTCGTGGACCTGCAGCAGCATGCGGCCCTCGATCTGATCCGTCTCGATCTCGCGGTGCAGCCGGACCATCGCGATCTTGATGATGTCGGCGGCCAGCGACTGCATCGGGAAGTTGATGGCCATGCGCTCGGCCGCGTTGCGCAGCTGGAAGTTCGGTGAGCGGAGGTCGGGGATGGCGCGACGGCGGCCCGTCGCGCTGATCACGAGGCCGTCCTCGCGCGCGCGCTGGCGCAGGTCGTCCAGGAACTCCCGCAGCTTCGAGTACGTCGACCAGTACTGACCGAGAAACTCGCGCGCGACGTCGCCCGTGATCCCGAGCTGCTGCGACAACCCGTACTCGCCCTGGCCGTAGATGGAGCCGAAGTTCGCCACCTTCGCCAGGCGGCGCTGGTCGGCGCTCACCTGCTCGAGCGGGATGCGGAAGACGGCGGCCGCGGTGGCGGTGTGGATGTCCTGTCCGGCGGCGAAGGCCGCGAGCAGCTTCGGGTCGCCGCTGAGGTGGGCGGCGATGCGCAGCTCGATCTGCGAGTAGTCGGCCGAGACCATCACGTGGTCAGGGCGTCCCGCTTTGAACGCGCGCCGGATGCGCTGCCCCAGCTCCGTGCGGATGGGGATGTTCATGAGGTTGGGGTTGGACGACGACAGGCGTCCCGTCGCGGTGCTGGCCTGGCCGAACGACGTGTGCACCCGTCCGCTCAACGGATCCACCAGCTGCGGCAGCGCATCGACGTACGTCGACTTCAGCTTCGAGAGCTGCCGGTGCTCGAGGATCGCCGGGATGATGTCGTGCTTGTCGCGCAGCGCCTCGAGGGTGTCCGCGTCCGTCGAGTAGCCAGTTTTCGTCCGCTTGCCGACCGGCAGCCGAAGGTCCTCGAACAGAACTTTCGCCAGCTGCTGTGGAGCGTTGACGTTGAACTTCTGGCCGGCCAGCTCCTCGATCTGCGACTCGAGGTTGGCGAGCTGGCGGCCGAGCTCGTCCTGCATCTCCTTCAGGTACGGCACGTCGATGGCGACGCCCTCCGATTCCATGTCGGCGAGCACGCCGGCCAGCGGCAGCTCGATCTCATGGAAGAGGTAGTCGACGCCGAGGTTGCGCATCTCCGCCTCCAGCCGCGGCCGGAGGTTGAGGACCGCCTCGGCGCGACGCGCCGCGAACTCCGCTGCCTCGTTGTCGGAAACGGCTGACGGCTTGCGTGCCGCGCGTCCCGTACCCAGCAGCTGCTCGCTGCTCACGAGCTCGACGCCGAGGAACTCGCGCGCCAGGTCTTCGAGACGCGGGTCGCGTGAGCCGGCGCCCAGCAGGTAGGCGGCGAGAAAGGTCGAGAACGCCCACTCGCGACGGCCGCCCCCGAGCGACCGCAGCGCGAGCTCGGTCTCCTTGGCGTCGTGACCCGAGATCGGACGCCCGGAAAGCGTGCTCGCGGCCGCATCCATGGCTTCGGGCGTGACGACGTAAAAGGTCTTGCCGCCGGCCGAGATGCCGAGGCCACAGATGCGCGCGCTGCGGCCGGCTCCCTCCGTGAACGAGAAGACGCCGACGTCCTGCGCGCCGTCGAGGAGGCTTGCCGCCTCGGCCGGTTCGTAGACGATGCGCAGACCGGCCGCAGGCGGCGCCGGCTCGAACGCCAGGCTCGGCTGCACCGGCACCTGGTCGGGCGGCGGAAACCGGCTGAGCAGCTGGCGAAACTCGAGGTGGTCGAAGACGCGGCGCGCCCGCTCGTAGTCGTAGTGCGTCCAGCGCGCCTTCTCGAGCTCGAGCTCGACCGGCACGTCGCGCACGATGGTCACCATCCGCTTCCCCAGCCGCACCTTGTCGGCGTTGGTCGTGAGGGACGTCTTCAAACGACCTTCCTTCAGCTCCGCGACACGGTCCAGCAGCGTCTCGACCGAGCCGTACTCCTGGACCAGCTGCGCCGCCGTCTTGTCGCCGACGCCTGGAACGCCGGGGATGTTGTCCGACGTGTCCCCGCGCAGCGCCTTGAAGTCGACGAGCTGCACGGGCTCGAAGCCATAACGCTGCCGCACCTGGTCCGGCCCGTAGACGAAGGTGTCGGTAATCCCGCGTCGCGGGACGAGCGCCTCCACCGACTCGGTCACGAGCTGCAGGCAGTCGAGGTCACCGGAGACGATGGTCACCGAATGCCCACGCTCCTCGGCGATGCGCGCCAGCGTGCCGATGACGTCGTCCGCCTCGAAACCCTCGACCCCGTAGATGGGAATGGAGAACGCGCCCAGCACCTCACGCACCATCTCCATCTGGGGCCGCAGGTCGTCCGGCATCGCCCGCCGGCCGGCCTTGTACTCCGCGTACTCCAGCGAACGAAAGGTCGGCTTGCCCAGGTCGAAGGCGGCGATGGCGTACTCGGGGCGGGACGCGAGGACGATCGCGAGCATGGACGTGAAGCCGTAGACCGCGTTCGTGACCCGGCCGTCGGACGTGCTCATCGGCGGCAGCGCGAAGAACGCCCGGTAGATCAGGCTGTGGGCGTCGATCAGGATGATCCGGCCCCGTCTACCCTTCGCCACGACCGAATCTTACGTTCGGTCAAAACGAGACCTTGAGGGGGTCACGCGCGTTCAAGTAGCAGGGAGTCGCAGGACCGAAGATTAGAATGGATCCGAGGATGAAAAACCTCATCGAGGTGTCCGTGGACAGCATTCGGATACACATGCCGACTGCCCAGCACCTGGTGATCCTCAAGGAGAAGGAGGCCGACCGGTACCTCCCGATCTGGATCGGTTCGTTCGAGGCTCAGGCCATCGCGACGAAGATCTCCGGCAACAGCCTCGGCCGGCCTCTCACCCACGACCTCATGGCCACCGCGTTCGGCGACCTGGGGATCAGCATCAAGCGCATCGTCGTCACCCGCCTTGCCGACCAGGTGTTCTACGCGCGTCTGTATGTCAAGCAGAACGGCCGCGACCTCGACTTCGACGCCCGCCCGAGCGACGCGATCGCCCTGGCCGTCCGCGTCGAGTGCCCGATCTTCGTCGCCTCGGAGGTCATGGACTCGGCCGGGATCATCCCGGAGGCCGACGAGCTCGACGGCGAGAAGGAGAAAGGCGAGAACCCAGTCGTCGACGAGGAGCGGCTCGCCGTCTTCCGCGACTTCGTCAACAGCCTGGACCTCCCGGAGCTTCCCGACGAACCGGGTGCCAAGGACGAACCCGGTGCTCAGGACCGGCCCGGAGGGCGGCCCGGCAGGGGCTGACACACACGCCGATCCACGGCCAGCTCGACCTGGCCATCCGCGTCATGATCGCCCTCGGTCTCGGTCTCCTCATCGGCGCCGAGCGTGAATTTCGCGGCCACCCCGCAGGGCTGCGCACGATGGCGCTGATCAGTGCCGGGTCGTGCATGTTCACCGGCCTCGGGTTGATCCCCGACTTCGGCAAGACGGTCGACCCGACCCGGATCGCGGCCCAGATCGTGACCGGCGTCGGCTTCCTCGGCGCCGGCAGCATCCTGCGCCAGGGCGAGCTCGTCCGCGGCCTCACGACAGCCGCCTCCATCTGGGTCGCCGCGTCGCTCGGCATGGCCGTGGGCTTCGGCTACTACGCCGACGCGATATTCCTCACGGTCGTGGTCGTCGTCGTCCTCTTCGCCCTCAAGCCGGTCGAGGAGCGGCTGTTCCGTCGACCGTTCCACCACAGGCGCGACACAGACGTGCAAGCCGACGAGCTTCCTCAATGACCGCCACGCGCGTCGCGATCGTCACCGACTCGACGGCGGACCTGCCCATGCACCTGACGAAGAGCCGGTCGATCACCGTCGTGCCCCTGACCCTGAACTTCGAAGGCCGGTCGCTTCTCGACGGTGTCGACATCAAGCCGTCGGAGTTCTACCGCAAGCTGCCCAACGCGACGACCCATCCGACGACCTCGCAGCCCTCGGCCGGACGTTTCGCCGAAACCTACGCGCGGCTGCTCGACGGCCACGACGAAGTCGTCTCGATCCACATCTCCGAAAAGCTGAGCGGCACCTTTGCGTCGGCCGTGCAGGGCGCGGAGATGACCGACGCAAAGCGAATCCACGTCGTCGACTCGCAGCTCGCGTCGATGTCCCTGGGCTTGATCACTTTGGCGGCGACCGAGATGGCGGCGAAAGGCGAAGGCGCGGGGTCGATCGCCGAGCGGGTCACGTCGATGCGCGACCTGGTGCAGACGTACTTCAGCGTCGCGACGCTCGAGTTCTTGCGGCGCGGCGGAAGGATCGGACGTGCGAGCGCGATGCTCGGGTCGGTGCTCCAGGTCAAGCCGGTGCTGTGCATCCGCGACGGGCTCGTCACACCGCTCGAACGGGTGCGCACGTTCGACCGCGCGCTGCAACGCATCATCGAGCTCACGCGCGAGGTCGATAGAGGCAATGGCCTGTGCGTCATCGTCGGCCACGCGGACGCGGAGTCGGACGCGGAGCGTGTCGCTCATGGCCTCGAGGACGTGGCCGAGACGCTGATGATCCAGCCGCTCGGTCCGGTGGTGGGAGCACACGCGGGGCCGGGCGTCGTGGGCGTCGGCGTCTATCCGGCCGAGCTCACGCCGCTTGGTATCAAGCTCGTCGCCAGCGCACGGAGTCGGGCGTGACGGTCTTGCTCACCTTGCCTTCGACAGCGAGCGCCTGCAGATGCGCCAGCCCTTCCTGCAGGGCGAGACGCTTCTCGTAGAGGTTTTCGCGCCTCCCCCACAGCTCGACCGCGACCTGCCATGCGGATTTCTCGTCCGCATCGACGATCTCGAGGATCTGGTCGAGCCGGCGGTGGTGATGTGACACCAGCTCGTCGACGCGTGACTGCGCGTCCGTGAAGGGCCGGCCGTGCGCCGGCAGCACGCGCTTCGGCTCACAGGCCGCCATGCGGCGCAGGCCCTCGAGATATTCGTGCAGCGGATCTGGCGTGCTCTGCGGGTGCAGGCCGATGTTGGGCGACAGCTCGGGCAGGATGTGGTCGCCCGCGAAGAGCAGTCCGTCCACCGGCTCGTAGAGGCATATGTGCCCGGGCGAATGGCCGGGCGTCCATTCGACCCGCAGACGGCGTGCGCCCATGACCACGGTCTCCGCGCCGTCGAGCTGCACCGCCGGCTCGGCCGGCTTCACGACCCGGCTCAATGCGCGCTGCGAGTTGCTCAGCACCTCGGCCTCGTCCGCCGGCACGCCGTTGACGAGCAGGTAGCGGCGGACCTCGTCGACGAGCAGCTCGAGCTCGACGTAGCGCGGATGGACGAGCGGCACCTCGAGGCGGTGCATGTAGAGGTCGGCGAGGCCTGGACCGCCCGCCAGCGTGCCCGCGGCGCCGTAGTGGTCGGGGTGGATGTGCGTGACCAGCAGCGTGCGCAGCCGCCGCGCTCCGACGTGCTTCCTCGCGGCGTGTATCGCCTCGAGCGACTCCTCGGAGTTCATGCCCGCGTCGAGCAGGTCCGCGTCCTTCCCGTCCCTGAAGAGAAAGACGTTGACCAGCCCGTCCTCGAACGGAATCGGCAGGCGCAGCTCGAAGATGTCGGTCGCGACCTCGCTCAGCGCCAACTCCACGGCCACTCGCGAATTCTCCCCGAGGCTGCTACTAAGATGGGTAGCAGACCGTACTGAGACGTACTAAAAAAAAGCGGACCCACACCCTAGGGAGGATCGAATGTCTGAAGCTCAGATGACCCCTGACCAGATCGTGGCAGCGATGCCCGAGTACCTGATCCCCGAGAAGGCGGGAGCCACGAAGGCCACGATTCAATTCGACCTCAGCGGGGATCAGGGCGGCAAGTGGTGGGTGCGCATCCACGACGGCAAGGCCGAGTCGGGCACGGGTGACCCGGGCGAGCCGGCGAACCTGACCCTCCTCGCGGACTCGCACGACTGGGTGAACATCATGACCGGCAAGCTCGACGGCACCGCCGCCTTCATGCAGGGCAAGCTGAAGATCAAGGGCGACATGGGGCTGGCGATCAAGATGCAGTCGATGTTCCGGAGGCCGTAACCCGGACTCACCTCACGGATATGCGCGCATATCCGGCACTGGCGAAAGCCCGGGCACTGGATTCGCGCGCATATCCGACGGTCGCCGCGCTAGAACGTGAACTTCCAGGTTCCGAGGCGGGACGACATCTCGGTCTCCAGGTCCAACGGTCCGGGACGTAGATCCATGATCACCACGTGGTGCTGGGTCAGCGCCACGCGGCGCCCGTCGGCCAATTTCACCGCCTCGACGGCGTTGCCCCACGTGATCGCGTCGCTCGCGGGCGGATTGGTCAGGTTGCTCTGAATCCACGTTGCAAGGTCGGGCGCGCCATTCCGCTCGTAGGTCGACACGACCATGAAGGCGAACAGCCCCGCCTCGGGCGAGCAGACGGGCGCTCCCCCGCCCGGCGCGGGGCTGGCGCACGCGAAGTCGGTGATGTCGAAGGTCAGGTCCAGTCCCGGGGGGCTCGCGCTCGACTGCGACCGTTCGATGTACCGCCAGGTCCCCGGATAGCAGAAGCCCCAGCCCGCCTGCTGGTCCTCGTAACCGTGGTCTCCGTTTTTGCAGTTGAGATCCGCGCCGATCTGAGGTACGCTCGGCACCGGGTGATTGCCCGAGCCGGGTTGGCAGCCGGCCGTCGCAAGCACCAGGACGGCTGCGGCGAGTAGCTTCCGGGGGATTGGCAGCGGGGGACGCATAGGGGCGACTAATTGTGCGGGTACGCCCGCAGGAGCAGGCGTTCCAACTGTCGGAATCTAGCCGTCGCCGGGTTCCGGAAATAGTTTGGAGGGGGGTTGCACATGGCGACCAAGAAGGACAAGGGGAACGCTCCAGAGGAGCGGCTCGAAGCTGACAGGAGGTTGCTGGAGCTCCTGGCCGCGCAGTGCGGCGAGGAGGCGGGCCTCCACCGTCCGCTGAACGATGTGGTCGGCGGCGTGATCACCGGCATCCCGGAGGACACGGACCTCGCCCAGGCCCTGTCGGACCGCGAGACGACCGACATCCTCGTCCATCTCCTCGACCAGAACCGAGAGCAGGTCGAGCGGGCGCTGGAGCGGCTCCGCGAGGGCGCCTACGGGGTATGCGAAGGCTGCGGCCGGCGCATTCCCGACGCCAGGCTGAAGTACCAGCCGGCGGCGACTCGCTGCGTCGAGTGCCAGGGGCACTGGGACAGGCTCAACGGGAGAACCGCCTAACCAGTAAGTAGTTCTCGTTTAGGGTGGGGGCGTCGTGCGCGCCCCCATACCGTGGCGATGGGTCGGCACTCTGGCGGCCGTCAAGCTGGCCGCGCACCTGCTCACGGCCGGCAACTACGGCTGGCACATCGATGAGACCTATTTCGTCGCCTCGGCGAATCATCTCGACTGGGGCTACGTCGACTACCCGCCGCTCGTGCCCCTTCTCGCCCGCCTCGACCAGACCGTAGCCCCGGGATCGCTGGTCGCGCTGCGCGCCCTCGCCGCGCTAGCGGGCGCCGCCATCGTGATCCTCACCGCACTGACCGCGCGCGAGCTCGGCGCCGGACGGCGTGCCCAGACATGGGCGGCGCTCATGGCGCTCCTTTCGCCCATGTTCCTCGGCGCCAACGTCCTCTTCCACACCACCACGTTCGACGAGCTGGTCTGGGCGGTCGCGATCTTCGTCATCGCCCGACTGCTGCGGGACGGCGACCAGCGACTGTGGCTCGTGCTTGGTCTCGTCATGGGCGCCGGCATGGAAACGAAGTACACGATCACGGCGCTGGCGGTCGCGCTGCTCATCGCCCTTCTGCTCACTCCCCAGCGCCGGATGCTCTTCAGCTGGTGGCCGTGGGCCGGAGTCGCGGTCGCCGCAGTCCTCCTCGCGCCGAACCTCATCTGGCAGGCCACGCACGCCTGGATCAGCGTCCAGTACACGCTGTCGCACCGCGGCCACACGGACGGTCCCGTCGCGTACTGGCTCCAGCAGCTGCTCCTGTTCGACCCGCTCTTTCTGGTTCCGGCGGCGGCCGGTCTGTGGGCCTTGCGGCGTGACGCGCGTTTCGCGCCGCTCCCCTATCTCGCGGCTGCGGTCGAGCTCGTGTTCTTCCTGTCCGGCGGCAAGGCGTACTACCCCGGTGCGGTCTATCCGCTCGCGTACGCCGCCGGTGCGATGTGTCTCGACGGCCGGCTTCGGCGTCCGGTGCCGGTCCGCCTGTCGCTCGTGGCGGCGGTCGCGCTCACGGTGCTGCTGCTGCCGATCGGACTGCCGGTGCTGCCGGCCAGGACCATGATCGACTCGGGCGTCTGGAAGGTGCGCCAGGACTTCGCCTCGATGCTGGGCGGGCAAGAGCTCGCCGCCAAGACGGCCGCGGCCTTCGACTCCATTCCCGCCGACCAGCGGGGCGGGGCCATGATCGTCGCCCACTACTACGGCGAAGCAGGCCCGATCAACATGTACGGCCCCGCGCTCGGTCTGCCGCAGGCGGTCAGCCCCCATCTCTCCTACTGGTACTGGGCGCCGCCGAGGATGGATCCGCAAACCGTCGTGCTCGTCGGTTACTCGCTCGACAAGGGCGGCCACTACTTCGCCACGTGCCGCGACGCCGGCGCGATCGACAACTCCTATGGGGTGGAGAACGACTTCTCCGGCGACCCTATCCTCGTCTGCACGCAGCCGCTGCAGCCGCTGTGGAAGGTCTGGCCCGAGCTGCAGACGCTGGACTAGGTCTTCTTCGCGGGGCGCAGGAGCCCCACCACGCCGAGCGCCAGTCCGATGACGACCATCGCCGACCCGATCCAGAACCACTTGATGTCGCCGGTCATGAAGCTTCCCTTGATGTAACCCAGGCCCTGCCCGACCCACACCAGGCCGGCCAGCAGCATGAGCCCGCCCACGATCGCCAGTCCTGTCCTCACGCCGGATGAGTACCGCACCCGGTTACTGCCGCCGGCTACATGCCGCCGTAGACGACCGACTTCTCCTCGGTGTACTGCAGGAACGCCTCGAGGCCGTGCTCCTTGCCGAACCCCGACTGCTTCGTGCCGCCGAACGGGAGCTCGTCGTGCGCGATCTGCAGCGCGTTGACCCACGTGTAGCCCGCCTCGATCTCGTTGACCGCGCGGTTCGCGGCCGCCATGTTGGAGGTCCAGATCGAAGAGCCGAGGCCGTACTGCGAGTCGTTCGCGAGACGAAGTCCCTCGTCGAGGTCCTTGATGCGGCGCACCGGAAGCGCCGGGCCGAAGACCTCTTCGGTCCACATCCGCGAGCCGTCGGGGACGTCGACCAGGATCGCCGGCTCGATGAACCAGCCGTTCTCGTAGTCCGAGCCCTTCGGCCGTCCTCCGCCGTAAACGGCCTTGGCGCCGCGGTCCACTGCGTCCTTCACCTGCGCCTCGACCTCGGCGCGCTGCGTCTCCGTGTGCATCGGCCCCATGCGGCTGTCCTTGTCGAGCCCGTTGCCCGGCTTGAGCTTCGAGGCTCGGGCGATGAGCTTTTCGAGCAGCGAGTCGTGAGCGCCGTCCTGCACGTAAAGGCGCTTCACGGCGAGGCACGCCTGGCCGCAGTTGAAGAACCGTCCGACAGAGATGGCGCGGGCCGCGGCCTCGAGGTCGGCGTCGTCGAGCACGATGCACGGGTCGCTGCCGCCGAGCTCGAGCGTGACCTTCTTCAGGTTTTCGGCGGCGCGCGCCATGACCTTCTTTCCGGTCGGCGTCGAACCGGTCAGCGCGATCTTGCGGATCAAGGGATGGGCGACGATCGCGTCGCCTGTGGCCTGGCCGAGCACGACGTTGACCACGCCCTCCGGCAGTCCGCCCTCGATGAGCGCCTCGATGCACGCCAGCGTCGCCAGCGGCGTGGTGCTCGCCGGCTTGAGGACCACGGTGTTCCCGGCGGCGATCGCCGGCGCCACCTTGTTGGCGGCCAGCGTGAGCGGGAAATTCCAGGGCACGATCGCTCCACAGACTCCGATCGGCTTGCGCACGACGAGGCCGTAGGTCGTCACGTCGGGCAGGCTCACGCGCTCGCCGTGGATCTTGTCTGCGAGGTCTGCGAACCAGGCGATGTTCTCGCCGAACCTCTGCGCCTCGATACGCGACTCGAGCAGCGTCTTGCCCTGCTCCTTGGTGAGGATGGGCGCGATCTGCTCGACCTTCGTCAGCATGTGCTGCGCCGCCTTGTGCAGGATCTCGGCGCGCTTGTTCGCCGGCATGCGGGACCAGGTCGGGAAGGCCTTGGCCGCAGCCTGCGCCGCCTTGTCGACGTCAGCCGGCCCGCCGTTCGGAACCTCGTCGACGACTTCGCCTGTGGCCGGATTGCGGACCTCGTACGTCTTGCCGGACGCGGCCCTCGTCCTGTCGCCTTCGATGATCATCGTCGCCATGGCGGGTTGCTCCCCCTTCGAGTGGTCTGAATTCGGTACTCAGATAAGGTTATCGAGTCATGGCGGTCAGGTTGGAGAAGCAGGGTGGCGTCGGGGTCATCGTCCTCGACCGGCCTCCGGTCAACGCCTACGACTACGAGTTCCTGCGGGCGTTCGCGAGCGCGATCGACGACCTGCGCGCCGATGAGGACATCCATGCCGTCGTCGTCACGAGCTCACAGGAGAAGTTCTTCTCCACCGGCGCCGACGTCAAGGCTTTTGCCTCGGGCACGACGCGTTCTCGCGTCATGACGCCGCTCCTCGCGCACGAATCGTTCCGCAAGATGGAGAACACCCCTATCGTCTTTATCGCGGCGATCGCCGGCCACTGCCTGGGCGGCGGGCTGGAACTGGCGCTGGCGTGCGACCTCCGGTTTGCCGCCGAGGGCTCGTACCAGATCGGCCTGCCGGAGACGAACCTCGGCCTCTTCCCCGGGTCAGGCGGCACGCAGCGCCTGCCGCGCCTGGTCGGGCTGTCGAAAGGCATGGACATGATTCTCAGCGCCACGACATTGAACCCGGCGCAGGCGAAGGAGGCCGGCCTCGTCGACCGGCTGTTTCCTGACGCGGCGGCGTGCCGCGAGGGAGCGGTCGAGTACGCGACGAAGATCGCGGCCGGGCCGAGCGTCGCCCTGGGGCACGCCAAGCTCGCGGTCACGCAGGGCTACGGGGCACCGCTCGACCTCGGGCTCGCCATCGAGCGCGAGGCCATCAGCCGCGTCTTCGCATCACGTGACGCGATCGAGGGCGTCAAGGCCTTCGGAGAGAAGAGGAAGGCAGACTTCAAGGGCGAGTAGTTGCAGCTGAAGCCGCTTTACTCCGTACGGTTCCGCTACCCCGACGGCTGGGACGCGGAGGTGACGGGGCCTGGTGGAGTCGAAGAGCACGACTTCTTCTTCGCGGAAGGCGTCTGCACGGGCCGGATCAGCGGCCGTTTTCGGGGTGCCAACCACCCGCGCAGGCGCACCGACCACACCTTCGAGATGGACTTCCAGGGCTTCATCGAGACCGAAGACGGCGCCACCGTGTTGTTCGACTTCCAGGGATACGGCCGCTCCTATCCGAAGGGACGGCGCCAGGTCGTCGGCGCGGCGAAGCACGTCAGCGACCACGAGAAGTACATGTGGCTGAACGACTCCATCTGCGTCATCGCCGGCGAGGTGCGCTCGCCGCAGAAGCCTCCGGCGGAGATCCGGCAGGGCGATGTGGAGCTCGTCTTCGACGTCAGCGAGCTCGTGTGGGAAGCGCCGCCCGACTGACGGTGCGTGCTAGGCTTCGGGCCTCAAATCTCGTCAAGGAGGTGGCGTCACGGATGGCTGAGCTTGCTTTGAAAGTGTCCCGGCCGTCGGCCGCCTCCGGAGCCGTCCGCTAACAACCTCCGCACCGGCGGACCGACATGTCCGCCCTTTTGCCTTCGGAGGTTCTCGCGTTGGGCAATACGGCACGCGTCATCGCCGATTTCGGCGCTGACTATCTGATCGATGACGGCACGTCGACCCGTCGCGCCATGGCGCGCCGCTCAGACCCTGCCGTCGGTGACTGGGTGGTGGTCGAAGGCGACCTCATCGTCGAGGTCATGCCGCGACGCACCGCCTTTTCGCGGCGCGCCGCCGGCGTGGAGAACCGGCAGCAGATCCTCGCGGCCAACGTCGACGTCGCGTTCGTCGTCGCCGCGGCGACCGACGTCAACGAGCGGCGCATCGAGCGCTACCTCACCATCGCCTGGCAGAGCGGCGCCGTGCCGCTGGTGGTGATCACCAAGGCGGACCTCGTTCCGTCGTTCCATCCGCCGCCACTCCCGGCGCCGGTCATCGTCACGAGCAGCCTCACGGGCGAGGGCCTCGGCGAGGTCGCCGCCCAGCTCGTTCCCGACCGCACGGGAGTTCTGCTCGGTCCGTCGGGCGCCGGCAAGTCCTCGCTCATCAATGGGCTCACCGGAACGCAGTTGATGCGAACACGTGAGGTCCACCGGACCGGCGAAGGGCGGCACATGACGAGCCACCGTCAGTTGATCCGCATCCCCGGAGGAGGCGCGATCATCGACACCCCCGGCCTTCGCGAGGCGCAGCTGTGGGAGGGCGAGGACGCGCTCAGCGGCGTGTTCGAGGACGTCGAGGACCTCGCCCTGCGCTGCCGCTTCAGCGACTGCGTGCACGACACCGAACCCGGTTGCGCCGTGAAGGCGGCGATCTCGACAGGCGTCCTGGACGCCGGCCGCCTGCAGAGCTACCGCAAGCTCCAGCGCGAGCTGCGAGCCATCGCCGCCAAATCCGACGCCCGCATTCGGATCGAAGACCGAAAGAAGTGGAAGCACATCACGATGTCGGCGCGGTCCAAGATCCGGCCGTGATTAGGCCGTCCGTGAAGACCCGAAGGGCCCGGCACGGGAGCCGGGCCCTCGTAGGGGAGGAAAAGAAAGTGGCCTACTTCTTGCGGTGGATGCCGTCCCAGAACGGCACGTAGCCCTTGCTGATCCGGTCGATGACCTTGTCGGCCTGGGCCTGAGTGATCGTCTTGTGGTCGACGAGCGCCTCGAGTCGCGGGCGGAGGTTGGCCACGAGCTTGGTCTCGAACTGCTCTTTGGTGATGCCCTTGGCCTTGGCCAGGTCGGAAACCTTCTGCCCGGACCGCAGGTCCTTGAGCAGCGTCTGAGGCGTGATCCCGAGCACGTCGGCCTCGGACTCGATGACGGCGCGGCGGATCGCGCGACGGTCGGCGTGCCGGTCGGTGGAAGGGTTCTGCGCGCCGGCGCTCGTCGACGGCGTCGGCTTCGGCGTCGGTGACGCCGCGGAAACGGTCAGGGCGCCCACGCTGAGGAGCGCGGCGACACCCGCGGCTCCAACGGACTTGACGGCGATCGCTGCAAACGGATTCATCTTCGGTCTCCTTCGAGATCTTTTTGATTTGCCACCGATGAGATCAACGAAGAAGATGGACCGGCGCTGTCAGAGAGGCGTCGGTACAGGGTCAGCCTTTTGTAACTAGCTTCGGGTCCAGAAACCCTCCGGGTCGAATCGTCTGATGGCGGCGAGCTCCGCCGCAGTCGGCGCTGACGTTTCCTTTACATCCCCGGCGACGCGAAGGTCCCAGCCGGTGTTGTCGCGCACCTCGTCGATGCCGTGACCGGGATGCACCGTGTCGAGGTAGGCCTCACCTCCACCTTCAGGGAACCGGAGGACGCAGAGCGTCGTGATGACGGCGACCGGGCCTCCCCCGAGCAGCCCATTGCGCCTCCGCCAGCCATGCGAGCCGTCGCCGTATCCGGGCGACGTGACGTATGAGACGCGCTCCACCAGGCGGCGCTTCTCGTGGCTCATCAGCGTGACCCAGCGCCGGCTGAGGATCGCGATGTCCGCACCGCCCCCGCTCCCCGGCAGCTTGACGCTGGGCCGCGCGGCCGAGCCGACATACGAGGTGTTCAGGTTGCCGAAACGGTCCACCTCCGCGCCGCCGATGAACCCGAGGTCCACCTCGCCCTGGGCCATCAGCGCCATCGCGTTCGACATGCGCGTCGCCCACAGCGCGCCCGTGACGTTGGGCGGGTCGCCCATCGTGCCGAGGAAGCCCGAGGCCGGCTGGTCTCGCATCAGGCCCACCTCGAACAGGCCGCGGGCAGAGGGCGCATGCGAGTTACGCGCCACCGCGTAGGCGAGGATGGGCAGGCGCATGCCCACGAACACGAGGTC
>DASSLL010000030.1:0-58697 GCA_035689485.1 Candidatus Dormiibacterota bacterium | reverse complement strand
GCCACAACAGCGTGATCGCCGAACAATCGCCGCGGAAGCTGGATCAGAAGTCCCGCGCCGTCGCCGCTCTTCCCGTCGGCGTCGAGGCCGCCGCGATGCGCGAGACGCGCGAGCGCCGTGACGCCGAGCGCGATCGCTTCGTGGGTGCATTCCGGCGTCGCGACGAAGCCCATCCCGCAAGCCGCACGGTGTGCGGGGAGGTCCCCCGGCCAGGCAAGGCGCGTTCGAGGTAGGGCGGAGGGCACTGACCCGGAAGGCTACTGACGGTCGCCGATGCTCGCTAGTGCGCCATGCACAAAAAGAGCGCGAGTTTTGTTATGCCGCCACTACACCCCGAGCAACGATTGGACGCGTAGGGCGACGGAGAGATTGAGGCGTGTCTCGGGGTCTTCGAGGTCGAGGCCGGTGATCTCGCGAATCCGGTCGAGCCGGTAGCGCAGCGTGTTGGGGTGCACGCGCAGACGCTGTGCGGCCTGCTGCTGCTCGCCGGTCTCCAGGTAGGCGCGGAGCGTCGCGACCAGCGCTCCCTTCCGCGCCGCGTCGTGCTCGGTGAGCGGCCCGAGATGCCGCCGGCTGTAGTCGACCAGCCGCTCGTCGCTGACCGCGGCCAGCAGTCCGGTCAGGCCGAGCTCCGGCACCGCCACCACCTGACCCCAGCGCTTGAAGCGCGCGAGCGACTCCATCACCGACGTCACCTCGCGCAGCGCGCCCGTGACGGCTGCCGGATCCTCGACGGGCGCGCTGAACCCGACCGAGACCGTGAAGCCGGGCTTCCAGTCGCCGATCGCCTGCCGGATCTGCAGGCCGAGCGCGTGGCTGCGAGCCTGGTGGTCGGCGGTCTCGGCGCCGAGCGGAAGCAGCGCGACGACCTGGTCGCTGCGACCCTGGACGAGCGCGCGCGGATAGCTGGCGCGCACGACCGCCGTGACCCGCCGCAGAAACTCGCGCTTCAGCGCCTGGATCGCGTCCTCCGAGATCTGGCGCGCGCGGTTGAAGCCCCGGAAATCGTCGATGTCGACGAGGACCACGATGTGGCTTCCGTGCAGCGGGTACCCGACGTGGCGCGCGCGGCGCTGCGCCGCCGCCTCGTCCCCGTACGTGCCGTGCAGGAGGTCTTCGAGAAACTCGCCCCGCACCCTGCCTTCGACCTCGGAGAGCTCGCGCTCCTTGGCGATCGACAGCGCGAGCACGAGCGCGGCCTGCTCGATGGCCATGAAGGCCAGCTCCTCGTTGTGCGGCGGGTGGTCGAGGACCGAGATGTAGCCGAGGACCTGGTTGGCGGCGAAGATCGGCGCGATCAGGCGCTCACGGCTCATGCCCAGGTGCGGGAACGCGGGCACCTTGACGGGTCCGCGCTTCGCCTCGACCTCGCGCAGCATCCGTTGGATCTGCGGATCGAACAGGACGCGCTGCGGCGTGCCCTGGCGCGCGATCGTCTCCTTGCGGTGCGGGTCGGCGCTCGCGCCCGCGTGGGCGAGCAGGTGAAAGCTCGCGTCCTCGACCGAGACCGCGCTCTCCAGGAGGTCGGCGAGCGTGCGGCAGATCTCGTTGACGCCCTTGCCGTCGAGCACCAGCTCGGTGAAGCGCCGGTGGATCTCGATCGAACGCTTCAGCCGCCAGTGCTCGGCGTTGATGATGCGCTCGAGCAGCGGCGCCATGAGGTCGACGAACTGGACGTCCGAGGCGACTGTGAACAGCGGGACCTTGAGGCGGTCGGCCTCGGTGATCATCTCCGGCGGCAGCTTGCGCAGGTAGGGCAGCGGCCTGACGACCAGGCCCGCCCCGCCGTTGTCGGCGATGCGCGTCACGAGCCGCACCTGCGCCGAGAGGTCGTCCTTGATGGGGAAGCCGGTGGTGAACATCAGGTCGCCGGCGCGGGGCTGGATCTCGGGCGTCTCCATCATGCGGACCCACTCCACGGGGCGGTCCAGTCCGTCCGCCCCGGCGACCAGCTTGGCCTGGAGCAGCACCGAGCGCATGGCCTCGCGAACCGTCGGTCGCGGCTCGTCTGCCTCGGGCTTGAGTTGTTTGGTGGCCACGATGCCGCAAGCTTAGACCTTGTGCGGCGCCCACTAGGGCGCCCACGACGCATTGCGTTAGAGTCCGGCCATGACCATGGAAGGCGCCCCGGCCTGCGACCGCCACGAGCCGTCGGCGGCGATGGAGCTGCGGACCATGCATTCGGACGCGAGCCAGCCGGACGTCGTCGTCGGGCTTTTCGAGTGTCCGGACTGCGGGCACGAGCGCTGGCTGCCGATCAAGACGACGTACGAGGAGAGCGAGGCTTCGGTCCCGGCGGCCTAGCCGCCGGCTTCAGGCGGTAGTCGCGACTACCGCCCGCGTTAGTCCGTGAAACTGGTTGATAGTCGCGACTATCGCCCGGGTGTCAGCTCTTCCCGATCAGCTCGCGCAGCACCAGCGGGAGTATCCCGCCGTGGTGCAGGTACCCGACCTCGGTCTCGTTGTCGATGCGGGCGCGGGCCGAGAAGGTCGTGGTCCGGCCGTCGTCGTCGACGGCCTCTATCTCCACCAGCTGCCCCGGCCGCATGCTGTCGACGCCGCGGATGGTGAACCTCTCGCGGCCGGTCAGTCCAAGCAGGGACGCGTTCTCGCCTGGCGTGTACTGCAGCGGAAGGATGCCCATGCCGACGAGGTTCGACCGGTGGATCCTCTCAAAGCTCTCGGCGAGGACGGCGCGGACTCCGAGCAGCAGCGGCCCCTTGGCCGCCCAGTCGCGCGACGAGCCCGAACCGTACTCCTTGCCCGCGAGGACGACGAGCGGCACGCCCTCCTTCTCATAGCGCTGCGCGGCGTCGAAGATCGTGACCTCATCCCCGTCGGGGAAGTGCCGCGTCCAGTAGCCCTCGCGCGAGGCCAGCGCGTTGCGCAACCGGATGTTGCCGAAGGTCCCGCGCTCCATGACCTCGTGGTTGCCGCGTCGCGCGCCGAAGCTGTTGAAGTCGGCCCGCTCGACTCCGTGGTCGATGAGGTATCGCCCCGCCGGGCTGTCGGCCGGGATCGCGCCAGCGGGCGAGATGTGGTCGGTCGTCACCGAGTCCCCGAGCACCGCCAGCACTCGCGCACCCTCGACGTCGGTCAACGGCCTCGGACGCGGGCTGAAGCCTTCGAAATAGGGGGGCTCTTTGACGTACGTCGACTCGGAGTCCCAGTCGAAGATCGGTCCGATCGGGGCGTCCATCGACTTCCAGTGCTCGTCTCCCTCGAAGATCCGCGAGTACTCGCGCGTGAACATCTCCTGCTTGACACACCGCTGGATCACCGCATTGACCTCTGCCTGCGACGGCCAGAGCTCGGAGAGCATCACCGGCCTGCCGTCAGGCGTCTCCCCGACCGGTTCCTTGCTCAGGTCCTTGCGCACCGTCCCCGCCAGCGCGTACGCGACGACGAGCGGCGGGGACGCGAGGTAGCTCGCCTTGACCAGCGGGTGGATGCGGGCCTCGAAGTTGCGGTTGCCCGAGAGCACCGCGACGACGGCGAGATTCTCCCTGGTCACCGCCGCCTCGATCTCGGGCGTCGCCAGCGGGCCCGAGTTGCCGATGCATGTCGTGCATCCGTACCCGACCAGGTAGAACCCGAGCTTCTCCAACGGCTCGAGCAGGTTCGCCGTCTGCAAGTAGTCGGTGACCACACGCGACCCCGGCGCGAGGCTTGTCTTGACATAGGGGTTGACGGTGAGCCCGAGCTCCACCGCCTTCTTGGCCAGCAGTCCCGCGGCCACCATGACCGAGGGGTTGGATGTGTTGGTGCAGCTCGTGATCGCGGCGATGACGACGCAGCCGTCCTCCACGCTCGCCACCTTCTTGGCATGGACCGCGACCTTCGTCGGGACCGGGCCGCCCTCCTCGTTGAGCCGCGAGATCGCATCCGGCTCGGGCTTCGGTCCGGCCGTGAACACTGAGGCGAAGCTTTCCCACACCTTGGGCAGGGTCACGCGGTCCTGCGGGCGCTTCGGCCCCGCCACGCTCGGCTCGACCCCCGAGAGGTCGAGCTCCAGGAGCTCGGTGAACCTGGGCGCCGGTGCGCCGTCCACGCGGAACAGTCCCTGCTCCTTCGTGTAGCGCTCGACAAGGGCGATCTGCTCGCGGTCGCGGCCGGTCACCTCGAGGTAGCGCAGCGTCTGCTGGTCGACGGGGAACAGTGCCGACGTCGCGCCGTATTCGGGGCACATGTTGCTGAGCGTGGCGCGGTCCGGCACCGACAGCGTGGACAGGCCGTCCCCGCAGAACTCGACGAACTTGTCGACGACGCCGTGCTTGCGCAGCATCTCGGTCAGGGTCAGCACGAGGTCGGTCGCGGTCGAGCCGGCGCGCAGCGCGCCCATGAAGCGCACGCCGACCACGATCGGCGGGGGCAGATAAGAGGGCTGGCCGAGGATCGCGGCCTCGGCCTCGATGCCGCCAGTGCCCCAGCCGAGCACGCCGAGCCCGTTGACCATAGTGGTGTGCGAGTCGGTGCCTATCAACGTGTCGGGGATCGCCACCTTCCTGCCGTCGATCTCGCGGACCTGGACGACCTTCGCCAGATACTCGAGGTTCACCTGGTGGCAGATGCCCATCCCGGGCGGCACCAGGGAGAAGTTGTGGAACGCCTGCTGCGCCCAGCGCAGGAGCGCGTAGCGCTCGCGGTTGCGCTCGATCTCCTTCTGGATGTTGCGCGTGTACGCATCGCGGAAGCCGAACGCGTCGACCTGCACCGAGTGGTCGATGACGAGGTCGACCGGCACGAGAGGGTCGACCTTGCCGGCGTTCTTGCCCGCCCGCTGCATGGCCGAGCGCATGGCGGCGAGGTCGACGACGGCCGGCACACCTGTGAAGTCCTGCATCAGCACCCGCGCCGGAAGGAAGGGCAGCTCGGCTTCGTGTGACGGGCGGGCCGGCCACTGCGCGAGCGCGGCCACGTTGCTTTCCGCCGTGACGCCCGACTCGGCCAGCCGCATCAGGCCTTCCAGCAGGACTCTCACCGTCATCGGCAGACCCGACCCGAGGTCGCCCAGCGGATAGAAGTCGAGGTCGGTGCCGCGAAGCTTGGCCCGCTGGATCACTGCTCTGGAAAACGATACCTGCTCTTGTGGCTAGCGCCCCGCCGCCTTCATCACAGCTGCGAGGCGGTGTACGCCCTCCGCGTCCTCGACGTCCTCGAGCGGCAACGGCAGGGCCAGCCGCCAGTTGGGGAATTCGTCGACGGTGCCCGGGACGTTGGGCCGCTCGTGCACCCCCAGCGCGTCCTCGAGCGAGGCCAGGACGATGCGTGGCCGACCGCGGGCGAGTTGCTCATAGACGGCCACCGCGACGTCGACCGGGTTTGCGTCTTCGGGCAGGTTCGTGAGCTGGACGAGCTTCTCGCGCAGCGGATGCAGCCGCGGCTCGGGATCGCTCCGCGTCCAGATGCCGGCCACGGTCGGCAGGTCGTGCGTGCCGATCGCCCCGACGGCGTCGTGCGGCCACTCCGAAGGCGGCGCGGGCTCGAACCACACGAGCCTGTAGGAAAGAGAGCGCCTGGCCTGCAGCTGTTCACGCACCACGGGCTCGACGAGGCCGAGGTCCTCGCCGACCACGAACGCGCCCGCGCGCCGGCTCTCGCGCGCGAGCAAGGCCAGCAAGACGTCCGCCGGATACTGGACGTACGCGCCCTGCGCCGGGCCCATCCCTTCGGCGATCCAGAACAGGCGGAAGAGTCCCATGACGTGATCGAGACGGATGCCGGCCGCGTGGCCCGCGGCACCCCTGATCGCGTCGAGGAACGGCGCCCAGCGCGCGTCGTCGAGCTTCCACGGATCGATCGGCGGCAGGCCCCAGTCCTGGCCGTCGCGGAAGAACTCGTCCGGCGGCGCGCCGATGCGCATGCCCGGCGCGAAGTAGTCGCGAAAGCGCCACGCGTCGAAGCCGTCGGGATTGAAGCCGACAGGCACGTCCGTGATGAGGCCGATCTCCCGCGCCGCCCGCCGCAGCTGGCGGTCGAGGTGGAACTGCAGCCAGGCGTGAAACTCGGGTGATCCCTCGTGCACGTCGCGCTGGGCCGAGAAGGCGGCGAACTCGCGCAGAGCCGCTCCCTCTCGCGCGAGGTAGGAGGCGAGGCCACGCGGCCGCGGCGCCGCGTCGAAAACCTTGTGCAGCGCCACGCTCTTGAGCTCGTGCACGCGGTCGTAGTCGATGAGCCGCCGCGCGTTGAGCTCCAGCGCCGCCGCGCGCTCCTTCGCCAGGTCGACGCCAGCGGCGCCGTCGACGTCCTCGACCCGGAGGTAGATCGTGTTGCGGAAGCGGCGCGTCGAAGGAAAGTAGGGCGAGCTCTGGTAAGGCGGCGAAGGCGTCTGCGCTCCGAGCGGGTTGAGCAGCAGGAGCGACGCGCCCGAGCCGCGCGCCCACCGCCCGAAGCGACGCAGGTCGCCGAGGTCGCCGATGCCCCAGCTCGCCCGCGACCTCAAGGCGTAGAGCTGGATCGCCCATCCCCACGCGCGGTCAGGCGCTTCGGCGCACGCCTCGTCGGACAGCTCCGGCGCCTGCAGGGGCGGCGGGCCGTCCGTCACCGCACCCATGGCGGCGAGGATCGCGGCCTCGGTCTCAGGCGCCGTCTCCACCAGCTTGCCCTGCCAGCCGTAGTAGGCCGGCACGATGCCCCAGCGGCGCGCGCGCTCTGACGTCAACGCAACGGCACGCTTCAAGACTAATTGAGGCGTACGATCCTGACCAAATGGCGATTGCAGAAGAGCTCGAAGTCTCGGCGTTCCTGAAGGCGCAGCCGAAGCGCCTGCTGATCGGCGGCAAATGGGTCGACGCAGCCAGCGGCAAGACGTTCGAGTCGCTTGACCCCGCGACCGGCGACGTCGTGGCCCGAGTGGCCGAGGCCGGCGCCGAGGACGTCGACCGCGCGGTGGCGGCGGCACGGAGAAGCTTCGACCGGGGTGACTGGCGCGACATGCAGCCCGCGGAGCGCGCGCGCGCGCTGTGGAAGGTCGGCGACATGATCGAGGAGCGCGCGATGGAATTCGCGCAGCTCGAGAGCCTCGACAACGGCATGCCGCTCAACGACGCGCTCCTGTTCTTCATCCCGCTGGCCGCGGCGACGTTCCGCTACTACGCCGGCTGGGCGACCAAGCTCGATGGGGCGACGCAGCAGATCTCGCTTCCGGGCAGCTACCTGAGCTACACGCTGCGCCAGCCTGTCGGCGTCGTCGGCCAGATCATCCCCTGGAACTTCCCGCTGATGATGGCCGCGTGGAAGGTGGCGCCGGCGCTCGCGTGCGGCAACAGCGTGGTGCTGAAGCCGTCCGAAGAGACGCCGCTGTCGGCCTTGCTCCTCGGTGAGCTGCTCCAGGCGGCGGACGTGCCCGACGGCGTCGTCAACATCGTGCCTGGATTCGGCGAGGTGGCGGGCGCGCGGCTGGCGTCGCATCCCGACGTCGACAAAATCGCGTTCACCGGCTCTACGGAGGTCGGCAAGATCATCACGCGCGCTTCCGCCGACAGCAACCTCAAGCGTGTCAGCCTCGAGCTCGGCGGGAAGTCGCCGAACATCGTGTTCGACGACGCCGACCTGGAGAAGGCGGTCGCCGGCGCGTTCTTCGGCATCTTCTTCAACCAGGGGCAGGTGTGCTCGGCGGGATCGCGCCTGTTCGTCCAGGAGAAGATCTACGACCGCATGCTCGATGGGCTCGTGAAGACTGTCGAGGAGACGCGCGTCGGGCCGGGCCTCGACCCGATGACGCAAATGGGGCCGCTGGTCTCTCGGACGCAGATGGAGCGCGTGCTCAACTACATCCAGGTCGGCCATCGCGAAGGCGCGCGGTTGCTTGCCGGCGGCGGGCGGGCGGAGGGGTTGGACGGCGGCAACTTCGTCCGGCCGACCGTCTTCGCCGATGTCGACGGCAAGATGCGCATCGCGCAGGAGGAGATCTTCGGGCCGGTCGTGGCGGCCATCCCGTTCGAGGACGAAGACGACCTGGTGGCGAAAGCGAACAGCACCATCTACGGTCTCGTCGCCGGTGTGTGGACACGCGACGTGGCGCGGGCGCATCGCGTCGCGCACGCCCTCAAGGCCGGGACGGTGTATGTGAACTGCTACCACGTGACCGACCCCACCACGCCGTGGGGCGGTTTCAAGCAGAGCGGGTGGGGCCGCGAGCTCGGGCCTTACGCTCTCGACCTCTACACGGAGCTGAAAAACGTCATCGTCGACATCAGCTGAGCCCTGAGCCCCGAGCAGTTCTTCTTCACCTGGGTGATCGGATGGCCCCTGCTGGGCGTGCTGCTCGGCCTTGCCGGCCGCCAGTGGGCGTTGGTGAGGTGGCCGTTATCGGTGGTCGGCGCGCTCTACGCCGCCGTGATCTTCGTCATCTTCATGACCCAGGGCGGCCCTGAGCAAGGCGCGTTCGCGGTCATCGTCATCAGCGGCGTGACCGTCCTCTCGTTCGGACCGGTGGCCTCGATCTTCACCGCCACGCGGACCTGGACCCTGGTGGCGACCGTGCTGCTTCTGCTCTTGCTCGTGTACTTCCTCGTGGGCCTGCTGCTGTGGTTTCCGGTGGCGACAGGGCTGATAGCGGCGTCGATCGCGGGCCCACCTCGACGGCCGGGACGGTCTCCGGCGGCGGAGGGGCTGCAGGCGTGAGACGCGCGCTGGTGGCGCTCCTTCTGAGCGGCCTGCAGCTCATGGTCGCGCCGCCCGACCCGCACGGCGCCGCGGTTCCGTCGGCGGTGCGCACCATGGCGCCCGCTGCGTCGGACGTCTTCCAGCTGCCACTGCCCACGTGGTCGCCACACTGCCTCGGGTTCGGCAGCCAGTGGCGCTACTGCAACGGGACTCCCCTGCGGGCGTGCGCCGACGGGTCGGTGTGGCTGCACACGGGGACGGATGAGGTCGCGTCGGTCGGCGACCCGGTCGCGGCGGCGGCCGACGGCGACGTCATCGGTTACCTCGTCGACCCGACTTTTAGGGGCGGCATCCTCGTCCGCCACGCCACCACGTTCGGGGTCGTGATCACGCAGTACTGGCACGTGTGGCTTCGCTCGGGGTTCACGGTCGGATCGCACGTGAAGCGCGGGCAGGTGTTTGCCGACATCGCCGACATGGGCGACAAGACGCACTTCCACTTCGCTGTGTTCATGGGCGACTACGACGCCCATTCGTGGAACGGGGCGCTCCCACCGCGCGCGTGCTCGGGCTTCCCGGCGTTCCCTTACCGGTTCGTCGACCCGACTGTGTTCATCGAAGCGCACGCGCCGAAGAGCTGGCGGTCGTACTGATCAGCCGATGCGTGCCTTATGCGCGAAAAGCTCGTATCGGCATGCTTCATCAGGTTCCTTTTGATCAAAGGGCACCTATCCGGGTGTGAGCGCGGCTATTCGTCGTAGGCCAGGTTCGGCCGGAGCCACTTCTCCGCCTCGGCGGCGGTCATGCCCTTGCGACGCGCGTAGTCCTCGACCTGATCCCGCCCGATCTTCCCCACCATGAAGTACCGCGACTGCGGGTGGGCGAAGTAAAGGCCTGACACCGCCGCGGTCGGCGTCATCGCCCCGCTTTCTGTCAGGTCCATGCCGATCGACCGCGCATCGAGAAGGCTGAACAGCGTCTGCTTCTCCGAGTGGTCGGGGCACGCCGGGTATCCGAACGCCGGACGGATGCCGCGGTACCTCTCGGCGATCAGCTCTTCGTTCGGCTGCTTCGGACCTTCCTCATACCACGACCGGCGAACCTCCTCGTGCAGGTACTCGGCGAACGCCTCGGCCAGCCGGTCCGCCAGCGCCTTGGTCATGATCGCCCGGTAGTCGTCGTGGTCGGCGGAGAAGCGGGCGGCGAGGTCGTCCACGCCCAGCCCCGCCGTCACCGCGAACGCGCCGACGTGGTCGCCGGCGGGCGCGACGAAGTCGGCCAGCGACAGGTACGGCTTGTCGTCGCCGTGGTCGACCTGCTGCCGGAGCATGGGGAAGCGCACCCCGTTCTCGAGCGCGACGTCGTCGCCTTCCGCGTGCGCAGGCCAGAAGCCGTAGACGCCTTTCGCGCGCAGCCAGCCGTGCTCCTGGATCTCGTCCAGCAGCTCCTGGGCGTGGCCGAAGAGCTCGCGCGCCGCGGCGCCGTGCGAGGGGCTGTCGAGGATGGCGGGGTACTTGCCCTTGAGCTCCCACGCGTGGAAGAAGAAGGTCCAGTCGATGTACTCGCGCAGCTTCGCGATCTCCGGCTCGACGACCTTCTTGCCGGTGAACGGCGGCGCCGCCAGCTGCTCAAACGGCAGCCGCAACCGCTTCGCCCGCGCCTCCGCGACCGTCAGCAGCGGCCGCCTCGACGACGTGTGCTGCGCGCGCAGCTTTTCCTGGAGCGCGAAGTTCTCCTGCTCGAACTTCGGGCGCCGCCCGCCGTCGAGGAGGTCGGACACGACGCCGATGACCCGTGATGCGTCGAGGACGTGGACGGTCGTGCCGTCATACGCGGGCGCGATGCGCACGGCCGTGTGCTGCTTCGAGGTCGTCGCGCCGCCGATGAGCAGCGGGATGCGGAAATCGCGCCGCGTCATCTCCCTGGCGACCACGACCATCTCGTCCAGCGACGGGGTGATCAGCCCCGAGAGCCCGACCACGTCGGCGCCGAGCTCGACGGCGACGTCGAGGATCTTCTCCGCCGGCACCATGACGCCGAGGTCGTGGACCTCGTAGTTGTTGCATGCCAGCACCACGCCGACGATGTTCTTGCCGATGTCGTGGACGTCGCCCTTCACCGTGGCGAGCACGAGCCTGCCGCGGACGTGGTGGTCCCCCGAGCCTTCCTTCTCGGCCTCCATGAACGGCTGCAGGTAGGCGACAGCCTTCTTCATCGCCCGGGCGCTCTTCACGACCTGGGGCAGGAACATCTTGCCCGCGCCGAACAGGTCGCCGACGACCTTCATGCCGTCCATCAGCGGGCCTTCGATGACCAGCAGCGGCTTGCCGTACTTGACCCGCGCCTCTTCCGCGTCCTCTTCTATGTAAGCGACCTCGCCGTGGAGGATGGCGTGCTTGAGACGCTCCTCGACCGGGCCGTCGCGCCACGCCAGGTCGACCTCGCGCCTCGAGCCCTCCCCGGAGACCGACTTGGCGAAATCCACCAGCCGCTCGGTCGCGTCCGGCCGGCGGTCGAAGATGACGTCCTCGACCATGTCGAGCAGGTCCTTCGGGATGTCCTCGTAGACGACGAGCTGACCGGCGTTGACGATGCCCATGTCGAGCCCGGCCCGGATGGCGTGGTAGAGGAACGCGGAGTGGATCGCCTCGCGCACGCGGTCGTTGCCGCGAAACGAGAACGAGAGGTTCGAGATCCCGCCCGACACGTGCACGCCGGGGCACTGCTCCTTGATCCGCCGCGTCGCCTCGATGAAGGCCTTCGCGTACTGCGAGTGCTCCTCGATCCCCGTCGCGATGGCGAGGATGTTGGGGTCGAAGATGATGTCCTCCGGCGGGAAACCGAGCTTCTCGGTCAGCAGCCGGTAGGCGCGCGTGCAGATGGCGACCTTGCGCTCGATCGTGTCGGCCTGGCCCTTCTCGTCGAAGGCCATGACCACCGCCGCCGCGCCGTATTCGCGCACCTTGCGGGCGTGCTCGAGGAACACGTCCTCGCCTTCCTTGAGGCTGATGGAGTTGCAGACCCCTTTGCCCTGGAGGCACTTGAGCCCTGCCTCGAGCACCGACCACTTCGAGCTGTCGACCATGATCGGCAGGCGCGCCACCTCCGGCTCCGTGGCGAGCAGGTTGAGATACCGGACCATCGCCGCCTCGGACTCGAGGAGGTCGGCGTCCATGTTCACGTCGAGCAGGTTCGCGCCGCCGCGCACCTGGTCGAGCGCGACCTGGACGGCGCCGGCGAAGTCGCCGGACTCGATCAGGCGGCGGAACCGCGCGGACCCGGTGACGTTCGTGCGCTCGCCGATGACGACAAAGCCGGAGTCCGGGCTGATCTCGAACGGCTCGAGGCCGCTGAAGCGAGCGCGTGGCTCGCGTTTCGGCACCCTTCGCGGAGCGACGTGCTCCATCGCCTCTTTGATCTGCCGGATGTGCTCGGGACCGGTGCCGCAGCACCCGCCCGCCGCGTTGAGGAAGCCCGCCTCGGCGAACTCCTTGAGCAGCCCGCTGGTGGTCGGCGGCGCCTCGTCGTAGCCGCCGAACGCGTTGGGCAGCCCGGCGTTCGGATAGCAGGTCACGTACACCGGCGCGACCCGTGACATCGCCTCGATGTACGGCCGCATCTCGGTCGCGCCCAGTGAGCAGTTGATGCCCGCGGCGAAAGGCTGGGCGTGCTCGACCGACGTCCAGAAGGCCTCGACGGTCTGGCCGGACAGGTTGCGGCCGCTTCGGTCGACGATCGTCACGCTCACGAACAGCGGGAGCTCGGGCGCCACCTCTTTGACGGCGGCGATGGCGGCCTTGCCGTTGAGCGTGTCGAAGACCGTCTCGATGAGCAGAAGGTCGACGCCGCCCTCCACCAGCGCCCGCGCCGCCTCCGCGTAACCCTCCTTCAGCTCGTCGAACGTGACCTCGCGGTAAGAGGGGTCTTCGACACGAGGCGACAGCGAGAGCGTCACGTTGGTCGGTCCCAGCGATCCGGCGACGAACCGGTCGCCGTGCTCGTCGGTGGCCCTGCGCGCGAGGCGCGCGCCTTCGAGGTTTATCTCGTAGACGTGGTCCTCGAGCTGGTAGTCGGCCTGGCTGACGCGCGTGGCAGTGAAGGTGTTGGTCGTGATGATGTCCGCGCCCGCGTCCAGGTAGTCGCGGTGGACCTGCAGCACCAGCTCGGGCTGCGTGAGGCAGAGCACGTCGCTGTTGTTGCGCAGCGGGCGGGGGTGATCGCGGAACCGGGCGCCGCGGAAGTCCTCGTCGCTGAGGCCTTTGTGCTGCAGCATGACGCCCATCGAGCCGTCCAGGATCACGATCCGGCGCTCGAAGAGGTCCTGCAAACGTTCCCGAACGGAGGTTGCCACCGCCATGGTGACCCTTAAGACTACGTATTAGTCCCCGACCGGGCTCCACACCTGGAAGCGGCCGTCGTCGTAGAGCAGGCGGCGACCGCTCGAGGCGAGGGCGGCGACTGCCGCGCTGCGCGCGTCCCGGTTCGTGTTCGAACCGAGCCAGTACTCCTGGTCGATCACGACGTACGAGCCGTTGTCGAGCATGTCCGGGAAGTCGTTGATCTGATGCCGGTTGGCGAGCCAGACGTCGAGTCCCGCGTCGGCGTTCACCGGCGCGTTGGAGGGAATGACCGCGGTCGCCGTCCGCAGCTCCGCCACCGCGTTGGGCCTGTCGTAGGCCCACGGGATGTCGGTGAGGAGCGAGGGCGGGAAGCGGCCGGTGCCGTAGCCGAGCAGCAGAGCCGGCGCCGCGGCGACAAGCGCCCACGCCGGCCTGATGGAGCGGCGCTCGAGAAAAGCCCTGGCGCCGACGCCACCGGCCACGACCAGCGGGAACATCAGCAGCATCACGTAGTGCAGCTGCAGCTGGTTCTGGAGCGGGTGGGCGCTGAGGACGTTCGCGAGGTACGGCGGAATCATCAGCAGCAGCCACCGCGGTGCGAGCACGGGCAGGGCCGCCATCGAGGCGATGATCCCCGCGACCATCAACAGCGCCTCCGGCCGGACCAGGGCCTCGAGGACGGCGAGCGGCGTGACGTGGATCGCGGGGTTCAACCCGATGAGCCAGCCGTAGTACACGAAGTCGGTGTAGCCGTTAGGGGCGCGGAGGTGCTGCTGGATCACTCCCGTGCCGATGAGCAGCCAGAAGACCGCGAGGTAGAGGATGAACCGCCAGTGCTTCCTGATCTCCTGCGCGCCGTAGACGCGCATGAGCAGCGCGATCACGCCGACCGTGTAGACCTGGTCCTCCTTGCACGTGAGCGTGAGCACGCACAGACACCACATGGCGATGCGGTGACCGCGAATCCCGGCCCAGGCCGCGAGCAGCGCCAGCGGCAGCGCCATGTTCTCGGGGTGGAAGAAGTCCCGCGCCGACTCCTGGACGGCGGCCCAGAAAGGCAGCGGCGCAGCCATCGCGACGGCAAGCCACGGCGACTCCGCGCGGTCGGCCGGCAGGATGGCGCGGAAGAAGAGGTACGCGGCGGGGGCGGTGGCCGCGAGGCCGGCCGACGAGAAGATGAGCAGCACCGTCGGGCTCGGCCAGAACTTCTCGATGGCGGCCAGGACGACGAAGACGAGCTCGAGGTGGACGCCGAGGAAGTTGGCGCGGGCGAAGCTCGAGTAGAACCAATCGCCCTGCGTGATGCTCCAGATCACCTGCTGGTCGTACGCGAGGTCCCATGCCTCGCTCGTCATGCCGTACATGCGCTGGAGCTCGCCGTGAAGCGTCCACGCAAACGCGATTGCCGCAGCGAGCATCGGCATCGCCGGGAACATCCACCACGCTTCGTTGCGAGCCTGCGCGGACGCGCGAACGGCTACGGCTTGGGCTGCCACCGGGGCCGAGCTTATCAAGCCCCATAATCGGTCTAGATGGCCCGCCACCCATCGAGCGAGGATCCTTCCTTATCCGTCGTCGTCCTCGTCTACAACGAGGTCGACAGCATCGAACCCCTGCACCGCGAGCTGATGGGCGTCCTGGAGTCGCTGGGCCGGACGTTCGAGGTGCTGTACATCGACGATGGAAGCCGCGACGGCAGCACCGACCGCCTGGGCGCGATGGCGATGCGAGATGCGCGCGTGCGAGTCGTGAGCTTCCGACGCAACTTCGGCCAGACCGCGGCCGTGCAGGCGGGCATCGACCACAGCCGCGGCGACGTCCTCGTCTTCATGGACGGCGACATGCAGAACGACCCGCACGACATCCCACACCTGCTCGACAAGATGGACGAGGGCTATGACGTCGTCAGCGGGTGGCGCCGTGATCGCAAGGACGACATGACGCGGGTCGTCCCGTCGCAGATCGCGAACTGGATCATCGCCCGCGTGACCGGCGTACGCATCAGTGACTTCGGCTGCACGCTGAAGGCGTACCGGCGCGAGGTCATCCGGGACGTGAAGCTCTACGGCGAGATGCACCGCTTCACTCCCGTCTACGCGGACATGGTCGGCGCGCGGATCACCGAGATCCCCGTCCACCACCGGCCGCGCACGTACGGGCGGTCGAAGTACTCGCTTTCACGCACTTCGCGGGTGGCGCTGGACCTGATCACCGTGAAGCTGCTCGGCGACTACTCGACCAAGCCGATGTACTTCTTCGGCTTCGCCGCCTTCGGCCTGTGGGCGCTGGCGACGCTCCTGGCGGCCGTCGTTGCGTTGCAGAAGCTGCTCCCTCCATACGTTTACGTGCACAACAATCCGCTGCTGCTCGTGTCGGTGCTGCTCGTGATCGTCGGCGTTCAGTTCATCCTCATGGGCCTGCTGGCGGAGCTGTCGATCCGGACGTACCACGAGTCGCAGTCCAGGCCGACGTACGTGGTGCGCGAGATCATCGAGCGCGCCGTCACCCGGCAGCCGGCGACGAACGGGAGACAGGCCGTCCGCAGCCGCTAGTGGGCTGTGTCGCCGGTGCGCGAGCAGATGGTGGCTGAGGCCGGCGACGCCAAGGCGCGGGTGGCGCGAGGAGGATGGCACCGTTTGTGCCTGACGACGAGCGCCGGGAACCGCAACGCCGGCGTCAGCGTCCGTAGGACGCTCGCCGGAAACCAGCCGCCAGATGCCGGGCAGTTGGCCGACACGGACCACTGATGTGCGGGATATGCGGGGTGGCAGGCGGGGAGCCGGCCGCCGCTCGTGACCTGGTGGCGCGGATGTGCGCCGCGATGGCGCATCGAGGTCCCGACGATGCCGGTGAGGTGACGTTCGAGGGCGCCGTCCTCGGCATGCGGCGGCTGTCGATCATCGACGTCGAGGGCGGGCATCAGCCGATGGCGAACGAGGACTCGACCGTCTGGGTCGTCGAGAACGGCGAGATCTTCAACCACGCCGAGCTGCGCTCGCTGCTGGTCGCGGCGGGGCACCGGTTCGCGACGCGGTCCGATACCGAGGTTCTGGTCCACGGCTACGAGGAGTGGGGCGACGAGATGGTCGAGCGGCTGAACGGGCAGTTCGCGTTCTGCATCCTCGACCGGCGCGCCTCGCGCCTGTTTCTCGCGCGCGACCGCATGGGCATTAAGCCGCTCCACTACGCCGTGGACGGCACGAGGTTCGTGTTCGGGTCGGAGCTGAAAGCGCTGCTGCGCGACTCCGGGCTGCGCCGCGGCATCGACCCCGCAGCGCTCGACGAATACCTCGCGTATGAGTTCGTGCCGTCGCCGCGGTCGATCGTGCGCGGCATCTCCAAGCTGCGGCCCGGCCACACCCTGACGTGGTCTCTCGCCGACCACCGCGCGGTCGTGCGGCAGTACTGGGCGCCGCACCTGAACGTGGACGGCGACGGCGGCGATGGGGGCGATGTCGACGTCGCGTGCGAGCAGTTGCGTGCGGTGCTTCGCGAATCCGTCCGCAAGGAGCTCATCAGCGACGTACCGCTCGGCGTGTTCCTATCCGGCGGCATCGACTCGAGCGCCGTGGCCGCGGCGATGACGCAGCTCGGCGGCGAGGTGAAATCGTTCTCGGTCGGTTTCGCGGAGAGGTCGTTTGACGAGTCGTCACACGCCCGCCTGGTCGCGCGCCATCTCGGCACCGATCATCACGAGCTCACGCTCGAGCCGTCGATGCTGCTGGGCCTGGTTCCGCGGTTGCCCGAGCTGCTGGACGAGCCCCTGGGCGACGCGTCGATCATCCCGACCTACCTGTTGTCGGCGTTCACGCGCGGGCACGTGAAGGTGGCGCTTGGTGGGGACGGAGGAGACGAGCTCTTCGCGGGCTACCCAACTTTGCAGGCGCACCGGCTGGCGGGGTGGTACGCGCGCGTGCCTCGCGTCTTGCGGCGCGGCGTGGTCGAGCCGTTGGTGCGCCGCCTTCCCGTTTCCCACGACAACCTGAGCTTCGACTTCCGCGCCAAGCGATTTGTCTCGGGCGCCACCCTGCCGGTGGCGGAGCGGCACCGGACGTGGATGGGGTCGTTTCCGTCGCGGCTTGGCGCCGGCGGCGCGATCGAAAGCGAATACGCGTCATTCGATCCGCTGCACCAGGCGCTGCTGCTCGACATGCGGCTGTACCTGGAGAACGACATCCTGGTCAAGCTCGACCGGGCGTCGATGCTGGCGTCGCTCGAGGCGCGCGTGCCGCTGCTGAACAACGACTTCGTCGCGTTTGCGCTGGGGTTGCCGCTGCGCATGAAGCTGCGAGGGCTGCGGTCGAAGTTCCTGCTCCGGCGGGCGCTGCGAGGGATGCTGCCCGCATCGATACTCCGGCGGCGGAAGAAAGGGTTCGGGATTCCGATCGCGGACTGGTTCCGCGGGCCGGTGCGTGAGCAGCTGCTGGACATGCTGTCGCCGGATCGCCTTCGGCGGGAGGGGCTGTTCGACGTCGGTGAGGTGTCGCGGCTCGTCGACGACCATCTGAGCGGTCGCGCGGACAACCGCAAGCAGCTGTGGACGTTGTTCGCTTTCGAAGCCTGGTACGGGGGCTACCTGGCGACCGCCTGACCCCGGTCCTCGATGCCCTTGACACAGCCAACATCGACATGCATACTCAGAATGCATACTGAGTATGGGTAGTGTCACTTAAGTTCGGCGTGATGGGACTCCTGTCTCGGGAGCCCCTCCACGGATACGAGGTGAAGAACCGATTTGAGGAGATGTTGGGTGGGACCTGGGAAGTCAACATCGGCCAGATCTACACGACGCTCCAGCGTCTCGAGCGGGACGGCCTGGTGCGGCCGGTCGGACCGCGTGGCGATCGCGGCAAGCTCGCCTACGAGCTGTCGCCCGCGGGTCGCAATGCGCTGGACGAGTGGCTCGCAGAGCCCGCGTCCGGGCCTCAGCAGCTCCACGAGGACATCTACGTGAAGCTCCTGGTCGCGACCCGCATCGCGAACGGCGACCTGCCGCAGCTGCTTGGCCGCCAGAAGCGCGCATATCTGCAGCGCTTGCGGGATCTCAACCGGCTGGAGGAAAGGGCGCGTCGCGACGGTCGCATCGACCTGGCGCGGTTGGTTCGCGGCGCATTACTGCACACGGAGGCTGACCTGAAATGGATGGACGAGCTTTCTTCAGAGCGGTTCGGGGCGGAGGACGGGCGATGACCGCGCTGGTCGAGGTCTCGGACGTGACGAAGGTTTACCAGGCGGGTCTCACGGGTGCGCTCAACGGCATCTCGCTCTCCATCGCCCAAGGTGAGTTCGCGGCCGTGATGGGCCCTTCGGGCAGCGGCAAATCGACGCTGCTGAACATGGTTGCCGGGCTCGACCGGCCGACGTCGGGCTCCGTCACCGTCGCCGGCCTCGACCTGGCCAGGTTGAGCGAGGGTGGCCTAGCGCGGTTTCGGCGGGACCACATCGGTTTTGTCTTTCAGTTTTTCTACCTGCTTTCGAACCTGACCGCTCTCGAAAACGTCCTCATCCCCGCCCAGCTGAAAGGCGACGCGGCGACGCAACGGGCTCGCGAGCTGCTCCAGAAGCTCGGCATCGATGACGTCGCCGACCGTTTTCCGGCGCGCCTCAGCGGCGGTCAGCAGCAGCGCGTGGCCATCGCGCGCGCTTTGATCAACAGGCCGACCCTTTTGCTCGCAGACGAGCCCACGGGCGCCCTCGACACCCACAGCGGCGAGCAAGTAATGGAACTGCTCGAGGAGCTGCACCGCGACGGGCAGACGATATTGCTGGTCACTCACGACGCCAAGCTCGCGACTCGATACGCGGCGCGCGTGATCAGCCTCATGGACGGCGCGGTCGTCGACGATGCACGTCTCGAATCGACGGACCGCGCCGCGTCCGAAGTGATCCGGGTTCGCGGCGAGGAGGCCTCGCGATGAGGGCCGTCGTCGCCAAGGCGCTCGCCGATGTGCGCAGGCGGCGCTTGCAGGCGGCGGTCATCTTCATCACCACGCTCCTCGCCGCCGGCGCCGGCACGATGGCGCTGATGATCGTGTCCCAGACCAGCGACCCATACATGACCGCGTTCCAGGACCAGCGCGGCGCGCACCTGCAGGTTTACTTCGACCCGAAAACCGATCCGGCACTCCTCGCGCAAACGCCGTCTCTTATTGGAGCCGTCGCGTACGGCGGCCCATATCGGGCCACCGAGATGCAGTTCCAGGCCGGCGGCCACAAGTACGCCGTGACCACGATCGGCCGCGACGACCCGAACGGGAGCGTCGAGCAGCTCCGCATCACGAGCGGGAGCTGGCCATCCGATGAGACCGGGATCGTCCTGACGAGATCCTTTGCCGATCTGAACCACATCTCCATCGGTGACAGGCTCAAGGTGGTGAGCGTTCCTCAAGAGCCGATGCTCACCGTCGTCGCCGAGGTGGTCGACATCGACGAGCCGCAGGCTTCCATCAGCGGGCAGCACGCGTGGGTGCTCGACTCCGCATTCGCATCACTGGCCGCCACGGGCTCGACCCACTACCTGATGGACTATCGCTTCGCGGGTGAGCCGACCGCTGCTCAGCTCACGGCGCACATGGACGCAATGCGCGCCTCGCTGCCTCCGGCGAGCATCACGAGGTCGGTCGATTACTTGCTCGTCGGTTCGATCTTCAACATCACAAACCAGGTGCTGGTCGGCATCCTGGTCGCATTCAGCGTCTTTGCGCTCGCGGCGACTGCGGCGATTGTGGCCAACCTCGTTACGGGCATCGTGATCGCCTCTTACCGCGAGATCGGCATCATGAAGGCCGTCGGTTTCGCCCCCAGCCAGGTGGTCGGCGTTTTCGTGCTCCAGGTCATCGTCCCCGCCGCCGCGGGCTGCGCCGTCGGCATACCGGCCGGCTCAGTCCTGAGTCAACCGATACTTGCGAGCAGCTCGGAGGGGCTGGGGCTTGCCTACCAGCCGAGTTTCTCTTTCGGCATTGGTCTTGTCGCGCTTGCCGGGGTGCTCCTCACCGTCACCGCCGCCGCCCTGCTCCCGTCATTGCGCGCCGGCCTGCTCAAGCCCTCGATCGTGATCACCAATGCGTCAGCCCCTCGTGGGCGGAGCGGGCGCTGGCTCCGGAGCGTGGCGGCGTTGGGCCGCCTGCCACGGCCCGTCGCGCTTGGTCTTGGCGAAGCTGTCGCGCGGCCGGTGCGAGCGCTCCTCACCCTGATCGCCATCTTCGTTGGCGTTGCCACCGTCGTCGTCGCCCTGGGGGAGACGCGCGCCTTTTCCGGCATCTACACCTACGAGGCTCATATCGGAAACGTGGACGTCGTGGTCAACAGGAGTCCGGCTCTCGCGGACGCCGACGCCATTGGGCTCATCACATCGCAGCCCGAGACCGCGCGCGTGGTCGGGCAGACCGACACCCACATCGCCGTGCCGGGGATCGCCGACCCCGTTTACACCGCGGTCTTCCGCGGCGAATCGTCGCGGCTCGGCTACCTGCTGGTTTCCGGTCACTGGTTCAGCGGCCCCGGTGAGGTCGTGGCGCCCATCGGCCTGCTCAGGGACGCGCACCTCAAGCTCGACGACACCTTCATCGGGACTTTGCAGGGGGCCTCCCTGAAGCTGCGAATCGTGGGGGAGGTCTATGACTTCCAGGGCGGTCCCGGCGGGCACGAGATGATCACCGATTGGTCGACGATCGCCTCGTTCGCGTCCGGCCTTCTGCCGTCCACGTACTTGATCACGCTCCGGCCGGGCGCGAATGTCGGGTCTTACGTACGCCGACTCGCTCAGGCGGAGCCGGACTTGTTGGATGTTCAGGCCAACCAGATCAGCGGCGCGCCGACCGGCCCCGCGATCAGCGCGGTGCTCTTCGCGATTGCAGCGGTGCTGGTGCTGATCGCCCTGGCCGGAATCTTCAACACGCTTCTCCTCAACACTCGCGAGCGCATGCGCGACACCGCCACCCTCAAAGCGCTCGGCATGAGCCCGCGGCAGGTGATCGCGATGGTGGCCAGCTCCGCGGGATTCCTGGCGCTGGCGGGAGGCCTGGTCGGGGTGCCGGGAGGCGTTGCCCTCAGCAGGCTGCTGTTCGACCTGGTCGGTGGCCTTGGCGGTGCCAACATTCCGCCCGCCGCGTACGGCGCCTACTCGGCGTGGGAGTTGGCGGTCATCTTGCTGGCCGGCGTGGTCGTGGCGGTCGTGGCCTCGGTGATTCCGGGGCGGTGGGCAGCCCGAACGAATGTGATCGAGGTGCTGCACGCCGAGTAGGGGTTTAGTTGATTTCAATTGACAATAGAGCAAATGTTCGATAATGTCAAAGTCGTACGCGAAATCGAAAATCTCGAGGCGGCGGTTGATGCAGCCCGAGAGCCGGCCCAGGTCTACGTAATCGAGGTCGCCGCCACTCGCCCCAGCGCCGGCGCACCAATGACGGGCCTGTCGGGCGGTATGAACTCGGCGGGCGGCGTGAAAACCACATAAATAAACCGACTGTCGGTCGGTTATAATATTCGCCGTGGCGCGCACGTTGAACGTCGAGGTCCACACCGTCAGGCGAGAGGTCTTCGTCGATGCGGCGACGAGGCTGATGCAGGTCAAGGGCTGGGAGCAGACCAGCGTCCAGGACTTGCTCGATGCAACGGAGGCCTCGCGCGGCGCCTTCTACCACTACTTCGACTCGAAGCAGTCGCTGCTCGAGGCGGTCATCGAGCGCATGGTCGACGCCGGCCTTGGCGCCGTGGCGCCCGTGGTCGAAAGCCACGAGCTCGCGGCCGCGCCCAAGCTCAAGGCCCTCTTCGGCGGCATCGCCCGCTGGAAGAGCGCGCAGAAGGCGCTCGTCCTCGCCTTGCTGCAGACCTGGCTCTCGGACGACAACGCGGTGGTGCGCGAGAAATTCCGGCATCGGCTGGCCCCGCGGCTCACGCCAATGCTCGCGAAGATCATCGCGCAGGGCATCAAGGAGGGGATGTTCAAGGTCACTTCATCCGAGGACACGGCGCGAATCTTCGTGACGCTGCTTCTCGGTTTTCAAGACATCGCCACGGATCTGTTCATCGCCCGGCAGACCGGCGCCATCGGCTATGAGGCGGTGCGAGATACAGTCGTAAGTTTCAACGACGCGTTCGAGAGGATTCTCGGGGCGCCGCGTGGGTCCATCGACCTCGCCGACGAGGCCGTTCTGCAGGAGTGGTTTGGGTGATGGCGGGCATCATCGAAGTCGAACAGCTCAACAAGAGCTACGGCCGCAAGCGCGGCATCGTCGACGTGACGTTCTCGGTCGAGGAAGGCGAGGTGTTCGGTTTTCTCGGTCCCAACGGAGCGGGCAAGACAACGACCATCCGCATCCTCATGGCGCTGATCCGCGCGGACAGCGGCGTCGCGCGCGTCGCCGGCCTGGACGCGTGGGAGAAGTCGCTCGAGGTCCATCGCATGATCGGCTACATTCCCGGCGAGCCCGCGCTCGACCCGAACCTTACCGGCGGTCAGATCCTCGAATACTTCTCCCACCTGCGCGGTGGCGTCGACCAGAAGTACCTGAAGAACCTGGTCGAGCGGTTCGACCTCGACACCAGCCGCAAGTTCCGGCAGTACTCGACCGGCAACAAGCGCAAGGTCGTGCTGATCCAGGCCTTCATGCACCGCCCCCGAGTCCTGATCCTGGACGAGCCGACGAGCGGTCTCGACCCGTTGAACCAGCTCGAGTTCGACAACCTCGTGAGGGAGGCGCGCAACGAGGGCCGAACGGTGTTCCTTTCGTCGCACGTCCTCAGCGAGGTCGAGAAGACGTGCACGCGGGTCGGCATCATCCGCGAAGGGCGCCTGGTGCGCGTCGGCGGAGTGGCTGAGCTGAAAGACATCAAGCGTTACGAGATCACGATCCATTTCGCCCAGCCGGTGCCGCTCGAGACGTTTTCGCGGCTCGACGGCGTCGCCGGGGTCGAAAACCTGAACAACGGGTCCTCCGTGCGGCTGGCGATGCAGGGCTCGGCCGACGCGGTGATCAAGGCCGCGGCGCAGTTCCCCGTCGTGTCGTTGACCAGCTACGAGCCCAGCCTCGAGGACATCTTCCTGCGGTACTACGAAGGCGACGGCAAGGCGCCGCGGCGAGAGACGGCCGATGTGGTTTAGAAGCGTCTTCCTGAAGACCCTCCGCGACTACCGGATCGCGATCGCCGGCTGGGGCATCGGCATGGGGCTGACCATCGTCTCGCCGATGGCCAGCGTCGCCGAGCTCATCAGGACGCCTGCGCAGCGAGCGGCGCTCGCCGGTCTCGCGGCTCAGTTCGCCTGGAACGCGGACGCCGTGAAGGCCGACACCGTCGGCGGATACGCCACGTTCAAGATCGGCATCTTCGTCTTCCTCATCTGCGTTTGGCCCCTGCTTGCGGGCAGCCGGATGCTGCGGGGCGAAGAAGACCGCGGGTCTCTCGACGTCCTGCTGTCGGCGCCGCGGTCGCGCGTGCAGGTCGCCGTCCAGAAGCTGGCTGCGATGTGGGTGGCGCTCGGCGCCATGGCGGTGATCATCGGTGTGCTCGCCTACCTCGGTGGCGTCGCGTTCAAGGCGGATTTCTCCCTCGTCGACGGGCTGCTATTCGGCCTCGATCTGGCGCTCATCTGCGCCGTGTTCGGCGGCATCGCGCTGCTCGTCTCGCAGTTCACGTCGGAGCGGGGACCGGCGGCCGGCATCACCGGCGCGCTGCTCCTCGTCTTCATCGTCGTCGACATGGTGCATAGGGTGATTCCTGGCACCGACTGGTTCTCGCACCTGTCGCCGATCTACTACTACAACCTCAGCAAGCCATTGATCCCGAGCTACGGCGTGAGCGCCGGCGGCATGCTGGTGCAGCTCGGACTGGCCGTCGCTTTGAGCGTGGCGGCAGTCTGGCTGTTCGCGCGCCGCGACGTGGCCGACACCGTCAAGCTGCCCACCTGGCTGAGCATCCCGAGCCGCGCCTCCGGCCCGAGCCACGCGCTGCCGGGAGGCGACTGGTCGGTACGCTCGGTCTACACGCGCAGCCTGGGCATGATCGCCTGGCCCACCTTCTGGTGGACCCTGGGCTTTGCCGCGTTCGGCGCGTGGGAGGTGTTTGCCGTCCAGCAGCTGACGGACAAGCTCAGCAGCGTGTTCACGGCCGACCCGAACTCGGTGGCGCTGAAGGTCCTGCAGAACATTGGCGGCAAGTCGAGCACTCTGGACGCCATCCTCCTGGGCGCCATGTTCGAGCTTATGCCGGTCCTGCTCATGGCGTTTGCCGTGACCCAGGTGAACCGCTGGTCGGCGGACGAGGACGAGGGCCGGCTCGAGATCGTGCTGTCGACGCCGAACTCGAGGGTGTCGGTGCTGCTCGGCCGCTTCGCGGCCCTCGCCACCGCCACCATCATCGTCGGCGTGGTGACGCTGGCCGCGATCAGCGTCGCGGTCGCCGCCGGCGGAGTGTCCCTCGACAGCACCAACCTGGTCGAGGCGACGCTCGGCATGATTCCGCTGGGCCTGCTCATCGCCGCCATCGGGTACCTGGCGTCGGGCTGGCTGCGCACCGCGGCCGACACCGGCCTCTTGAGCTTCGTGCTCGCAGCCTGGTTCTTCATCAGCTTCGTCGGGCCCGACCTCAAATGGCCCGACGCGACGCTCCGAGTGTCCGCCCTCTACTACTACGGGACGCCGCTCCTCCATGGGCTGAACGCGGGCAACATCGCGGTCGTGGTCGCGGTCGGAGCGGCGGCGCTGGTGCTCGCGTCGGTGCGCTTTGCGCGCAAGGACATCGCCGCCTGAGACCGCGCGCCTAGCGGCCGGCGCGCTCCTGGGCGGCGGTCGCCGCCCTGGGCCAGCGGCTACGGCTGCACCGGCCCGAACGCCACCTCGTGGCGTTCACCGGGAGCCAGAAACTTCAGCAGCTCCCGCGCCTCCGCCTCGGTCGACTGCTTTTCCGCGCGCGTCAAGGGCTTCGTGAACGGCGTCACCAGGATGCGGCGTCCGTCGCTGCTCGGCGTCCACATCGCGCGCACGAAGCCGTCGACCAGCACCGCGCCCTGCATCACCCCCGCGCTGTTGAACATCCCGATGTGGCGTCCGCGCGGCATGATGCGCGACCGGTCGGCGTGCGCGAGCAGGATGTTGTCGTAGTCCGGGAGGAAACGGACCGGCACGTCGACCTCCCTCGACGGCCGGGGCGCAGTCCGGACGTCGAAGAGCTCCCGCCCCTCCTCGTCGCGGAACGTTTGCAGGCGCGGGCGCAGCTGCTCGAAGACCGGCTTCATGGCCAGGCCTGACCACGCGCGAAAGTCCGCGGGCGACGCAGGACCGAAGGCCTTCAAATAGCGCAGCACGAGTCTTTCCGCCGGCATGGCGGGTCCGGGCGGCCGGCCGAGCCAGGCCTCGAACGTGGTCAGCGTCACGGGTCCGCTGGCCCGCCAGATGCCCCGCGGGGTGGTGAAGACGAGCGGGACCATGTAGCGGACGCCGTACGCCATGGCCACGCCGTCGTGGTGCGGGAAGCGCTGCTGGAGGAGCCGGCCGAGCTCCGCCACGGTGCGCGGCTTCTCCGCCAGGATCTCGCGGCCGGCGGTGCGGATGGCGTCAAGGTCGGCGTCGCGCATGCCTTTGCCCCAGGGACTGCCCCGCAGGTAACCGCGCTCACCCAGCGGCGTGAACAGCGGCTTGAGCGCAAAAGCGTCGCGCGCCGTGACCAGGTGGATGGTGTTGCGCAGGAGCGACGTGCGGACCGCCTTGCGGGACTCGACGAGGCGCGACAGCTCCTCGTGGCGGAAGCCGGCAAGCCGCACCCACAGCCCGATGTAGGGAAGGTTTGGGGCCTGGGCCTGCATGCCGACCAGGCGCTCGATGGTGGCCGCGGCGGTGGCCCTCTCTCGCTGGAGCAGCATCTGGCGGGCGAGCAGGGCGCGGTTGAGCGCACGTCGATCGAGCACCGCCCGCAAACGCTAGCCTGTCCAGCCCCTCACCCTGACCCCCTCCCCGGAGGGAGAGGGAGGCTTAGAGGCCGGCTTCCAGTTTGGCCTTTTCGCCTGCCTTGCGCATCTTGTCGATCCGCTTCCGCAGGTCCTTGCGGCGCTGCTGGCCCCGGTCCGGGTCCAGGAAGTACGTCGCCGCGGCGGCAAGGCCCATCCACATCATCAGGCGCGTGAGCCTGAATCTCATGAACATCACCTAGAGAACGTCGCCGGGCCGGTCGCGTACTTGACGGCGGTTCGGGGAGGTGTTATCTCCGAGCCAATTTTCTGGGGAGGGAAGCCTATGAGCGATCGCGGTTCTTCCACTTCCGTGGCCCAGCTCCAGCGGGACGCCGTCGGGCTGGCGCCGGTTCTGTTTCAGTCCATCACGCACATGGCGCCGGCGGCCGCCGTGGCCTTTTCGATCATCTTCGCGACCCCGTACGCAGGCGGGTCGACGCCGCTTGCCGTCGTTCTGGCGCTGGTTGCGTGTGTGTTCGTCGCCATCAGCATCGGCCAGCTTGCGCGGCATCTTCCTTCGGCGGGCGGCCTGTACACGTACAGCGCCCGAGGCCTCCACCCGACGGTCGGTTTCTTCGTCGCCTGGGGCTACATGCTGGCCGAGCCGATCGTCGCACCGCTTCTCTACATCGTGTTCGGGAACGAGCTCAGCTCCTACCTCAACAACCACTTCAACACGCCGCTCTGGTTGTGGGCGCCGTTTGCCGCGCTGGCGGGCATCGGCGTGTGGATTCTCGTGTACCGCGGGGTCCGGATCTCGACCGAGACCGGCGTCGTGCTCGGGGCCTTCGAGATCGTGGTGTTCTTCCTGCTTGCGATCACCCTCATCATCGCGGCGGGCGGAAACAACACACTGAGCGTATTCGCGCCCAACACCGGCAACTCGGGGGGCCTGGGCGCGGTCTTCGCCGGGATGATCTACACCGTCCTCGCGTTCATCGGCTTCGAGGCGTCGGCGCCGTTGGGCGAAGAGGCCAGAAATCCGAAGAGCACCATTCCGCGGGCCGTGATCCTGTCGTGCATCCTGGTCGGCGTCTTCTATCTCGTCTGCTACTACGGGGCGTCGGTCTACTTCGGCCCGGAGAAGATGAAGTCGGGCTTCCTGGCCTTCGGTGGCGGTGCGCCGTGGGACGCGCTCGCTTCGAAGGTGTGGGGTCCGCTCGCCATCCTCGTCACTCTCGCCATCCTCAACAGCGCGTTCGCCAACTCGAATGCGGGCGCGAACGCCGCGACTCGCGTCGGGTTTGCCCTGGGTCGCGTCGGCATCCTGCCGCGCCAGCTGGCGCGGGTGCACCCGCGGTTCAAGACCCCTTACATGGCCATCCACGTGCAGGGTGCGCTGGGCATCGCCGTGGCCCTCATCCTGGGGTTCGCGCTCCTGAACGTCGGGACGCCGAACAGCCCGCTTAACGCCTTCGCCCTGCTCGGCACGATCGCGACGCTGATCGTCGTCTGCATATACATCCTGACGAACCTGGCCAACATCGTCTTCTACATGCGCGAGCAGCGCAGCGAGATGAACGTTCTCTGGAACCTCATAGTCCCCGCGCTCGGGATCCTGATCTTCATCCCCGTGCTGGTCGCGTCCTTCGGCATCGACTTCGCGGGCCTCGGCATCGGAGCCTTGACCGCACCGGCGAACGCCGCCCCCTGGATCGTCCTCGCGTGGCTGGTGATCGGTGTGGCCCTGTACATCTATCTGGCGAGTCGCTCGCCGGCCGCAATCAAGGAGACGGCGACGACTTTCATCGAGGCATAAAAAAAGAAGGGGGCGCCTGCGTGGCGCCCCCTTCGTGCCTTCTATCCGATCAGGCGGTGCCGCCGAAGATGTCGAGGTTGCCGAACGTGGCCGGGCAGTCCTGCTGGGGCGCCGGCCTCGGGACGCTGGTCCCGTTGCGGAGCGACATCCGCCAGGCGTCGATCGCCGGGCAGTCGGCATCGTTGCGCGCGTCGTTCCACACGGCCGCGCCGTAAGTGCGCGTCGCGGTGGCGTAGACGTAGTCGCCGATGAACTCACCCACGAGGTTGTTCTGGCTCGAGCCTCGTGGGTCGCCAGGCGCTCCGCGGTGCGCCGAACTGAAGGCGCCTGTTCCGCCGCTGCCCACCGAGGCCTTGACGATTACTCCCACCATGACGCGCGGAGTGGCGGTCGTGTCCTGGTACGGGGTCGTGAAAGCGTTGTAAACGACGTACACGGTTGTCCCGTTCGGGGATATCGCGGGTGCCGCGTACACGCCGTGGTCACCGGCGGATTCGACAGCACGCGGGGCTGACCACGTGTTGCCGCCGTCAGCGGACTCTGTGAAGAAGACGTCCTGGGTGTTGATCGAACCACTGACGTAGCTCATGACGATGCGGTTGGTCGCATCCGACCCTGTCGGCGCGCCGTTCGCTATGTCGACGCTCGGCGCGGGAGCGAGGTCGCTGCGCGCGCCGGCGATGCCGTCGATGGTCGGCCGGCCCAGCACCGGGTCGAAGAGGCCCGGCTGGGTCACCGGTCCCGCCACCGGGGTCGGGCTTGACCACGTGCCGCCGCCGTTGGTCGAGGTGGACATGAGCTCGAAGCTCGCGTGTCCGCCCGAAGAGAGCGTGCCGACGCCGAAGACGTAGGCCGTGCCGTTGCTGGCGGTCCGGACGGTGCAGCCGTCGAGCGGGTTGCGCTGGCCGTTGTTGGCCGCGGCCCCGATCGGGTGCGGCGAGCTCCAGGTCGCGCCGCCGTCGGACGAGACCGCGACCTTCAGTTGCGCGGGAGCCGCGTTCGGGCTCTTCTCCTGGCCCTGGAAGTCGGCCCAGCAGACGTAGACGTTGCCGAAGAACGGGCTGGACGACGCGTTGTCGGCCCAGATCTGCTCCTTGTCGGAGAAGGTCGTGTTGTTCTGGTGGGAGACGAGCACCGGCGCCATCCACGCGTTCTTGTCGCCGGCCGCCGCCGCCTGCACGTTGTCGGTCCTCGAGACGGCGATCGCCTCGAAGCCGTTGAAAGCCGTCTCGCCGCTGCCGGTCGGCAGGTTCGAGGTCAGGTTCGAGTAGTAGAGCCGGGAGCCGTTGGCCCAGCTGAAGCCGTTCGCTCCCGGACGCGGCCCGAAGGCGAGGCCTGGGTCACCGTCCGAGACGAGGCCGTTCTCGAAATACCAGGGCAGCGTCCCGATCGGTCCCTGCTGGGGCGTGCACGGTGGATCCGAGTTGCCCACGACTCCCTGGCAGCCGCGCGCCGTCAGTCCGGTGTAGGTCGGCTGGACCCAGGTCTGGCCCGAGTCGAAGGAGAAGTAGACACCGGAGACGCCGATGCCCGGCGTGAACGGACAACGAGTGTCGTTGCCTGCGTTGCAGGCTTCCTCGTCGATCTCGTCGTTGCTGCCGGCCACGAGGACGCTCGGGTGGTTGGCGTCGTTGGTGATCGCCGGCTCGTTCTGCTTGTTCTGCGAGAAGGGGCTGGGCGGACTACCGTTGCTGACGAGGGCGTCGCCCCCTGTGCCGAGCACGGTGCTCGCCGCGATCAGCACGGCGGCGACGGCTAGCGGGAGGGCCGAGAGTCTGGTCATACCTGTACCCCCTGTGTGGAACCAGAAACCGACGCGGCTCCGGCCAGTCTAACCATGAAGCGATCCTGAAGACAACGGCCCCTTCTGGAAGCCGGACCAGGTGGGGTAGGTTTCATCAGTTGTGACTCGCCGCGGGCTGTTGCTGTTTGCCGCCATGTGCGTGATCTGGGGCATTCCCTACCTCCTGATCCGCGTGGCCGTCAGCGAGCTAGCGCCTCCGACGCTGGTGTTTGTGCGCACCGGCGTCGCGGCGCTGATCCTCCTGCCGCTGGTGCTGGCCCGCGGAGGCCTCCGCCCGCTCGAGGGCCGGTGGATCGCGCTCCTGGCGTTCGCGGCGGTCGAGGTTGGACTTCCGTGGTTCATGCTCGCGAGCGCGGAGACGCACGTCACGAGCGCGCTGGCGGGGCTGCTGGTCTCGGCCGTGCCCCTGGTCGGCGTCCTCATCGCCACCGCGCTGGGCAACCGCGAGCATCTCCACGTGGCGAGCCTCTCGGGACTCGGGCTCGGGCTCGCCGGCGTGGCGCTCATCGTCGGCTTCGACCTTCGCGCTTCGAGCGGCGTGGCGCTGCTGGAGATGGCGGTCGTGGTGGTGGGTTATGCGCTAGGGCCGGCGATCCTTTCGCGGTACTTGACCGGCGTGCCTTCGGTCACGGTCATCGGAGTGGCGCTGGCGCTGTGCGCGATCGCGTACGCGCCGTTGGGGCTGGCGCAGCGACCGCAAGTGCTGCCGGGACTGCCGGTGATCGGGGCCGTGGCCGCGCTCGCGATCGTCTGCACGGCCATCGCCTTCCTGCTCTTCTTCGCCCTCATCGCGGAGATCGGACCGGTGCGGGCCACGGTGATCACCTACGTCAACCCCGCGGTGGCGGCGATCCTCGGCGTGGCCGTGCTCCGCGAGAGCCTGACCCTCGGCATGGGCGCCGGATTCGTGCTGGTGCTCGCCGGCTCCATCCTCGCCACGAGGCGGCGAAAACCTGCCGGCGTGCCCGCAACCTCCGGGCAGGTCGTCGCGGGTGGCGCTTACGAGAACTAGCGATACCGGCGGCGATCTTTAGACGCGGACGCGCGGGTCGATGACGGGATAGATGAGGTCGACGGCGAGGTTGGCGACGCCGACGAGCAGGACGTAGTAGACGAACACGCCGACCGCGGTCGTGTAGCTGCGGCTCAGGATCGAGGCCACGAGCTCGTGGCCGAGCCCGTGCACGGCGGTGAACTGCTCGATGACGAGGGAGCCGGTGATCATCGTCGTCACGACCGGTCCGAGGATCGAGACGATGACGATGAGCGCGTTTCTGAGCGCGTGGACCCACAGCACGCGGTCCTCGGTCAGGCCCTTGGCTCGGGCGGTCGTGACGTAGTCGGTCCTCATCACGTCAAGGATCCCGGTGCGGGTGTGTCGTGCGATGTAGCCGACGAAGGGCAGGCCGAGCGCGAGTGAGGGGAGCAGGATCTGGGCGCCGTGGCAGCACGGCCCCGGGTCGTAGTAGATCGCGCCCCCGGTGAGGTTGAAGAGAAAGCCGGTGCCGACGAGGATGAGGAGGAACGCCCAGACGAAGTTGGGTATCGAGTAGACGAGGAGCGCGCCGCTGATCAGCGCGCGGTCCGCCCAGGTGTTGGCGCGTTTCGCCGAGGCGATGCCGACGGCGATCCCTCCGCCGACGGCGATGAGCGCCGCGAGCAATCCGATCTCGCCGCTCATCATCGCCTCCGGCTGCAGCGTCTTGGCGAGGTCGCCGTTGACGATGCTGGCCATGAGCCTCACGTACTGCACCGGCAGTGGCAGGTCCAGGCCGAGCCGGTGGAGGCCCTGCTCGTACTGGAGCGGGGTCTGATGGCTCTCCCGGGCGACGGGGTCGCCCGGGAGGAAATGGAGCGCGGAGAACATGACGACCGACCCGAGCAGCGCGCTGACCGGGATGATCAGCACGCGGCCGGCGAATCGGAGGAGGCCTGTCAAGGCCTCCCATGATCAGTCTTCGGCAGGCAGCATCATGTGCCCCGTCACGTAGCTCGCGATCTGGTCACCCATCGTGATCGCATCGTCGCAGGCGGAGCGGAAGTGGATGCCCGCGAACACCCTCGCGTCTCCGACCTGGGCGGCGGCGTCGGAGAAATTGTTGAAGGTGCGCTTCACTCCGGGCAGCGCGAGGGACGTGACGGTGAACGTGGTGTTCTCACCAAATATGGAAGCCAACGTCGCGGCGGCGGCGCTGCTGGTCCCTGAATGAGCGGAGGGATATTCCTGGAAGTAGGGATTGACCAGCAGGGGGACGAAGCCCGCCGGGTTGAACGTCGGGTTGAGAGCCGTGATCGGGCGCCAGGAGTCGAAGAGGTTCTTGGCGTAGAACACCGAGATGACCGCGTCGGCGATGGAGATGTTGACCAGGGCGAGCAGGTGGGCGGACTTCATGAGGTTGAAGTGGTTCTGCACGGCCAGGTCGTCGGCGACCCGGTCCCACTGCCCAACCGGCGTGTCGCCGGCGCCACCCCAGAACACCACGGTCTGGGTTTGATCCGGCGTGCGCGCCGTGCTGTTCTTGGCACCCATAGTCATGACCTCGACGAGGTCCTGGTTGGCGCGCGCGGTGCCCAGCGCCGGCGGGCCCGGGGGCGTGAACTGGGCCGCCGAGGTCAGCGCGAATGGCGTGGTTATGCCGAGGGTTCGAAACAGGGGCGCCCCGGGGAAGAAGGGGCCGGGTGTGGGCGCCCATCGTCCGGGTAGGCCGCTTGGGACGTACGCGGGCAACGTGTCGCTGAAGTGATCATGGCTTCGCCAATCGATGATCTGGCCGGCGACGGTGTGGCCCCATGCGACACCTGCTGCGACTTCCGAGCCGTCCTCGTCGTCACCGAGGCTCTGAATTGAGGCCTGCAACTCGGCATCGAACGTCGCCGCCTGTCCGGGAAACAGGCTCACAAGGACGTCGTGGGCGGCGGAAGCCGCGGCCGCCTGCGGTGAGGCGTCGTCGGGCCCCATGGCCGGGACGTGGATCTGGGTGTAGCGCTTCTGGATGCCGTTAACGGCGTCGAAAACCGCCGACTGCACGATCGCGCCCATGCGGTTGGCCGCGGGCGGAGGTGTCTTGGCAACGGCGAGCGCCTGGAGGAAGTTGTCGTTCCAGGCCAGGACCATGTTAGGAGGGGGCGCAGCGTGAGCCGTGGATATGGAACCCGCAAGGCTCACGATTGTCGCCAGGGTCAATGCCAGTAGGCGTGTTCTCGATCTCATAGCGCGCCCACTTTAGGCCCGCGGGCGGCCGTCGTCTGCTTCGACGTTGCTACTTGGCGCTACGAAATTAGTAGTTGCCTGGATGCCGATCGCGGCCCAGAATCTCCGCATGTCGGGGTACGGCCAGTTCTGTCCGGTGGCGCGCGCCTCCGAGATCTTCGCCGAGCGCTGGACACCGTTGATCCTGCGCGAGATCAGGGCAGGTAATCACCACTTCAGCGAGATCCTCAAGGGGTTGCACAGGGCCTCGCCCAGCGTCCTCGGGCAGCGGCTGCGAAGTCTGGAGCGGCTGGGCGTCGTCGAGAGCCGGCCCAACCCGTCCGGTCGAGGTTCGACGTATCACCTCACAGAGGCCGGCGTTCAGCTGGCGGCGATCATCGAGCCCCTCGGAGCGTGGGGCCAGCGGTGGCTCGAGATCGGTCCGGAGCATATGGACCCGGACGTCTTGATGTGGAAGCTTTTCAAGCACCTTGACGCGAGCCGGCTGCCGGTAAGGCGCCGGGTGGCGCGGTTTGAGCTCGATGGAGTGCGCAGGCGGTACTGGCTCGTTCTCTCGCGGGACGACCCCGACCTGTGCTATTCCGACCCCGGATTCGGCGACGATCTGGTTGTGCACGCAACCGTCGAGGCGTTGATCAGGGTGTATCTCGGGCAGCTGCCGCTCGCTGAAGCTGTGCGCTGCGGCCAGGTGCGGCTCGACGGCTCAGGGGAGCTGGCGCGCGGCATGACCGAGTGGTTCCCGCGTAGCGGATTCGCGCCGCACGCCAGGCCCATGAGCTACGACGTGTCCAAGAAGTCGTTCGTGATGCAGCCGGCCTGAACTCTTCCTAGCCGGCGCTCACGGCAGCGCCAGGCAGACGCACGTCGCCGTGGCAGATCGAACCGTGCCGCCGATGACATCGCGCCGGGCCACGGCGGTCGCGAGAGCGATGCCCGCTGCGGGACTGACATGCTGGATCAAGAAACCTCGAGGCGCCGTATACGGGCCGACGACCTTCCCGGTGTGTTGCGCAGCTGCCCAGAGCTCGCCACCGAGCTCGGCCGATCGGCACCAGACGACTTGCCGCTGGTCGTCGCAGGCGATGTAACTGACGTCGCCGGCCAGGCGAGTCTCCGTCGGCTCGCCGGTCAGTCGCAGAAGAACGTTCGAGCCAGCTCGCGTTCGGACCGGCTGATGGCGCTCACCTCCCCGTGGCGGCCCCGCGGCGACGGCCCAGATGTCCGCGCCCGCGGCTGCGTGGGCGATGGGCGGCGTGTGCGTGCGGTCTATCAGGCGCGCGCGCCCCGAGTCCAGCGTGGCGAGGCCGCCGTCAAAGCCGCTGATGGTTTTGGCGCGGCCGTCATGGAAGAGGATGATCGGCTGCTTGCCCACGTTGACGCGATGTGTTCGCCCAGCCTCCGGATCGAAAATGCCGACGCTCGGCCGGAGCCAGTTGGCCATCACCAGCCAATCGCCGTCGGCGACGAGCTGCGTGGCGTATGCGACCAGTCCGCGGTCCCACTGACGCCGGACCTCGAGCGTGGTCGGATCGAGCTCGAACAGCCTGCTGTCGGTGGCGGCGTAGAGGTTGCCGCGGCTGATCAACAGGCTCTTGACCTGCTGATGTCGGGTGCGAATCGCGACGATCTGCCGGCCAGTTGTGAGATCCAATCTGTGGAGGCGAAGCGCGGAGAACGGGACCGACCATCCGTCACCGACGTATACAGAGGAGGTGGCCTGATCGGCGAGGAATGCGTGGTCCGCATCGCCCGGGATCTCCGTCCGCCAGAGCTCGTGGAGGTCGGTCATGCGGCCGAGGTTATTGGGTCAGCCTGACATGCGCACTCGAAGATCGTCGACGGCCGCTCGCCATTCTTCGTCCCCGGCTTCTTCCCACAGCTGACGAAGCTCCGAGTCAGATCCGAGGATGCGTGCGATCGCGGCCTCCGCTCTCGCGACGAGAGTCGGCGGCGGCGTGATCGGATGGTCTTTAACCCAGTCGTCCACCTCTTCGGTGTAAGCGTTGGTGTACCCCGGCCGCCCGCGAAGCCGCGCGAGCACTTCGCACGCGGCCAGCGCGTTGCAGGCCGGTCCTGGCTCGAGGTTGCCGGCCCCGGCAGCTTCGACTTCGGCGAAAGCCGATTCGACAGGAGAGAGGTCGGATGCTCCGTCGAGCTCGTATGCCCAGTCGCAAGCGTGGTCGTTGTCGAAGGCGAGCACGCCCCAGGCGCCCATGTAATCACCTTATCGATGGTGGACCCGAGGGGATTCGAACCCCTGGCCTCGTGAGTGCGATTCACGCGCTCTCCCAGCTGAGCTACGGGCCCACACCTGTCGCACCGAGCGCGGCCGGGCGCGCGCAGGGCGCCCAGCTACAAAGGGCGAGTATAAGGCGCACCTATACTCGGCCTTCTGATGGCGGGGCTGTTCAAGAGCAGGCGCGTGCCGGAGGGTGTCGACCCCGCGCGCATCCCTCCCGGGCAGACCCTTTCGGCGCCGGACAAGTGGCCGCTTCTCCACTTCGGACCGGTGCCGAAGACCGACATCGCGAAGTGGGACTTCAACGTCTTCGGCGCGGTCGAGAACCCGATCAGCCTCGACTACGGCGAGATCCGCGCGCTGCCCAGCAAGGACGTAGTCGCGGACATCCACTGCGTCACCGGCTGGAGCCGCCTCGGCGACCGCTGGACCGGGGTGCCGATCAAAGAGATCCTGGACCGCGTGAAGCCGAAGCCCGAGGCGAAGTACGTGACCGCGCACTGCGAATACGGTTACACGACGTCGGTGCCGCTCAGCGTCCTCGACCACGAGGACAACCTGCTCTGCTACGCCTGGAATGGCGAAGACCTGACGCCGGACCATGGGTGGCCGCTCCGCCTTTTCGTGCCCAGCAAATATTTCTGGAAGTCGGCGAAATGGTTGCGCGGGCTAGAGTTCATGGAGCGCAACCGGCTAGGTTTCTGGGAGCAGCGTGGCTACCACGACGAAGCAGACCCCTGGAAAGAGACAAGGTACTGGTAGCGGCCTGACCGGCCCGCCGGTGGTCACCTTCACGACCGATTTCGGCACCGGCTCGCCGCTCGTGGCGGCCATGAAAGGCGTCGTCCTCGAGGGCTGTCGCAACGCGGTCCTGGTTGACGTCTCCCACGAGGTGCCGCGATTCGACGTGTCGGCCGGGGCGTTCATGCTGTTCGCCGGCACGCGACATTTCGGCGGCGGCTCCGTGCACCTCGCGGTCGTCGACCCTGGCGTCGGCAGCACCCGAAGAAGGCTGATCGTGGCCGCCGGCGGCCGGTTCTACATCGGTCCCGACAACGGCCTCTTCAGCATCGTCATCGAAGAGGTCGGCGTGCAGGCGGTGCACGAACTGGCGCCGCGCCCGCATGGCGCGCCTACGTTTGAGGGACGCGACGTCTTTGCGCCCGCTGCTGCCGCGCTGGCGTCTGGCGTGCCCCTCGAGTCGCTCGGTCCGCCGACCGACCCGCCGACGCCATTGCCCGACAACGGACCACGCGTCCTGTGGACGGACGGCTTCGGCAACCTGGTGACCAACCTCAAGCCGCCGGTGCGACGCCTTCGCGTTCACAACCACGACATCATCGCGACGGCGAAGACGTACTCCGAGGCACGGCCGGGCGAGCCGTTCGTGTACGTGGGCAGCATGGGCTACCTCGAGGTGGGGGTCAGGGAATCGCGCGCCGACAAGCTGCTCGGCGCACGCGCCGGCATGCGGGTGGAGACGATTTAGCCGCGTCTTAACAGGCTGGGTTGGCGCCCGCTCGTTTCGCGCGTAGCTTTTCGCCCGCTGTGGTTCGAGTGGCCTGCCTGCTCTTCCTCCTCCTCTCCCTCGTGGGCTGCTCGAGCCCGGCCATGGCCACGCCCGGTCCGTCCGGCGCGGCCACGCGCGACGTGAGGTTGTGGCAGGACGGCGAGATCTTCACGCTCGTCGGCCGGCTCATCGCCGCCGCGCACCAGCGCGTCTACGTCGAGATGTACGAGCTCGGCCGGCGCGACATCCTCGCGGCCCTGGACGCCGCCAGGGCGCGGGGTGTCGAGGTGCGCGTCATCGTCGATCCCACCGTCGCGGCCAGCCGCCGCTCCGCCGCCGAGCTTCGAACTCTCGTCCGCCTCTACCCGGTCGACGACAAACGCCACCAGATCGACCACGTCAAGCTCCTGGTCGCGGACGCCGAGGCCGCGGTCGGAGGCATGAACTGGGGGGTGCACAGCGACCGCAACCACGACTACGTGCTCGAGACCCGCATCGCGGCCGAGGTCGACCGCCTCGTCAGCATCTTCGTCCAGGACTGGGCTTTGAGCGGCGGGCACCCGGCGCCACTCGCTGCGGTGGCGGCCCCGGTCGCCCAGACCTCGCCCGGCGGGGAGATCCGGACGATGCTCGAATCGGCCCTGAACCGGGCCGCGCACCGGGTCATGGTCGAGATCTACACCCTGACCGACCCGACGGTCATGGCCGAGCTGGTCATCGCGCACCGTCGCGGAGCGGAGGTCCGGGTCATCCTCGATCCCAACCAGTCGTACAACCTGCACGCATACGCGGTGCTCGAATCCGGCGGCGTGCCGGCGAGGTGGTACCCGGTGCCGCGCGGCGTCCTGCTCCACGCCAAGATCGGCCTCTTCGACGGCGTCCTGGTGCTTGGCTCTGCCAACTGGACCCTGAGCGGCCTCAACGTCAACCACGAGCTGGACATCGAGACGGCAGACGCCGACGCCGTCGCCGCGTACGCCGGCCGGTTCGCCCAGGACTGGGCGAGGTCGAGGTGAGTGCTGTGGGCGCCTAGCTCTGTGGCGGCGGTCCGACCGAGCCTGGGGCGGGCGGGCCGCTCGGACCCGCGGCGGGCGGCAGCGAGCCGGGCGCTCCGGGCGCCGGCATGTTGTTGAAGCTCACCGTCGGTACCGCGCGGTCGCCCTCGTCGGCCTGGAAGAAGCCGAATGCTTTGAAGCCCAGGGCGCCGGCGATCAGCGACGTCGGGAGGGTCTGCAGCCTGGTGTTGTAGTCGCGCACGTTGCCGTTGTAGAAGCGCCGGGAGAACTCGAGCTTGTCCTCGGTGGCGGTCAGGTTCTCCTGGAGGTTGGTGAAGGCGGAGATCGCCTTCAGCTCCGGATAGTTCTCCGACACCGCGAAGAGGCTGCGCAGGCTCTGGCTGAGCACGTTCTCGGCCTGGCCGATCTTGGTCGGATCACCCGTCGCTCCCGCTGCCACGGCGTTCGCCCGGGCGTTGGTCACCGCCTCGAGCGTGCCGCGCTCGTGGCCCATGTAGCCCTGGACGGTGTTCACCAGGTTCGGGATGAGGTCGTGGCGTCGCTTGAGCTCAACGTCGATCTCCGACCAGGCCTCCTGGGTCCGGTTGCGCGCGGTGACCAGGCCGTTGTAGGTGAAGAACAGCCAGGCCAGGATCAAGACGATCAGAACGATCACGATCACAAGGCCGGTACCCATGCCCTACCTCCTAAACCGCGCTAGGCATGCGCCCGGCGCTGCCACCGCGTCTTCTTAAGCATCTTCTTGTGCTTGTGCTTGCGCATCTTCTTGCGCCGCTTCTTGATGACTGAGCCCAATCCAACTCCCAGCGCGTGTTTGCGTGTTTGATCGACCGATCGAGGGGTACGGCCGCGAATGATACCTGAAGGCGGCATACACTCGTGGCCGATGTACTTCACAGACGCCCACGAGGAGCTGCGCCTCCACATCCGCAAGTTTCTCGAGAAAGAGGTGCGGCCGCACCTCGAGGAGTGGGAGGAGAAGACCTTCCCCGACTCGATCTTCAGGCGCTTTGGCGAGCTCGGCTTCCTCGGCCTGCGCTACCCGCCCGAGTACGGGGGCCAGGGCGGCGACTACTTCTCTGCCGTCGTGCTCTCCGAGGAGATGGCCAAGGCCGGCTGCGGCGGCCTGGGCATGGCGGTGGCCGTGCAGGCGGAGATGGCCACGCCACCGGTGTTCAAGTTCGGCACCGAGGAGCAGAAGCGAAAGTGGTTGGTGCCGGCGATACGCGGCGAGCAGATCGCCGCCCTGGCCATCACCGAGCCTGACGCCGGGTCCGACGTCGCGGGGATCACGACGGTCGCCCGGCGCTACGGCGACGAGTACATCGTCAACGGCCGCAAGATCTTCATCACCAGCGGCGCGCGCTGCCAGTGGGCGCTGGTGGTCACCAAGACGGAGAGAGAGCGGGGCCACTCCGGGTACAACCTCCTCGTCATCGAGAAGGGCACGCCAGGCTTCACGGTCACGCGCACACTGCAGAAGCTGGGCATGCACTCTTCCGACACGGCGGAGCTGCTGTTCGAGGACTGCCACGTCCCGGTCGGCAACCTCATCGGCGACGAAGGCGATGGATTCAAGAACCTGATGTGGGAGCTCCAGGGTGAGCGCATGATCGCCGCCGCGGGCGCCATCGCCGGCGCGCAGCGCACGTTCGAGTACGCAATGGAGTACGCGAAGAACCGCCACGCATTCGGCAGGGCGATCGCGGACTTCCAGGTCATCAAGCACAAGCTCGTCGACATGGGGACGAAGATCGCCGCCGTGCAGGCGTTCGTCTACCAGACTGCGCAGCAGTGGGACCGCGGTGAGTATCCGGTGCGAGAGATCTCGCAGGCCAAGCTGCTGTCGACGCAGGTCGCGTGTGAGGTCGCCGACGAGGCGATCCAGATCCTTGGCGGCCACGGGTACATGCGCGAGTTTCCGGTGGAGCGCGCGTGGCGCGATGCGAGGCTGGCCCGCATCGGCGCGGGGACCGACGAGATCATGAAGGAGATCATCGCCAAGTCGTACGGGCTTTGATCTCGTCAGTCCTGTTCGCCGGCTGCACGCCCGAGGTGGCGTGCGGGATCGACGGCCGCATCCTCGCCGTCGGACCGCGGGCGCGAGACGCCGCGGGCCGCAAGGCCGAGGTGATCCGGCTCAAGGGCACGGTGTGGCCGGGCCTCATCGACTCGCACATCCACCTCGAAGGCCTGGCCGACGCGAAGCTGACGCTCGACCTTTCGGGCGCGGCCAGCCTCATGGAAGCGCTGGCCCGGGTGAAAGCATGGGCGAAAGAGCTTCCCAGGGGCGCCTGGATCGTCGGCTCGGGTTGGTACAACGACGTCTGGCCCGACCCGGCGTTCCCGACGCGCCATCAGCTCGACGCCGCTACAGGCAGGCGCCCCGCCTACCTCCGCCGCAAGGACGGGCACTCAGCGTGGGTCAACACGGAGGCGTTGCGTCACGCCGGCTTCGACCGCTCCACAGTGGATCCGCCCGGCGGGAGCATCGACCGCGACGAGCTCGGGGAGCCGGCCGGAATCCTGCGCGAGCTTGCCATGCAGGTCGTGTGGGAGAAGGTGCCGCGCGCGTCCGACGCCGAATTGGACGGCGCGATGGCATCGGTGCTCGACGACCTCGCCGGCCTGGGGCTGACGGCGGTGCACTCGATGGACAGCGCCCGCGGCTTTGGCTCGCTGCAGCGCCTGCGCGCGAAGGCGGAGCTGCCGGTGCGAGTCACCTACAACATCCCGGTCGCCGACCTCGGGCACGCCGAGCGCATCGGCTTGCGAAGCGGCTGGGGCGACCCGACCTTGCGCGTCTGGGGCGTGAAGGCGTTTCTCGACGGCTCGCTCGGCAGCCGGACCGCCGAGATGCTGGATGGCACCGGCACGGCGCGGCTCGGCCAGTCAGACCTCGAAGAGATCGCGAAGCGGTGCGCGAAGGCGGAGCTCAACGTTTGCTGGCACGCGATCGGCGACGGCGCCGTCCGCCGCGCTCTCGACGCGCTCACGCCGCACCGGAATGCGTGGCCGATGTGGCGTCCGCGGATCGAACACGCGCAGTGCGTGCATCCCAAGGACATGGCGCGCATGGCGCGGCTCGGCGTCATCGCGTCGATGCAGCCGATCCACGCCGCGACAGACCGCGAGATCGCGGATGCCCACTGGGCGGACGTCGTCCAGTACGCCTACGCCTGGCGCGCGCTCGAGAAGGCGGGTGTGAGGCTCGCGTTCGGCTCCGACGCGCCGGTCGAGACGGCCGACCCGATCGCCGGCATGGCCGCCGCCACCATATGGCGGAAGCAGGCGAAGTGGCACCCGGAGCTGGCGCTGACGCAGGCGAGCGCGCTGCGCGCCTACACGTCGGGCGCGGCCTACGCGGCGGGGATGGAGGACGACGCCGGCGCGCTGAGGCCGGGAAAGCTCTGCGACATGACCGTGATCGAGGCCGGGTACGTGGCCACGACGGTCGTCGGCGGCCGCGTCACGTGGCGTCGAAAGCTCGCTTGAGCTTGTCCGCGGTCTGAGCCAGCGCCTCGTTGACGACCTTGACGTCGTCGAGCACGGGCATGAAGTTGGTGTCCCCGTTCCATCGCGGCACGACGTGAAAGTGGACGTGGTCGGGGATGCCGGCGCCGGCTTCGCGGCCCATGTTGACGCCCACGTTGAATCCGTCCGGGTTCATCACCGAGCGCAGCACGGAGACCGTGCGGCGCAGGGCGCGCATCACGTCCAGCGCCTCGTCGTCGGCGAGATCCTCGAGGCCGGCCTTGTGAGCTCGCGGCGCCACCATGGCGTGGCCCGGGTTGTACGGGAACTTGTTGAGCAGGACGAGCGCGCCGGAGGGCCGCCAGACCACGAGCTGCGCGTCCTCGTCGTCCGGGTGCTCGAGCACGCGCTCGAAAAGGCACCCGGGCTTCGGCGGACCCGCGATGTACTGCATGCGCCACGGCGCCCACAGCCGATCCATTGATCTACGTCCTTCTGTTGATGCTGGTCACAGCCGTCTGGGGCTGGACGTTCGTCCTGGTCAAAGACGCAGTCACACAGTACCCGACGCTGCCTTTCCTGCAGCTCCGCTTCGTGCTCGCGATGGTCGTGATGGCGGTGCTCGTGCGCCGGCTGCCGAGCGGCAAGGAGCTGCGGATCGGCGCCATTGTGGGCGCCGTCGTCGCGGGCGGTTACCTGCTGCAGACGGTGGGGCTGACCATGACGAGCCCGGGCAACGCCGGCTTGATCACCGGCCTGTTCGTCGTCCTCACGCCGCTCCTCAACCGCCTCTTCGGCGCGCCGATACGGTGGTGGACGTGGGTCGCGACACTCGCGTCGCTCGCCGGACTCGTCCTGCTCACGGGCGGGCCGTCGGGGATGGGCGTCGGCGAGCTGCTCGTGCTCGGGTGCGCCGTGCTGTACGCGCTCCAGATCGTCCTCCTCGGACGGTGGTCGCCCGGCCTGCCGGCGGCGCCCCTGGCCATGGTGCAGATGGCGGCGTGCGCGGTGATCTTCAGCGTGGGCGGGACCTGGCAGCTGCGCGCGCCGTCGGGAGCCGTCTGGTTCGCCATCGTCATCACCGGCGTGTTCGCCTCGGCGCTGGGCTTCTACATCCAGACGTGGGCCCAGGGCTTCATCAGCGCCAACCGCACCGCGCTCATCCTCGCCACCGAGCCGGCATGGGCGCTCGCGGCCGCGGTCGTGCTCGCGGGGCAGCGGCTCGGCCTGCTGCAGGCGGTCGGGGCGGCGCTGGTGCTGGCCGCCATCGGGGGCCACGAACTCGCGTCCCTAAAATTTGAACCTCATGGCCAGCCGTCCGCGCCGTAGCCAGTACATCCCCCAGGAGATCGAGCCCAAGTGGCAGAAGATCTGGGCCGACCGCGGCGTGATGAAGGCGAACGACGCCTCGCCGAAGCCGAAGTACTACGACCTGGTCATGTACCCCTATCCGTCCGGCGACCTGACGGTCGGCCACGCCCGCAACTACGTCATGGGCGACGCGCTGGCGCGGATGAAGCGCATGCAGGGCTTCGAGGTGCTTCACCCGTTCGGGTGGGACGCGTTCGGCCTGCCCGCGGAGAACGCGGCCATGAAGCGCGGGGGCCTGCATCCGGCCGAGTGGACGCGCAACAACATCGCCAAGGGCAAGCGCGAGCTGAAGATGATGGGGATGCTCTACGACTGGGACCGCGAGGTCACGGTTTGCGAGCCCGATTACTACCGCTGGACGCAGTGGCTCTTCCTCTTGATGTACGAGCGTGGCCTGGCCTATCGCGCGATGGCGCCGGTCAACTGGTGCCCGGTCGACAAGTCGGTGCTGGCCAACGAGCAGGTCATCAACGGCCGGTGCTGGCGGCATCCGGACGTCGAGGTCGAAAAGCGCGACCTCGAGCAGTGGTTTCTGAAGATCACGGACTACGCGGACCGCCTGCTCGACGACCTGCAGAAGCTGGACAAGTGGCCCGCCAAGGTGCGCGTCATGCAGACCAACTGGATCGGCCGGTCGACCGGCGCCGAGGTCGACTTCCCGGTCGACGGCATGCAGGGCGAGGTCGTGAAGATCTACACGACGCGGCCGGACACGCTGTGGGGCGCGACGTTCATGGTCCTGGCGCCCGAACACCCGCTGGTCGAGAAGGTCACGACCGACAAGCACCGCGCGCGGGTGCGCGAGTACGTCGAAAAGGCGCGCAAGGAGACGGAGATCGAGCGCCTTTCGACCGAGCGCGAGAAGACGGGTGTCGCCACCGGCGGCTTCGCCATCAACCCCGTCAACGGCGAGAAGATCCCGATCTGGGTCGCCGATTACGTGCTGGTCACCTACGGGACCGGCGCCATCATGGCCGTGCCCGCGCACGACGAGCGCGACTTCGAGTTCGCGCGGAAGTACGACCTGCCCATCCGCGAGGTGATCGCGCCGCCGGCCGGGCCGCATGGGGCGTTGCGCGAGGCGTACCTCGACGCCGGCGTCATGGTCAACAGCGGCCAGTTCTCGGGCCTGGAATCGGCGGTCGCGTTCGACCGGATCGTCGAGTGGCTCGAGTCGCAGGGCATCGGCAAGCGCGCGGTCAAGTACCGTCTGCGCGACTGGCTCATCTCGCGCCAGCGCTACTGGGGAGCGCCGATCCCCATCGTGTACTGCCCGAAGCACGGCATCGTGCCTGTGCCCGTGGCGGATCTGCCGGTGGAGCTGCCGGCCGAGTACCGGCCGCTGTCCGAGCAGCCGGACTGGTTCCAGACCAAATGCCCGATCGGCGGTGAGGACGCCAGGCGCGAGACCGACACGCTGGACACATTCATCGACTCGTCCTGGTACTTCCTGCGCTACGCGTCGCCGCACGACGAGACGCAAGCCTTCGACCCCGAGCTGGCGAACCACTGGATGCCGGTGGACCAGTACACGGGTGGGATCGAGCACGCGATCCTGCACCTGCTGTACTCGCGGTTCTTCGTCAAGGTGCTGCACGACGCGGGTTTGGTGAAGCCGACGGAGCCGTTCGTGCGGCTGTTCAACCAGGGCATGGTCAAGCGGTTCGGCCAGGTGATGTCGAAGTCCGCGGGCAACGGCGTGTCGATCGATGAGCTCGCCGGCGCGCAGGGCGCGGACGCGGGGCGCATCTACGAGATGTTCATCGGCCCTCCGGAGGAGGACGTCGAATGGAGCGACGCCGGGCTCAACGGAGTGGTCAAGTTCCTGCAGCGGGTGTGGCGGTTGGTTCTGGAGCCCGATTCGATCGTGGCCGACGGCGATGGGGCCGCGGCCGCGACGCGTGCGGTCGACGCCGTGGCGCTGCGACGGAAGGTGGCGCAGTCGGTCGGGCGAGTCACCGAGCACTACGACGAGCTGCGCTTCAACACCGCGGTCGCGTTCCTCATGGAGCTCGCGAACACGATGCAGGACTATCTGCAGGGCGGCGGTGCGCGGGATCTCGAGTGGGATGGAGCCGTGCGCGTGTTGTTGAAGCTGTTGAACCCGCTCGCGCCGCACGCGTGTGAGGAGATGTGGGCGCGGCTGGGGGAGGAGGGCCTGCTCGCCGACGCGTCCTGGCCTACGTTCGATGCGGCGGCAGCGGCAGAGCCACTGGTCACCCTGGTCGTGCAGGTCGGCGGCAAGCTGCGCGACCGGCTCGAGGTCAAGGTCGGGCTTTCGGAGGCGGCAGCGACCGAGGCGGCGCTGGCGTCCGACAAGGTCAAGAACGCCTTGAGCGGCCGCGGGCCGTCGAAGGTGATCTACGTCCAGGACAGGCTCATCAACCTGGTGCCTTAACAACCGGGGTTGACAGCCGGCCGGTGCGGCCGAATACGCTTCCGGGCGCATCCCCCTTGGGCGGGTGGGGGTTAGGGACGGTCTTTGTTGCCTGGCTGCAACTTCCCGCGTGTGGCGGAAAATGTCGCCGGCTCAGACATGTATCTCGCCTCGCTGCAGCAGTGGGAGATCCGGCTTGTCAGCTATGGCATCGCGGCCGCCATCGGACTGGTGGCCGCGCTGGTGATACAGCGCGCGCAGCGAAACGCCAAGAAACCCGCCACCACCGTGGACGAGGTCCGGCATTCCGCGGAGGCCGCGACCGGCGCAATAGTCGGCGTGTATGGGCTCGTCATAGTCGCGTCCGCCGCGATTCTTGTCCTCTCGCACGCGCCGCTGTGGATCTACGCCCTGGGCGTACCGATCGTCGTCTGGGCGGGGTGGTGGCTGGTTCCACGCAACCGGCAGATCGTCAGCCAGGCGTCGATCCTCGTCCAGGGACTTCCAAACCGCGTGTCGGCGTTCGTGGCCGATGTTCCCGGCCATGTCAGGTGGAGTCCGGGCGTCATTTCCTGCGTGCCGGACATGGCTGGGTCACGCGGTCCGAGATTTCGGGGTGTCCAGCAGACCCCCGACGGCCGTCAGGTCGGCGGGGTGGTCGAGCTGACCCGTGACGAGCCAGGCGTCGAGGTCGACCTGGTGATCGTCGGCGCAGGAGCATCCGGCGACTACTACAGCTTCGTGGCGGCCCAAGGTGGCACCCTGGTCACTCAGAAGACGGTGGTCCAGCTGCCCTACGTGCTCGCCCTTGCCGGTGGAATGCTGATGGCCAGAGGTGACGACCTTGGGGCGCACCAGCGTCGCGTGAATGAGCTGCAGGCGCTGAAAACGGCGTTCGAGTCAGGCCAGTAGCGCTTACTGAGCCGGCGCGGGCACCCTAATCCCTGAATCCAGGGTGTAGTTCGCGGTCACGTTCGACCCGGCGGCGAGCGTCAGGCTCAGGGGCCCGCTGATCACCCGCATCAGCGAGTTCTTGAAACGCACGGTGTACGACCCGGGCTTGAGGGCGACGGCGTAGCTCCCGTCGGCGTTGGTGAGCGTGCGCGCCTCGACCGTCGCCCCGGCGACGTAGTCGATCTCGAGGTTCGCCACCGGCCGTCCCGCGCATGGCGAGCCGACCTTCTCCACCGGCGCACACGGGACGGCCACGACGTGCCCGCTGACGGTGGCTAGCGCCGGTGAGGGAGTTGCGGCACCGCCGCCGAACTGGTAGGCGCCGCAGCCGGAGACAGCAAGCGCCAGCGCCGCCACGAACGCTACTTTCATCAATTCACCTAACGCCGGCATCGGCAGGCGGGTCACACCCGCCGCGGTAGTGTTGTGGCGGCTTTGCCCGGTGGCCAAGTTGGTAAGGCAGAGGACTTTGGATCCTCGACCGAAGGTTCGAATCCTTCCCGGGCAGCCACCTTCTTAACAGGCTGGGTTCTCATCAGCGATTTCGCCGCCTAGCCTCGTCCGCATGCGACTCCTACCCGGCTGGAAGAAGATCGTCCTCATCGCCGCACCTGTTGCGGTAGCGGCCGCCGCGGCCATAGGCGCGGTCGCCTACAGCGCCTCCGCCACGAGCCCGCCGCCGCCGGTCATGACGAACCCCGCCCTCGACGTCCCCACCGAATCAGGGCTGCTCGTCGATGTCGTCGGGGCGGTGCAGAACCCCGGCCTGTACCGGCTGCCGCGGGGCGACCGCGTGTTCGACGCCATCGCCGCCGCCGGCGGGTTCAGCGCGGATGCGGACATGTTCCGTGTGCCGAACCTCGCCGGGCGCTTGAAGGACGGCGAGCAGATCAAGGTGCCGTTCGCCAAGACCACGTCGGGCACGGTCGCCGTCCGCATCAGCCTCAACACGGCGACCCTCGAGGAGATCGAGACGGTGCCGGGGATCACGGCCGAGTTTGCTCAGGAGTGCGTCGACTACCGCACCAACTTCGGCGGCTTCCAGAACCTGCGCGAGCTGGTCGACATCCTCGGCATGAGCGAGGCCGAGTACGTCATCGCGAGGAAGTACTTCACGCTGTGACGCGCTATCCCGCGCTCGTCCTCGCCGTCGCCTGGTGCGTCGCCATTGCCGCGGCTGTGGTGCTCGTGCCCATGCAACCCATCTTCGGTGTGGCGGCGCTGGCGGCCGCCGTGCCCGCGGTCGCCCTCGCGCTCTTTCTGCGCCCGGCGCTGATCGCGCTCGGTCTGACGGTCGCTCTCCTCGCCGTCGCCCGGACCGAGCTGCCGGCCGTCGACCCGCTGACGCCCAGCCGTGCGGCGGCCTACGCGGGCGACACGGTGGTGATGACAGGTCGCGTGGCCGACGACAGTCGAGCGGTCGGCCGTGGGGCGGAGGTCCTCGTCGAACCGCAGCAGCTCCTCGATACGACCGCCTCCATCGTCGGCGTCGGCAACCTCATCGTCCGCTGGCGCGGACCATCGCAGCCCACCGCCGGCGACATCGTGACCGCGAGTGGCAAGCTCACCCTTCCGAGAGACCTGCCGGCTTTCGACCGCCGCGCGTATCTCGCACAGCGTCACGTCTACCTGGAGCTGCAGGCGTCGAGTCTCGACGTCACGACGAATGCCGGCGGCCTGGCGATGCTGCCCGGCTGGCTGCGCGCCCGGCTGACCGCCGCCCTCGACGCAGCGCTGCCCGCGCCGCACGCGGCGATCCTCCTCGGCGTCGTGCTCGGCATCAAGCAGGGCATCCCGCCACGCCTGCAGAACGCCCTGATCGCGACCGGCCTCGTCCATCTCCTCGTCCTGAGCGGCCTCAAGGTCGCGGTGTTCGCTCGGATCGTCGAGGGCGCGCTGCGTCCCATCCTCGGCCGCGGCGCCACGTGGCCCGCGATCGCGCTGGTGTCGCTGTACGCGATGACCGGCGGCGCCACGCCCGCCGCCGTGCGTGCATCTGCGATGGGCGCGCTCGCGATCGCCGGCGCGCACCTCGGCCGGCCGTCGCACGTGTGGACCTCGCTCGCGCTCACCGCCGCGGCGATGCTCGCGTGGCGTCCAGAGGTGGCCTGGGACGTCGGCTTTCAACTCTCGTTTGCGGGCACGGCGGCGATCATCCTGCTCACGCCGGGCATCGCCCGGCACGTCGCCTTCCTGCCACCTGTCCTGCGCGAGCCTTTCGCCGTCACGTGCGCGGCGCAGATCGGCACCCTGCCGATGATGGCGACCGACTTCCACGTCTTCTCGCCGGCGGCGCCGATCGCGAACGCGCTGACGCTCCCCATCCTGCCGGTCGCCGTCGCCGCCGGCCTGCTGCTCGGTGCGCTCGGCATCGTCCCAGAGCTGGCCCACGTCGCCGCTATTCCGATCACCGCTCTGGTCGCATACATCGAGCAGGTCGCCTACCAGCTCGCGCGCGTCCCGCTCGCGGTCATCCCGATCCCTCACTTTCCGGCCTGGATGGGCGCGGCGTATTACTCGGCGCTCGGGCCCGCCATCGCCGGGGCGCATGCGCGTGGCAGGACGACCAGGCGCATGGCGATCATCACCGCCGGCGTCGCGCCGCTGCTCATCACGTGCGTCGCCGTCGGCATGTGGATCAATGCACCGCCTCAGGCGGTGGTGATGAACGTGGGCGACGGGCAGGCGGTCCTTCTCCGGAGCGCGCGCGGAACGATCCTCATCGACGGCGGCCCCAGCCCCGCCAGGCTGAGCGACGAGCTCGGCGCGCAGCTTCCGCCGTGGCAGCGCACCATCGACGCGCTCGTCATCACCGCGCCGGGCCTCGGCCATGTCGGCGGCCTGGCGGGCTTCGAACGCCCCGCGGCCTTGGTCTTCATCCCGGCGGCAGACCTCAGCGGCTCGTCGTGGCGCGCGGCTGCGCTCGAAGAAGCCGGCCGCGGCGCCCGGGTGGCCTCGCTCGCCGCGGGTCAAACGGTCGACGTCGCCGGCTTCCACCTCGAAGCGCTCGCGCCCGAACGCGGCGCGCCCGGCGATCAGGTCGGAGCTGCTGACCTCGCCCTCGAGGTCCGCGCTCCTGACGGCAAGACGTTCTGCGACTTCAGTGATCTCGACCTCGACGCCCAGACCATCGCCGCGACTCGGATCGACGCGCCCTGCACGTACCTCCTGCTGCCAAACGGCGGCAAGAGCACCCTTTCCCCCGATCTCGAACGCGCCGCCATGACCAGCACGACCCAGCTCGTCGCCTCGCGCGGATCGGGACGTCTCGCGGCGGGGTTTCCGCCGAACGTGCTGCGCACCGACCAGGAGGGCCCGATCGCCGTGCCGTTGTAACTACGATCAGTCCCGTGCCGAAACAGCCGGTCGACGCGCTGCTGCTCCACGGCGAGGAGCGCTTTCTCGTCGACGAGAAGGCGCGGGCGACGCTCGATGCGTGGCGGAAAGACCTCGTCTCGGACTTCGGTTTCGAAACGCTCGAGGGCGCGGGCCTGACGCCCGCACGCCTGCAGGACGCCGTGCTCCAGGCGCCGTTCCTCGACCCACATCGGGTCGTCGCGGCGCGCTGGGTGCCGGCGAACCGGGCCGAGGGCCTGGCCGGCGCCGTGCAGCAGATCCCGCCGACGACCAAGCTGCTCGTCACGGTCAACGGCCGGCTCGGCGCGAGCAACAAGCTCGTGAAGGCGTTCACCGCCGCCGGCGGTCAGGCGCAGGAGATGCAGCACCTCAAGGGCCGCGCGCTCACCGACTGGGCGGGCAAGCGCGCGACCGTGCACGGCCTCGCCGCCGCGATGGGCACACAGGTGGCCCGCGTCTCGCCGCCTGACCTTGCGGTCATCGACTCAGAGCTCGCCAAGCTCGCCGCCTACAAGGCGAGCGGCGAGAAGCTCACCCCCGAAGCCGTCACGAGCCTGCTGGCCGGTGGGAGGGAGGACGAGGTGTTCAAGCTCACCGACCACCTCCTGCCGCGGCCCACGCCGCAGGCGCTCGAGATTGCGCGCAACCTCACCCGCGGCGGCATGCAGCCGACTTCGGTCGCCTACCGCATCGCGCGGCACTACGCACTCGTCCTCGAGGTCAAGGCCAAGCAGGACCGCGGCGAGTCGCTGTCGCAGGTGCAGGGCCAGATGAGCGAGCACAGCTTCGTCGTTCAGAAGGCTTACGACGCCGCCCAGAACGCGGACGCGGAAAAGCTCGAAGCGGCGCTAAGGCAGATCCGGGACTACGAGTTCGAGGTCAAGAGCGGCCAAGTCGACGCAGACCTCGGCCTGGACGTGCTTCTGACGCGGCTTTAGCAGCGGCAGCCTGGGCCTCCGCTGAAGCGGCGGCCGAGAGCTTGGCCAGCTGCTTCGCCAGGCGCGACTTGCGCCGCGCCGCGTTGTTGCCGTGCAGGACGCCCTTGGCCGCCGCGCGGTCGAGGCTCTTGATCGCCGCAACGCCGACGGCGACGCGCTCGGAAGCCGTGTCCGACGTGTCGGTGATCGCGCGCCGGGCCTTCACGATCAGGGTCTTGACCTCGGACTTCGCGGCCCGGTTGCGGACCGTCCGCCGCGCGCCCGCACGCGCCTGCTTTTTCGCCGAGGCGGTGCGCTTAGCCACGAGCCATCGTCCAAGGGGAGTGCGTCACGAATTTAGGATTATAGGAGCCAGTGGAGTTTGAGCTCGGCGGGCGGAGGCCGCGGGTGCATCCGGACGCCTACATCGCACCCACCGCCGTGCTCATCGGCGACGTCGAAGTCGCCGCCGGCGCCAGCGTTTGGTTCGGCGCGGTCCTGCGCGGCGACGAGTCGACGATCACCGTCCAGGAGGGCGCGAACGTCCAGGACAATGCGGTCGTCCACTGCGCCGAAAACCTGCCCACGCGCATCGAACGGGACGCCACGGTCGGACATGCGGCGCAGCTCGAGGGCTGCGTGGTCGAGGAGGGCGCGCTGGTCGGCATGGGGGCGACGATGCTCCAGCGGAGCCGCCTCGGCAAAGGCTCGATGCTCGCCGCCGGCGCGGTGCTCGCCGAAGGCGTGGAGATCCCGCCCGGGCAGCTTGCGGCCGGCGTCCCGGCGACGATCAAGAAGGCGCTCGACGGCTCCTCGGACGACTGGGTCAGGACTTCGGCGCAGCACTACAAGGACCGCGCGGTCCGGTATCGGGCGGAGCTCAGATCGACCGGCTGACCCTCGCTCATCCCGCTCACGCCAAGCTCAACCTCGACCTCAGGGTGATCGGCAGGCGCGACGACGGGTTCCACGACATCGAGACCACGATCCAGTCGATCGACCTCCACGATCTGCTCGTCGTCACCCGGGCCGCAGACACGCGGCTGTCGACGAGCGGTCTGAGCGTTCCGGGCGGCGCCGGCAACACCGTGCTCCAGGCCCAGGCCGCGCTAGAGCACGCCGCGCGGCGCACGCTGCCCGCGCACTTCCACCTGCACAAGCGCATCCCGCCCGGATCCGGCATGGGCGGGGCGAGCTCGGACGCGGCGACCGCGCTGCGGGCGCTCAAGCAGCTGTACCGCCTCGACGTCGACCTGGAGCCGGTCGCGGCGCAGGTCGGCGCCGACGTCACCTACTTCCTGCGCGGCGGACGGGCGAGGGTGACCGGCCGCGGCGAGCAGGTGACGTCGCTCGCCATGCAGCCCGCGACTTACATCGTCGTGTGGCCGGAGGTGGAGCTTTCGACGGCGGACGTGTACAGGGCGTGGGACGAAGTCAAAGGCGAAGGACCGAACGAGCTCGCACGCGCGGCGCAACACGTCAGCCGCCACGTCAAGGATTTCGCGGCGACGCTTGGCGACCGCTGGCAGATGACCGGCAGCGGCAGCGCCTTTTTCCAAGAGGCCGGACGCGACGAAGCACCGCAGATCAAGGTATGGAGCGCAGTGGCGCACGCTGTCGGACCGTGGAGCTGAGAAAGCAGACGGCCGTGCTCGCCGGCAAGGCGACGGGCATGCTGAGCCGCCTCACCGGGCGCGGGGGAGGGACCACGCTGCCCGGCGACGTGGCGCGGGCGATCGACCCGAAGATCCTCACGCGCCTCGCCGGCGACCTCACACGAGGCTCGATCGTGATCACAGGCACCAACGGCAAGACCACGACCTCGCGCCTGATCACGTGGTTGCTCGAGGGCGCCGGTCACCGCGTCGTGTCGAACCGCGCCGGCGCCAACTTGATCTTCGGCGTCACGGCCGCGGCGCTCGGTCACGCCGGCTCCGACGGCAAGCTGCACGCCGACTGGGGCGTGTTCGAGATCGACGAGGCAAGCCTGCCGAAAGCGGTCGAGGAGATCCAGCCGAAGGCCACGGTGGTGCTCAACCTCTTTCGCGACCAGCTCGACCGCTATGGCGAGCTGGAATCGATCGCCAAGAAGATCGAGAGCGCGCTGGCATCGGGGCCAGGGAGCGCCATCCTGAACGCCGACGACCCGCGCGTGGCCGAGATCGGCCTCGGCCTGCCGCGCAAGCCGGTGTGGATCGGCATCGACGACGACGCCATCGCGAGCCACACGCTGCCGCACGCCGCCGACGCCCGCACGTGCCCGCACGACGGCGCGACGCTGATCTTCGAGCGCGTCTACGTCGGCCATGACGGCGTCTATCGCTGTCCCCACGGCGATTTCGCGCGGCCGGCGCCCGAGGTGTGCGCCACGCAAATCGAGCTGCGCGGCTTCGACAGCCTGGCCATGACGGTGAACCAAACGCGGATCGAGATGCCGCTCGGCGGCCTGTACAACTGCTACAACGTGCTCGCCGCGTACACGGCGGCGCGCAGCGTCGGCCTCGAGGACGAATACATCGCGCGCCGCCTCAAGTCCTTCCAGGCCGCTTTCGGCCGGCAGGAGCGCATCGAGTTTCGCGGCCGGCACCTGGTGCTCGTCCTGAGCAAGAACCCCGCCGGATTCAACGAGACGGTCCGCACGGCGATCGAGCTCGCCCACGGCACGCAGTTCATCGTCGGCCTCAACGACAGAAAGGCCGACGGTACGGACGTGTCGTGGATCTGGGACGTCGACTTCGAGCAGCTGCAAGGCAGAGCGACGACGGTCATCCCGGCCGGCAACCGCGCCTACGACCTGGCGGTGCGCCTGAAGTACGCGGGCGTGAAAGCCGAAGAGCCGCAAACCGACCCCGGAGAGGCGCTCGACGCCCTGATCAAGAGCACGGTCGAAGGCGACACGGCGTACCTGCTGTGCACCTACACGGCGATGCTCGACCTCAGGGCCGAGCTCGTGAGACGCGGATGGGCGCAGCCATACTGGGAAACATGATGATGAGCGCGCAGACGTTCACCATCGGCTGGCTCTATCCCGACCTGATGAACATCTACGGCGACCGGGGCAACATCCTCACGCTGCAGAAGCGCGCCGAGTGGCGCGGGCTCGACGCGAAGATCCGCGAGATCCAGCGCGGCACGGTCGACGATCTCGAGGACGTCGACGTCTTCTTCTTCGGCGGCGGGCAGGACCGCGAGCAGGCGCTCATCTACGACGACCTGAAGGCGTACAAGCAGGAGCACCTGCAGAAGGCGGTGAGCGCGGGCGCGCAGGTCCTCGCGGTCTGCGGCGGATACCAGTTGCTCGGCCACTACTATCAAACCGCCGACGGCGAGCGCTACGACGGCATCGGCCTCATCGACGTCACCACGCAGGCGGGCAAGAAACGCTTCATCGGCGACGTCGTCGTCCAGACGGACATACCAGGACTGTCACCGAGCACGCTGGTCGGTTTCGAGAACCACAGCGGCCGGACGTTCCTCGGCCCGAGCGCCAGGCCGCTCGGCAAGGTGCTGCACGGCAAGGGCAACAACGGATCGGACGGGACCGAGGGCGTCATCCAGAACAACGTCACCGGCACGTACCTGCACGGCAGCCTGCTGCCGAAGAACCCTCAACTGGCCGACCACCTGATCGGCGAGGCGCTCAAACGGCGCGGCGACGGCGCCCTTTCAGCGCTCGATGACTCTGCTGAGCTGGCCGCGCACGGGTGGATCCTGCAGCGCGTGCGACGACGGTAGGCCGCGACCCGTTCCCGTCGACGGAGACCACGCTCGCCCGCCTGCTCATCAGCGCCTCGCGCAGCACCTCGTCGATCGCCTCGACCATGACGAACTGCATCTGCTTGCGCAGGTCGGCGGGGATGTCGTCGAGGTCGGCCTCGTTGCGCCGGGGCAGGATCACGCGGCGCAGGCCCGCCCGATGCGCGCCCAGCACCTTCTCTTTGATCCCGCCGATGGGCAGCACTCGGCCGCGCAGCGTGATCTCGCCCGTCATCGCCACGTCGTCGCGCACCGGCCGTCCCGTGAGGATCGAGGCCATGGCGACGAGCACCGTGATGCCCGCCGACGGCCCCTCCTTGGGCTGCGCGCCCGCGGGCACGTGGATGTGGATGTCGAACTTGTCGAACTTCTCCGGCTCGATTCCGACGTCGGCCGCGCGCGCCTTCAGGAAGGACAGCGCCGCGGCCGCCGACTCTTTCATCACCTCGCCGAGCTGGCCGGTGAGCTTCAGCTCTCCCTTGCCCGGGGTCAGCGCCGCCTCGACGAAGATGATCTCGCCGCCCGTCGGCGTCCACACCAACCCGGTGGCGACGCCTGGCCGGTCGATGCGCTCGGCGACGTCGTCGTAGAAGCGCCGCTTGCCGAGCGCGGCGCGCACGCGCTTCGCGTCGTCGACGACCTTCAGCTTCTTGCCGGACGCGATCTCGGAGACGTCGCGGCGGATGAGCGACGCGATCTCGCGCTCCAGGTTGCGCACGCCGGCCTCGCGTGTGTACTCGCGGATGATCAGCCGCACCGCGGCCTCGGAGATCTCGACCTCGCCGGCGCGAAGGCCGTGGGCGAGGACCTGCTTGGGGACGAGGAACTTTTCGGCGATCTGCACCTTCTCCTCTTCGGTGTAGCCGGAGAGGTTCAGCACCTCCATGCGGTCGCGCAGCGCCGGCGGGATGGTCTCCAGCGAGTTCGCGGTCGTGATGAACATAACCTTCGACAGGTCGAACGGGACGTCGAGGTAGTTGTCGCGAAAGTCCTTGTTCTGCTCCGGGTCGAGCACCTCGAGCAGCGCCGACGAGGGGTCGCCGCGCCAGTCGGCCCCGATCTTGTCGACCTCGTCGAGCATGAACACCGGGTCGTTCGACTCGGCGCGGCGGATGGCCTGGAGGATGCGGCCCGGCATGGCGCCGATGTACGTGCGGCGGTGGCCGCGGATCTCCGCCTCGTCGTGGACGCCGCCGAGCGACGCCCGCGCGAATTTGCGCCCCATGGCGCGGGCGATGGAATGGCCGAGCGACGTCTTGCCCACGCCGGGCGGTCCGACGAAGCACAGGATCGGCTCGCGCCCGCGGTCGGTCGAGCCGCGCTCCTGCTTCAGCCGGCGCACCGCGAGGTGCTCGACGATGCGCTGCTTGACCTTGTCGAGGTCGTAGTGGTCGTCGTCGAGGATCTTCCGCGCCTTCTTGACGTCGACCTCGCCGCCGGTCGAGACGTTCCACGGCAGCGACACGATCAGCTCCAGGTACGTGCGGATGACCGACGACTCCGGTGAGGCGGAGGGGATGCGTTCCAGGCGCGCGATCTCGCGGTCGGCTTCGCGCTTGGCCTCGGCCGGCAGGCCCGCCTTCTCGATCCGCTCGCGCAGCTCCGAAAGCTCCGCGTGCTCGCTGTCGAGCTCGCCGAGCTCGCGCTGGATGGCCTTGAGCTGCTCGCGCAGAAAATATTCGCGCTGGGCCTTGCCCATCTGCTCTTCGGCCTGCGACTGGATCTTGCGCCCGAGCTCGAGGACCTCCAGCTCGTGCGACATGTGGCCGAGAAGGCGCTCGAGCTTCGCCTTCGACGAGTCGAGCTCGAGGATCTCCTGGCGCTGCTCGGTTGTCAGCCGTATGTGGTTGGCGATGTAGTACGCCAGGTGCAGCGGGTCGTCGATCGCTCCCGCGGCGCCGGCGAGCTCCGCCGGCAGGTGAGGCGCCAGTGACACGAGCTGCTGAAACGACGCGATCGCGCGGCGCATGAGCGCCTCACGCTCGATGGTGAGGATGTCCTCGGTGATCTCGGGGTCCATCTCCACCGCGCACGTGAGATATGGCTCGTCCGACTCGACCCCCGTGAGGCGGATGCGCCGCAGCCCGAGCACCGCCAGCTGCACCGTGCCGTCGGGCAGCTTCAGGAGATGCTGGACGCGCACCATCGTCCCGACGTGGTGGACGTCCTTGAAGCCGACTTCTTCCGCGCTCTCGTCGAGCTGCGTGGCCACGGCGATGTGGCGCTCGACGCCCGTGAGGTCTTCGAGCAGCTGCAGCGACTTCTTCCGGCCGACGGACAGCGGGATGAAGATGCGCGGAAACACCACCGTCGACTTCAACGGCAGGACCGGCAGATGGGACGGGACGGCCCCTTCGAGGTTCGGGGCCGGAACCTCGCTCATAAGTAGGTGATGCTACGCCCCGAGCTCAGGTATTCGGCCAGTACTCGGCGGACCCGAACGACGCCGCGTCCAGCGATCCTGTGCGCAGCACTGGGTTTTCGCCTGCCGCAAACACAACCGGGGCCTCGGTGCCCGTCGAGAGCTGCATGGCGAACACGTTGCCTGTCGGCATCGTGCTGAAGGGCACGTTGCACGTGGCCGGGTCGCAGGTGGCCTCCTCCAGGTACCACGCCCATCCGTCCTTGACGAACACGACCTGGGTCCGCATCCGGTCGATGAGCATCCGCGTCGAGGCGGCCTTGACGTCGTACGAATACACGCGAGGCTGCGCCTCCGCCCCTGTGTCCGAGTACGCCGTGTAGACGACCTGGCTTCCGTCAGGTGACTCGCCCGGGAAGTACGGCCACTGCGCCGCGCTCCGCAGAGCAGCGAATCCGCCCTCGGGGGTCCACGTCTGCGCGGCGGCGGACCCGCCGGCGACGAACAGCCGGTGCCCCGTCCGGTCCCAGAACGCCGGTGATGTGCTCAGCGTCGCGACCCGGGCGCGGTCGGAAACGCGATACACCGCCAGCGGCGGCGTGCCCACTCCGGGGCCGGCCAGCAGGTACTGGCCGTCAGGCGAGATCGCCAGCGTTTGTCCCGGCAGACCGAAACGGCAGATGCAGCCGACGCCCGGTTCCTGAAAGGTGAAGACCAGGCTGCTCTTCTGCTGCGAGTACAGCCACACCTGAAAGCCGGCCGGGCCCGCGACCATGTACGCGGCGACGGACAGGTCCGTCAGCCAGGCGATGGAAGTGGCCGCGAACGGCAGCCTGGCGGCGACGCTCTCGTTGCCGCTGCCGAGTGAGCGCAGCATGACGTCGGTCTCGGTCGTCGAGACCGGCTTGAGGTACTGGAACGTGTCGGCGGTGAACAGGTGCGCCGAGGTGTTGGAGATGGTGCACAGCAGCCTCGGGTGCACAGGGTCGGTGACGTCGTACATCAGCAGCGGTTCTGCGTACCACCCTCGCACCAGCACGATCGATCCGGCGCCGGCGCCTTGCCGGCATGCGACGTCGCCTTGCTGCGAAGGTTCCGTGCTCGGCGACGGCGACGCGGTGGCGGTGGCGGTGGCGGTGGCCGAGGGTGCCGAACCCGGCGTCGCAGCGCTCGGCGAGGGCAGCCCTGACGAGGGGCTCACGGTGGTCACCGCCACAGGCGTGGAACCCGAGCAGCCCGCCCCGGCCAGAACCCCGGCGACGATCATGCATAATCGGGCTGATCTGAGCCAGCCCCTCACGGCCGTCATCCTCGCCGCCGGCCTTGGCACGCGCATGCGGTCGCGGATCCCGAAAGTCCTGCATCCCATTTGTGGGCGTCCAATGATCGACTGGGTGCTCACCGCCGTCAACGAATCTGGCGCGAAACACGTAAAAGTCGTGGTCAATCCACACCACGCCGAGGTTGCGGCTCACCTCGACGGCAGGGTGGAGCTCGTCTACCAGCGCGATCCCAAGGGCACCGCGCAAGCCCTCCAGCAGATCCCCGACGGCGAGCTCCGCGGCCGCCAGGTCCTCGTCGTCAACGGCGACTCGCCGCTGCTGACCGCCGCGAGCATCCTGAAAGTCCTCCACGCGGCGCAGGAATCGGAGACTCCGGCGACCATCGCCAGCGTCGAAGACCCGACCCGCGACGACGGCCGCATCGTTCGCGACAAGAGCGGCGCGCTCGAGCGCATCGTCGAGCGTAAGGACGCGACGCCCGAGATCAAGGCGAAGATCCACGAGTTCAACGTCGGCCTGTATCTGTTCGACGGCAGCCGGCTGGTCGACGAGCTGGCCAAGATCACCGACGACAACAAGGCCGGCGAGTTCTACCTCACCGACGTGTTCCTGCACCTCAAGCCGGTCAACGTCGTCAAGCTCGACGACCCGAAGGAGGCGATGGGCGTCAAGGACCGCGTGCGCCTGGCGACCGCGACCGATGTCCTGCGCAAGCGTCTTCTCGAGCGGTGCATGCTCGACGGCGTCACCATCGTCGACCCGGAGAGCACGTTCATCGATGCCGCGGTCACGATCGGCCAGGACACGGTCATCGAGCCGTTCACCGTCATCAAGGGCGACTCGGCCATCGGATCAGGGTGCCGCATCGGACCGCACGTCTATATAGAGGACGCGAGGCTCGGCGACCGCTCGGACTGCGGTCCGTTCGCCAAGCTGCGGCCCGGCACCGTGGTCGACGACGACGTCCACATCGGCAGCTTCGCCGAGCTGGTGCGCACGCACGTCGGGCGAGGCAGCAAGGTGCCCCACGTGTCGTACCTCGGCGACACCGACCTCGGCGAGGACGCCAACATCGGCGCGGGTACGATTACGGCCAACTTCGACGGCACGAACAAGAACCGGACCGAGATCGGTGACGGCGCCTTCGTCGGCGTGGACACGATGCTCGTCGCGCCAGTCAAACTGGGCAAAGGCGCGAAGACCGGGGCGGGTTCGGTCGTCACCAAGGACGTGCCGGACGGGGCGACGGCCGTCGGGGTTCCGGCTAGGGTGGTGAGGAGGAAACCGGCATGATCGGGAGGATCCAGACGGCGGTCGAGTACACCGGCACCGACACGTCGCCCTGGGGCGAGCTCAAGCTGCTCTCGGGCAGCGCCAACCCGATGCTGGCCGCCCGCATCGCCGAGATCCTCGACGT
>DASSLL010000029.1:0-16027 GCA_035689485.1 Candidatus Dormiibacterota bacterium | reverse complement strand
TGCCGCCGGTGTGGAAGGTCTGGAAGTAGGCGATGTACAGGCCGTCCGGAGAGAAGCTGAGAAAGCTGTCGTCCTCGTCAGGGTTGACGCCTCGGGCCGGTATCGCCGGCAGCGTGGTCAGGACGCGGTTGCCCGACGCGTTGACCAGGTGCCAGTCGTTCTGGTCGACGTAAGTGATCGCACGGCCGTCGGGGCTGACCGCGTACTGACCGGACGTGAACGGGCTTCCGCCGAACGTGGCCATGACCGTCGTTGGGCCGCCGGCCAGCGGCGCCTCGATGATCTGGTGATCGGTCGTCTCGTAGGCGACGGTCGACGCGCTCACGAACTGGATGCCCGACAGGTTCGGGTCGAACGTGCAGAGGTTCTTTGCGTTGGCCGGGTCCTGGATGTCGCGAAGCACGACGGTCGGGTCGCCGACGACGGTGCCGATGACGAGGTTGTCTCCGGCGGGCACGGTGGCGCTGCAGTGCACCATGCTCGCCGGCCCGGCCGTCGTGCTGGGGTTCGTCGACGGGGTGGAGACCGTGGTGGGAGATGCGGCGGTCGCGCTCGGCGCAGGGCTACGCGATGCCGTGTTCGTCGTCCCGCCGCCGCCACAACCGGCCACCACCACGAGAACCAGGACCGCGGCCATGCCGCCCACGCGCACGGCGTAACAGTAAATGTTGTGACCGGGGTGCGCGTTAACCCTTTATGGCCACGACCAAGCAGCGAACTGCTGCCAAAAGAAATGTGAAGAAAGCTGCCGCAGCCGCGAAGCGCAAGCGGACCGTCGCCCACCTGCCGAAGAAGACGCGGACCGCTCTTGGCAAGCAGGCGAACAAGGTCAAGCGCCAGAAGGCGCGGTCGCGCTAGTTACGCCGCTTTCGGGTGCTCGACCACCGCGAGGACTCGCGGTGCGACAAAGCGGGCCGTGCGGACGACTCCGCCCGAGCGATTGAGCTCGCGGACCTCGACCGTCGTGCGCGAGCTGCGAACCTCCACGCTGCGTCCGGCGCGCGTCGCCTCGATGAGGTACTCGCGAGCCGCGCCGTTGCCGGCGTCGACCAGGACTTCAACGAAATCTCCTTTCGCCATTACGTCCATATGTATTCCCAATTCGGGGGCTTTTTGAACGTGGCGCAGCCGCCGCCGGACGCAGGGTCGGTCGAGGAATTGCGCTTCGCCGCGGCCACGTGCCGTGGCTGCGACTTGTGGAAGGACGCCACCCAGACGGTGTTCGGCGAGGGCGCCGAGCACGCCCGGATCATGTTCGTCGGCGAGCAGCCGGGGGACCAGGAGGACAGGCAGGGGCGCCCGTTCGTCGGCCCTGCCGGGCGCATCCTGGAACAGGCGCTGGACGAGGCGGGCATCGACAGGCGGCGCGTCTACGTGACCAACGCGGTCAAGCACTTCCGCTGGACGCGACGCGGCAAACGGCGCCTGCACGAAAAGCCGAATGCGGCCCAGGTCCGCGCCTGCCGGCCGTGGCTGGACGCCGAGATCGAGGTCGTCCGGCCGTCGCTCATCGTGCTCCTCGGAGCGACCGCCGCCCAGGCCGTGATGGGCCCGACGTTCCGCGTGACCAAGGACCGCGGGCAGGTGCTGAAGTCGCCGCTCGGCATCCCGGTGCTGGCCACGGTCCATCCGTCGTCGATCTTGCGCGCGGCCGACAACGCTTCGCGCGACGAGGCGATGGCGTCGTTCATCGCCGACCTTATGGTTGCGGCCCGCCACTCATAGGCTCAGAATGCCGCCTGCATGGCGCAGGCCAAGGAGAGCGCTGGGCGGGGCGGGCAAGGGGCGCTCCTGCCGCTGACGGTGCAGAACGCGTATCGCGAGCGGTATCGCGCCATCCGTCCCGGCTGGACGTCGAGCGGCGACCAGCTCGAGGCGATCGTGCGCTCCCACGTGACGCCGTCGAGCCGGGTGCTCGACCTGGGCTGCGGCCGGGGCGGCGTGGTCGAGCTGATATGGCGAGACGTGCGCTTCGCCGCCGGCATCGACCCTGACGCGCCATCGCTGGCTTCGCACCGCGCTGCGGGCATGCCGGTCGTCCGCGGGGTGGGGGAGACGCTGCCGTTCGTCGACTCGAGTTTCGACCTGATCGTGTCTCTTTGGGTGCTCGAGCACCTGCGCGACCCGGCGGCAACGCTGCGAGAGGTGCGGCGCGTTCTCGCGCCGGGCGGGCACTTCGTGTTCGTCACGCCGAACCTGCGCAACCCGCTGATGCTCGCCAACCGGATCGGCAAGGCGCTGCCCGCGTTGCAGCGCCGGCTCGTGCCGCGCGTCTACGGCCGCGACGAGGCGGACACGTTTCCCGTCCAGTACCGGGCCAACACTGTGGACGCGGTCCGCGCGCTCGCCGGACAGAGCGGGCTCCAGATCTACGACCTGCGCGTGGTGCCCGACCCGACGTACCTCGCCGTGAACACCCTCATGTTTCGCGCGTCGGTGATGTCGGAGCGGTTGATGCCGAAAGCCTGGGGCGTGCACCTGTTGGGAGACCTCACCAAGCCGGCCGCATGAGTCAGCCTGGTCCAACCGTCGCCATCTCAGGCTATGGCGATTGCATCATGTGGCCGTTTCGTTCGGGGCAATGGCTCGGCCAGGTGGTTCTCCAGAGTCTCATCGCGATCATTCCCTTCGTCGGCAGCATGGCGTTGGCAGGCTGGGTGCTGGTGGCAGCCGACAGCCTGCACCAGGGCCTGGCGATCGTTCCGCCTGCGGGCTTTTATCTGCGCCGCGGCGCGCGCTTGTATTTCGTCGCGTTTGTCTGGGGAGTCCTCGCGGCGGCGCTGCTCTACGGAGTGCTGTTCGGCTTCCTGGCGTTGTTCGTCCAACCGCAAGCTCTCGGCCCGAGCGGTTTCTTCTTCGCGTTCGGGGGTTGGTTCGCGTTCATCTTCGCCTTTGGCCTGGGGACGCATCTGGCCTTTCTCTTCATCGTGCCCGCGGCGCTCGAGGCGGATGCGAAGGGGGCCATACGAGGTCTGAATCCTCTTCACGCGATCGCCGATGTCTTCAAGTTCCCGAAAGAGTCCCTGTTCGCGGGTCTGGTCACGTACGTCGCCTGGATAGTCGCCGGCGTGGGCGGAAGTCTCTGCTATGTGGGACTGATCCTGACTCTGGGCTATGGCGCTCTCGTTTTCGCAGGCGCCCTTTACGTCTATGAGCGCAACACCGCGATCGGCTCGGCTTAGCAGCCCCGGCGAGGTGGTCGCCATCCTGGTCGCCAGCGCGGCGGTCTGGATCGCGATCGTCGTCACGTTGCTGGTCCTTTTCTTCAACGTATTCATCCCGGCGGTCACGCTCGGCGGCAAGGGCGAGATCCCCGTCGACTTTCCGGTTTATCCGGGCGCGCACCTCGAGTCGGCCACAGCGTCCTCCTTGGGCGGCTGCACGTCGGTCGTGGCGAGCTGGTCGGCCTCAACTGTCGCCGGCCCTGTCGTTACGTTCTACGAATCTGGCCTCGCGACTGGAGCCTGGACGCTCACCGACACGCGACAACACCTGAACGGAGTCGACCTGAGCTTCGAGAGCACAACAGGGCCACGCAGGGAGGGCGTCCTGACGATCAGCTACTCGCCTTACGATCGCTCGACCACGCAGATATCGCTCGAGATGTACAAGTCTTCCGGCGCCGCCAATACGGTGTGTGTCTTCGGAACGATCGGCGCTTCCGCTAGATAGCGTGCGGGCGCGATCCACGAGAGTGCAATTTGTGGGCACTCGGCCAAGGTTTTATGCCCACAGGATGCACTTTCGTCAACTCCCGATGGCGAGGTAGCCCATGCGGCACGGCGTGCGCGCCGCACTCCTCGGCCGACGGCATAGGCTCTAGAAAACTCGTAGTCCGTGACGCATCGCCGTCATCACGGCGTCGGTGCGATTGCACGCCTGCAGCTTGACGTAGATCCTGCTGAGGTGATTCCGCACCGTCTTCTCGCTGAGGCCGAGTCGCGTGGCGATCTGCTTGTTCGACAACCCCTCGGCGACCCTGACCAGGACGTGAATCTCACGGCTGGTTAGCTGGGATATCTGATGCTGCTCGATAGCCATCTCTGCGTCCTCGCGACTGACTGAAACGGGGCACGCTGAGACTAGGTGGCGAGGTCGGTCCAGGTTAGGTGGGAAGTACCTGAAATCTGGGCTGAGGAATACCTGATTCCTGGGGTAGCACCGCCTCAGTCGGAGCCAAGCAGGTAGCCCATGCGGCGCGGCGTGCGCGCCAGCTGGCTGACGATGAAGCCCGGCTTGCGGCCGCGCTCTTCGGCCGTCTCCTTGGCGATCATCGCCCGGCGCACCACGGCGGCGCCGAACGACCGCAACGGCTCAGGTGGAAACGACGGCGGCCTGGCGTTCACCATCGGCAACCGGACGTTGTCGGTGTCCGCGCCGGTGATCAGGTCGGCCAGCACCTGGCCCGCCAGGTGCGTCGGCGCGACGCCGTTGCCCGTGTATCCGGCGGCGTAATAGACGTTCGAATCACCGACCTGTCCGAACGTCGGCAGGTGCGTCGGCGACACGTCGATCGGGCCTCCCCACGCATCCTCGATCGGCACGTCGGCGAAGCTGGGAAACATCAATCGGAAACCCTCGGCGGTCTCCTGGACCGCGCGGGCGTCGTGCGTGAACATGTCGTCGACGGCGCGCCGCGCGCGGCCGCCTCCGCCGCCGAAAGCGACCCGGCCGTCGGGCGTCGTCCGAAAGTAGCGCAGCGACGTGCGGAAGTCGCTGATCAGCTCACCGCCCGTCCAGCCGATCGCCTTCAGCTTCTCGGGCGCCGGCGCGGTGAGGACGATGTAGCTGCTCCACGCCACCAGGTGGCGGTTGACCTGCGGCCAGCCGACCCCCCAGGCGTTCACCGCGAGCACGGCGTGCTTGGCGCGGACGGTGCCGCGGGCTGTGACTGCGCTCGTGCCCTCGAGGCGCGTGACCGTCGTGCCTTCGTAGATCCTCACACCGCGCTCGAGCGCCACGCGGCGCAGGCCGCGCACGAGGCGCGCCGGCTGGACCTGCGCGCCGTCGCGCATGAACGCGCCGCCGCGGAATGCCGGCGAGGCGCAGCGCGCCCTGACTTCGTCCGCGGTCAGTTCGCGCAGCTCTTCGGCCGCGCCCACGTCGCTCGCGAGCTCGACCATCTCGCGGCACAGGCGCTCGTGCGCGGTCGCTGTGATCGCGTACATGTAGCCGGACCGCCGGTACCACGCATCGATGCCGAACCGCTCGCAGAACGCGCCTATCGCGTCGATGCTCGAAGAGATCGCGCGGCACGCCCGCAGCGCGGGCTCGCGTCCGTAAAGCGTGACCAGGCCGTGCAGCTCGTCCCACCAACCGCTCGCAAAGCCCCCGTTGCGCCCGCTCGGGCCGCCGCCGCAGATGTCCTGCTCGAGCACCACCACGCCGAGGTCCGGCGCCCGTTCCTTGAGGAAGAAGGCCGTCCACAGGCCGGTGAAGCCGCCGCCGACGATGACCACGTCCGCCGTCATGTCCTTCGTCAACCCCTCACCCCGTCCCTCTCCGCGAGTCGGAGAGGGAGTTTCTGGGGCCAGGGCCTCCCGCAGCCACCAGCTGCGCTGGGCGCCCGGGGTGAGCGCGTGCCCGGTGAGGTTCAGCACGGCGCTAGTGTGGCGGGGTGAAGCTGGACGTGTACACGGTCGTGCTCCTGAGGCGGCCGCCCGACGCGCCGAAGCTGACACAGGCGGAGATCGACGCCCTGCAGCGGGAGCACCTCGCCTTCAACGCGAGGATGCGTGCCGAGGGCCACGCATTGATCTCCGGCCCGTTCACGGGCCAGCCCGACGAGACTCTGAGGGGCCTCCACGTCTTCCGGACCTCGGTCGAGGAGACCCGCCGTCTCCTCGCGCAGGACGCCATGGTCAAGGCGCGATGGCTCGCGGTCGAGGTTTTCACCTGGCTCGTGCCGGAAGGCACTCTCGGCGACCGTCCCGGGGCTCAAATCGAGGCCGGGTAGGGCAGAATACCGGCCCATGAGCTTGACCCTGACCGTGGTCCTGTATGTCCTCGCCCTCATCGCGTTCGTCCTGGCAGCCATCGGTTTCAAGTGGCGCAAGACCGAGATGATCTCCATCGGTCTGGCGCTGTGGTCGCTGTCCATCCTCATCCCGCGGCTGTCCTCGTTCGGAGTCGGGACCATCCTCCTGCTGCTGGCGTTCCTCGCCTTCGTCGCGGCGGCGGTCGGCTGGCGCTACCGCAAGATCAACCTGATCGCGGTCGGCCTGGCGCTGTGGGTGCTGTCACTGATTCTTTAGCGCGTTCCAGGCCACAACCCAGTCGCGATAAGGCACGCACGTCGCGGCGCCGCAGGCGGCGAGCGGCGTCTTCCAGAAGCTGATAGAGGTCATGTAGGCCGGCGTCGCGTCCGCGTGATATTTCGCGCACGACCCGCCCTGCAGGGCGTTCATCGCGGCGCAGGCCTTGGGGTTGACCGGCGTCTCGCCGAAGTAGAGCGCCTGCTGCGCCTGCACCTGCGCCTCGGACGTGTATTCGATCCACCTATACGCGCAGTTCGGATGCGGCGCTTTGGCGGCCAGCATCCACGAATCGCCCCAGGCCGTCGCCCCCTCTGTGGGCACCGTCTCCGCGATCGGGATGCCGACCGACTGCAGCTGCTGCGCCTGGTATGGCCCGCCCGACCCGACGACGACCGAGCCGTCCTGGAACAGCGATATCTCGTCCTGCGCGATCGGCCAGTAGCGCTTGACCAGCTCGTGCTGCTGAGTCAGCAGCGCCACCGCCGCGGTGAACTGTTTGCGGCTGAGCTCGAACGGGTCCCTGGCGCCCTGGTACAGGGCGGCGTCCGCGATCTGCATCGGGTTGTCGGGCACCGTCACCTGGCCCTTGTGGCTCGCGTCGTACAGCACGCTCCAGCTGGTCGGCGCAGGCGTCACCTTCTTCGTGTTGTAGAGCAACGTGTTCGGGCTCCACTGCAGCGAGATGCCGTAGTGCACGGAGCCGACGGTGTTGTAGGGAGCGTTCTGGAAGAACGCCGGGAAGTCAGTCCAGGAGGGGATGAGCGCGGTGTTGATCGGCCGGACCTCGCCGCTGTAGACGAGCTCGAGGCTCACGTCGCCGGGCGGCGACACGAGGTCCCATACGCCGCCGCCGCCGTCGCTCATCAGCTGCACCATCTCCGCCGACGAGGCGGCGTAATGCGGCCGCACCAGGCAGCCGGTCGTCTTGGTGAACGCGTTGACCCAGGCGTCCTCGGTGTAGCCCTCCCACGTGATCAGGTCGAGGATGCCCTCACCTGGGCCGATCGACGTCTGGGCGTCGAGCGTCGCGTTGGGTGGGCCGGACGGGGTCTGCGCCGCACCCGAGCAGGCGGCGACGAGCACGACCGCCACCGCGATGAGCCGCCGCATGTTCACCTGGCCGTGGATCGGGTCGTTCCTCCGCCGCCGGTGAGACGCGCCGCGATGAGCACGGGAACGATGGTGACGAGGATCACCAGCGAAACGACGACGTTCACCTCCGGCAGGCGCTGGCCGTTGCGGATCTGGGCGAAGATCCAGATGGGCAGCGTGTTCTGGGCGCCCGCGGTGAACGTGGTGACGATGATCTCGTCGAACGAAAGGGCGAAGGCCAGCATGGCGCCGGCGATGATCGCGGTCGAGAGCAGCGGCAGCGTGACGTCGCGGAACGTCTGGAAGCCGTTGGCGCCGAGGTCCATCGCGGCCTCGAAGAGCGAGCCTTGCGTGCGCCGAAGGCGCGCGAGCACGTTGTTGTAGACGACGACGATGCAGAACGTCGTGTGGCCGACCACGATCGTCGCCACCGACAGCAGGATTCCGCCGAACTCGAAGAATGCGTGCAAGGCGACCCCGGTGATGATGCCGGGCAGCGCCAGCGGCAGGACGAGCAGGAAGTTGACGGCGTCACGCCCGAAAAACGTCGCCCGGTGAATGGCGAACGCGGCCAGCGAGCCGAGGACCAGGGCGAGCGCGGTCGTGATCAGGCCCACCTCCACCGACAGCCGGATCGCCGACAGGATTTCCGAATCGTTCAGCGCCGCGGTGATCCAGCGCAGTGACAGGCCGGCGATGGGCCACGCCTCGATCTTCGACGAGTTGAAGGCGTACAGGAAGATCACCACCATCGGGATGAAGAGAAAGAGCAGCACAAGCGCGGCCCAGACACGAAGCGCGGCGCGAGTCCAGATTCCGGTCATCGATTCACAACGCCTCGAACGCGCCCAGGCGCCTGGCGATGAGCAGGTACGCGGCCATGATCACGATCGGCACCATCGCGAGCGCCGCGGCGAACGGCACGTTGTTGGCGATGCCGATGTTGCTGTAGACGACGTTGCCGATGAAGCTCGTGCCTCCCCCGATCAGCACCGGCGTGATGTAGTCGCCGAGCGTCAGTGAGAAGGTGAAGATCGACCCCGCGACGATGCCGGGAAGCGCCAGCGGCAGGACGACGTCGCGCATGACGCGCCAGCCGCGTGCGCCGAGGTCGGACGCGGCCTCGAGCAGCGAGTCGGGTACGCGCTCGAGGGCGGAATAGGTGGGGATGATCATGAACGGCAGCCAGATGTAGCAGAAGACGATCCAGACGGCGACGTCGGTGTAGGCGAGGTTCGCCGCGGGCAGCCCGACCGAGGTGAGGCCCCAGTTCAGGACGCCGCCGTGGTTGAGGATGAGGATCCAGCTGTAGACGCGCGCGAGGTAGCTGGCCCACAGCGGCAGCAGCACCGCCGCGAAGAGCAAGGTTTGCGTGCGGCGCGAGGCGACGCGGGCCATGAAGTAGGCGAAAGGGAAGGCGATCGCGGCGTCGGTGACGGTGACGAGCGCGGCCATGAGGACGGTGCGGCCGATGATCCGCAGGTATGTGGGCTCCTGCAGGATCTGGAGGAAGTTGTCCAGGTTCCACGACTGCACGAGCTCGGTCGTGAACGGGTCGATCGTCCAGAAGGCGGTGACGAGGAGGAGCACGAGCGAGGCGAGATAGACGACCACGAACCACGCCAGCGGCGGCACCAGCAGGACCGCCGTGCGCAGCCCCGGCCAGCGCCAGAAAAGCGAGGCCAGGAAGACGGCCCCGCCCGCTTTGGGCCGGGGCCGTCGAGCTACGTCAACGGTCAACCGGGATCAGCCCTTGATCGTCGTCCAGGCCGCCTGCCACTGCTCGTAGGGGATGCAGTTGTTCGAGCCGTCGTCACAGGTCGAGATGGGGGTCTTCCAGAACTTCATCGAGGTGAAGTAGGAGCCCGGCGCGTTGGCGTGGAACGCGGCGCACGACCCCGGCTTGAGCGACTCCATGACCGCGCAGGCCTGGGTGTTGACCGGCGTCTCGCCGTAACCGAGCGCCTGCTCGGCCTGCACCTGCGGGGTGCTCACCCACTTGGTCCACAGGTAGGCGCAGTTGGGGTGCGGCGCTTTGGTGGCGAGCATCCACGTGTCCGCCCAGCCCGTGGCCCCCTCCTGCGGGATGGTCTCGTTGACGGGCTGGCTGGCCGCCTTCAGGTCGGTGGTCATGATCGGCCAGCCGGCGCCGATGGCCACGTCACCGCTGGAGAACGCGGTCTCGAAATGCGAGATGTCGGGCCAGTACAGCTTGATCAGCGGCCGCTGCTGCTTGAGCAGCGCCACCGTGGCGTCGAACTGCGGCTTGGTCAGCTCATAGGGGTCGGTGATCTTGAGGCTGGGATCCTTCTTGCTCAGGTAGAGAGCCGCATCGGCGATCTGGATCGCGTTATCCGGGATGGTGATCAGGCCGCTGTACTGCGGGTCGTAGATCGCGCCCCAGCTCGTCGGCGGGTTGACGAACTTCTTGGTGTTGAAGATGAGCGTGTTCGGGCCCCACTGCAACGAGATCCCGTAGTGGATGCCGTTGATGGTGTTGAAGGGAGGGCTCTTGAACTGCTCCTGGAAGTTCTTCCAGTCTGGGATGAGGTCGGGGTTCATCGGCTTGACGCTGCCGTTGTAGATGAGGCGGAGGTCGGCGTCGCCGGAGGCGGACACCATGTCCCACTGGCCGCCCCCGCCGTTCTGCATGAGGCTGACCATCTCGTCCGACGAACCGGCGTCCTTGTAGTTGATCTTGCAGCCTGTCGTCTGCTCGAACGGTGTCTGCCACTGCGCCTGCACGTAGCCACCCCAGTCGATGAGGTTGAGCGCGCCCTCGCCGGCTCCGATCGAGGTCTGCGGGGCCATGTTGGCCGTCGGCGGCTGCTTCTGCGTATTGCTGGACGGAGCCGGGCTGGAGCCGCACGCCGCGACCATCAGCAGCGCCACCGCCGCCAGGGCTCGAACTTTCATCTCTTCCTTTACCTCCCGTGGTCGAGAACGAAGGTGTGCTCCTGTGTCCAGGCCAGCCTGACCGGATGGCCGACGAACTTCTTGGCGTCTCCCAGGGCGTCCATATTTTGACGAATCGCCACCAGCTGTTCGCCGCGATCGAGATGGACGATGTAGCGCGTCGTCATGCCCACGTAGACGACGTCCTCCACCGTTCCGGGCTCGACGGTCATGCCCGCTTCGGCCGCCTCGCCTTCGGCGAGCATCCGGATCTTCTCCGGCCGGATCACGAACCGCACGCCGTCGCGGCTGAGCACGTTGGAGATGCCGATGAAGCCCGCCACGAACTCGGTGGCCGGCCGCTCGTACACCTCGACCGGGGTGCCGATCTGCTCGATCTGGCCGCTCGACATCACCGCCAGGCGGTCGCTCATGGTCAGCGCCTCCTCCTGGTCGTGGGTCACGTAGACGAACGTGATGCCGACCTCCTGCTGGATCTGCTTGAGCTCGATCTGCATCTCCTGGCGGAGCTTCAGGTCCAGGGCGCCGAGCGGCTCGTCGAGGAGCAGCACCTCCGGCTCGTTGACCACGGCACGCGCGAGCGCGACCCGCTGCCGCTGGCCGCCCGAGAGCTGGTTGGGCTTGCGGTGCCCGAGGCCGGTGAGCCTCACCATGTCGAGCGCCCGTTCGACGCGCTGCCGGCGCGCTGCCGTCGACACGCCCTTGACCTTCAAGCCGTAGCCGATGTTCTCGGCCACGGTCATGTGCGGGAAGAGCGCGTAGTCCTGGAAGACCGTGTTCGTGTCGCGCAGGTATGGCGGCGTCGACGTGACGTCCCGGCCGCCGAGCTCGATCCGGCCGGCGTCCGGGCGCTCGAAGCCGGCGATCAGTCGCAGCAGCGTGGTCTTGCCCGAACCCGAAGGCCCGAGCAGCGTGAAGAACTCGCCCTCGCCGACCTCGAGGTCGACGCCGCCGACGGCCACGACCTGTCCATAGCTCTTACGGACGCCTATGAGCTTCAGCGCCGCCGGCATGAGGGGATCAGTCCAGCGACGCCATCACGTGCTTGAGCTGCGTGTACTCCTCGAGCGAATAGACCGACATGTCCTTGCCGTAGCCGCTCTGCTTGTAGCCGCCGTGCGGCATCTCGTTGACGAGCGGGATGTGGGTGTTGATCCACACGGTGCCGAACTGCAGCCTACGGGCCATGCGGAGCGCGCGGCCGACGTCGCGCGTCCACACCGAGGCCGACAGCCCGTAGTCGACGCCGTTCGCCCATTTGAGAGCCTGCTCTTCGTCGGTGAACCGCTGCACGGTGACGACCGGGCCGAAAATCTCCTTGTTCACGATCTCGGCGTCGCCGTTGTGCGTCATCACGACGGTCGGCTCGTACCACGAGCCCGGCTTCTTGATCCGGTGGCCTCCGGCGAGCACCTCGGCGCCTTCCTTCTTCGCCCTGTCGACAAATCCGGAGACACGCGTCAGCTGCTCCTCGGACACCAGCGGGCCCATCTCGGTGTCGTCGGCCAGCGGGTCGCCGACCTTCAGCGACTTGATCGCGGGCACGAGGTCGCCGAGCAGCTTCTCGTGCACGCCGGCGCCGGCGAGGACACGTGTGGCGGCGGTGCAGTCTTGACCGGCGTTGAAGAAGCCGCCGATCTTGATCCACTCCACGACCTTCTCCATATCCGCGTCGTCGAAGACGATCACGGGCGCGTTGCCTCCGAGTTCGAGGTGAACGCGCTTCAGCGTCTGGGACGCCGCCTGCGCGACCTCCTTCCCGGTGGCCACGTCGCCGGTGAGCGAGACCATCCCCACGCCGGGATGGCGGACGATTCCGGCTCCGACCGGTTCGCCGTCGCCCGTGATCACGTTGAGCACGCCTGGCGGGAGGATGTCGGCGGCGAGCTCGGCGAGCCTCAGGGCCGTCAGCGGCGTCCACTCCGCCGGCTTCAGGACGACGGTGTTGCCGGCGGCAAGCGCCGGGCCGATCTTCCACGCGGCCATCATCAGCGGGTAGTTCCAGGGCGCGATCGACCCGACGACGCCGATCGGCTCGCGCCGGAGCATGCTCGTGTAGCCGGGCATGTATTCGCCTGTCGCGCGCCCTTCCAACGTGCGCGCGGCTCCCGCGAAGAAACGGAAGGTGTCGACGATCGGCGGGATCTCCTCGGACTTCGTGGTGGCCAGGGGCTTGCCGACGTTTTCGGACTCGATCCGCGCGAGCTCGTCGCCGTGCGCCTCGATCGCGTCCGCGAGCTTGAGCATCGCCTCGCTGCGCATGCGCGGAGTGGTGTCGAACCAGACCTCGTCGAAAGCTTTGCGCGCCGCCGCGACAGCCCGGTCGACGTCCTCTGCAGTTCCCTTGGGCACCTGCGCGATGACCTTGCCTGTGGCGGGGTTCACGATCTCCTGCACGTCACCGCCCGCGCCGTCGGTCCACTCACCGCCGATGAACATCTCGCGCTTGCGAAGAGTCGTGCTCATGTCGCCCTCCCGGGTGTCTAGGCGCCGAGCGAGGCGCCGAGAATGTCCAGCCCTTCCTCCAGCTGGTCGTCTGGAATCGTCAGCGGCATCAATGTGCGGATCACGTTGTGGTGGACGCCACAGCGCAGCACGATGAGGCCCTTCTCTCGTGCGGCGGCCAGGACCTTCGCGGTCTCTTTGTCCGCGGGCTCCTTCGTCTTGCGGTCGCGCACGAGCTCCATGCCCATCATCGCGCCGAGGCCGCGCACGTCGCCCACCATCTCGTTGTCGGCCGCCCAGGTCCGCATGCGCTCTTCGACGACCGAGCCGATGCGCGCCGCCCGCTGCGGCAGCTTCTCGTCCTGCATGACGTCGAGCACCGCCAGCGCGGCGGCGCAGGCGACCGGGTTGCCGCCGTAGGTGCCGCCCAGGCCGCCGGGCTCGGGCGCGTCCATGATCGCCGCCTTGCCCACGACGCCGGAGAGCGGGAACCCGGCGGCCAGCGATTTCGCGACCGTCATCAGGTCCGGCTCGACGCCGGAATGCTCGACCGCAAACAGCTTGCCGGTGCGGCCGAAGCCGGTCTGGATCTCATCGGCGATGAGCAGGATGCCATGCCTGTCGCAGAGCGCGCGCAGGCGACGCATGAAATCGAGCGGTGCGGGCACGAAGCCGCCCTCGCCGAGCTCGGGCTCGATGAGGATGGCGGCCACCCGCTTGGGCCCGACCTCGGACTCGAGGAGGTTGCTCAGGTCGGCCAGCGCCGCCTCGGTGTTCCAGCCTCGGTACTCGTACGGAAACGGCGTCTGGTAGACCTCGGCCGCGTAGGGACCGAAGTCCTGCTTGTACGGCTGGACGCTGCCCGTGAGGCTGAGGGCGAGAAGGGTGCGGCCGTGGAAGGACCCCCGGAAGCTGATGACTCCGGGCCGGCCGGTGGCGGCCCGGGCGATCTTGACCGCGTTCTCGATCGCCTCGGCGCCGGTGGAGAAGAAGATGGCTTTCTTGTCGCCGGTGATCGGGGTGATCTCGCACAGGCGCTCGGCGAGGCGGAGGTAGCTCTCGTACTGCACCACCTGGAAAGACGTATGGGTGGCCCGCTCCAGCTGCCGCCTCGTCGCCTCCATGACCTTCGGGTGGGCGTGGCCGACGTTCATGACGCCGATGCCTCCCGCAAAGTCGACGTAGCGCTTGCCGTCGACGTCCCAGAGCTCCGACCCTCTGGCCCTGTCGGCGGCGATAGGGTGGGAGCTGGTGATGCCGCGCGGGACGTACTTCGCGCGCAGTTCAGCCAGCTCGGAACCTGTGGTGCGGGTGGCGCTCACCGGGCCATTCAAGCAGAATCCGGCTTCAATGACTGGGCCCCAGGAGGCGGTCGAGCGGCTGTGGCCGGGCCGGCCGGCGCAGATCGCCGAGCTGGGCGGCGGGATCACCAACCGCAACTTCAAGGTGGACGTCGACGGCGAGTCCTTCGTGCTGCGCATGGGCGGGGCGCGGACTTCGCTGCTCGGCATCGACCGCGAGGTCGAGTACGAGGCGGGGGAGCGGGCGTTCGACGTCGGGGTCGGCCCGGAGGTCGTCGTCTTCATACCGGAAGAGGGATGGCTCGTGTGCCGGTTCATCGACGGGCGCTCCATCTCCATCGAGGACATGCGCCGGCCCGAGACCCTGTCGCGCGTCGCCGCCGCCCTGCGCCGGTTCCACGACTCGGACCCCATCCCGGGCCGGTTCGACTCCTTCGCAGTGGTCGACGACTACAGGGCCAAGGCGGAGACCCACGGCGTCGAGATACCCGCCGAGTTCGGCGAGGCGCGGGAGACGGCCGCTCGGATCGCGGCCGCTCTCGGCGAGCGCCCGCTGGCGCCGTGCCACAACGACCTTCTCAACGCCAACTTCCTGGACGACGGGCAGGTCCGGATCGTCGACTGGGAGTACGCCGGGATGGGTGACCGCTTCTTCGACCTCGCCAACTTCTCGGTCAACCACGAGTTCTCGGTCGAGGACGACCGGCGGTTGCTGGAGGCCTATTTCGGCTCCGCCCGCGACGCCGACCTCGCGACCGTGCGGATGATGCGCTTCATGTCCGACTTCCGGGAGGCGATGTGGGGCGTGCTGCAGAGCGGGATCTCGGACCTCGACTTCGACTTCATGGGCTACGCGCGCCAGCACTTCGGCCGACTTCTCAAAACGGGATCAGAGCTCGACCTGGGAGCCTAAGATGCGCCTGCGATGCAGAACCCCGGCCAGCTGTCGGCGGACGGCAAATGGCGGTGGGACGGCCGGCAGTGGATGCCGAGCGGCGCCGCCCTTCCGAATCCTGCCCAGGCGCCCGTGCTGCCCGTCGAGTACACGAGACCGACCAACCAGCTGGCGATCATCGCCCTCATCGCCTCCATCCTCTCCTGGGTCTTGTTCCCGGTCGCCGGCGCCCTGGTCGGCGTCGTGACGGGCCACATCGCCCGCGGTCAGATCCGGAGGTCGGGCGAGTCGGGCGCCGGCCTGGCGATGGCGGCCCTCGTCATCGGTTACGCGCACCTGGTCGCGGTGATCGTGGGTGGCCTCGTGTGGCTGCTTTTCATAGGCGGATTCCTGGTGGCGCTGTTCGGCTCGGGGAACCACTAAAAGGCCGCGTCACAGCCTCCTTGCTCGGCCTAAGATGCCGTGCAGATGCAGAACGTCGGGCAGGTTTCGGATGACGGCAAATGGCGGTGGGACGGCACGCGATGGGTCCCGAACACAGCCCTGGCGCCGGCCGGCGGCGGCTACGTCGTGGCGCCGCCTCCGGGCACGGTGGCGATCGCGCCCAAGAACCCGGCGGTGAGCCTGATCGTCTCGTTCTTCATCCCTGGTGTCGGCTCGATGATCAACGGGGACACCACGACCGGCATCGTGATCCTGATTCTCTACATCGTCGGCTGGGCGAGCTCCTGGCTGCTGATCGGCATCCCACTGCTGGTAGGCGTCTGGATATGGGGGATGGTCGACGCGTACCAGGGGGCGCAGCGGTGGAACCGCGCGCACGGCATCCTGAGCTAGACCAACCGCGCCTTCGGTTCAGCGCTCGAACCGATAGGCGATGTGGGTGACCGTGGGCGAGGCGATGACGCTAACAGGCGCCATCTTCGGGTCGCCGACGTTCTCCAGAAGGCGCTCGCCGCCGCCCAGAACGATGGGGACGGTGTGGAGATGGAGCTCGTCGAGCCGGCCGGCTCGAATCACCTGCTGCACGGTCGAGGCGCCGCCCGCGATCTGCACGTCCTTCCCCCTGGCCGCGTCGCGCGCCTGACGGAGCGCTGACTCGACGCCGTCGGTGACGAAGT
>DASSLL010000028.1:0-12601 GCA_035689485.1 Candidatus Dormiibacterota bacterium | reverse complement strand
TTCATGGCGAGCCGCGGCGAGCGAAAGTTCTGCCAGGACGTCCTGTGCAAGCAGGACTTGCTCATGGCCCGGGCCCGCGGCGAGCGGCTCGAGAGGACCCAAACGATCGCCGCAGGAGACGACCGCTGCGATTTTCGTTTTCTCGCATCGCGAGACCGGGTCGGTGCGACCTGAGCAAGGCTCCCCGACGCCGCCGCAGGCGACTCGGGCGTCTGGCACGCCGGCGAAAGGTCCAGCGGCTCTGGTCTTCTGCCCTGCTGCGCGGCAACCTTTGATTGAGGAGGTGATATGACTATGTCGGTTCAGATGGAGGCCAAGCCCAAGGTCAAGTACCTGCGGGTGAAGGTCGTCGACAACCTGAAGGAAGGCAACCCGACGGTCAACATCAGGATGCCGATCGGATTGGTCAAGTTCGGGCTGAAGATGGCGCAGTCGTTCTCGCCCGACGTCAAGAACATGAATCTCGACTACGACGCCATCGACAAGATGATCGAGGAAGGCGTCGTCGGCGAGCTCGTGCACGTCGAGGACGACACCCAGCACAAGACGATCGACGTCTACGTCGATTAGAAGGGATTTCGAGCGGTGGTCGCGGCGCTCAGCCGCGATCACCGCCTGCTAGCCGGCGGTCTGTTCCAGGCCCAATGACTCCAGGCCCACCGACTTCAGCCCGATCGTGAACGGCGTATAGCCGATCTGTGCGCCCAGCTCGGTCTGAATTCGGCTCAGGATGGGCAAAGCCTGAGCGCTGTCCATGTCGGCAAACGAGCAGACAAACTCGTCCTCTGCGTACCTGAAGATCAAGTCCTCTCGCCGCAGCCCGTCCCGCAGGCGATCGGCCACCAACCGAATGAGCTCGGCGGCGTTGGGAGCCCCGGACGTGGCCACGCTCAACACGGCGACGCAGTGGCCGGCAGCGTTAGTCCTACGCGCCCGCATCACATCGCGCTCCAGAGCTGCGAGCCCCAATTCCCGGCTCAGCACCCCCGTGGTCGGATCGATCGCGGTTCGCGACGCCAGGGCCGAGATCAGATCGTCGAGCTTTCCGAATGTGCGCGCAACGTCCTCGCCACCACGGTTTCTCGAGGCTCGGAGGTCGAGAATCTGGTTCTTGATCGGTTTGACGGCATCGCGCAACTCGTCGACGATCGCGGGCAGCAACATCGGCACACCCTTCTCAGCCTTGGCTTTCTCGGCCGCCTGTACGTACTGATCCATCCTGGCCGTCGACTCGAGTCTCTGGCTCGTCAGACGCGCAAGGGTGCCGAGCATGTATTGCTGAAGCGTGTCGACCGCCGGCCCGTCGCGGGCCGTTGCGGCGAGCAGTCCCTGCAGGGAGCCGCGGGTGTAGACCGGCGCCATGATGAGCACCTGCCATCCCAACCTGTCCGCCAATTCACGCAGCGGGCCGGTCATGTGGTCTGGCCGAACGAACGCCGACCGTCCGATCCGAATCGCCCCGCGCGCGGCTTGATTGCGCTCGATTGGATATTCGAAACCGACCGCTATCTCGCGTTCAACAGGCGCGTCGGCGACCACCGAAATGTTGAGCTGCTCACCGACCACCGAGTGGAAGGCTGCATGGGCCGCCCGACCATGGCCACTTCTTGATATTCCCCGAGCCGATGCGAGCACCGCGACGTTCAGGATCTGCTCCACATCTGGCGCCGCGGCAAGCGATTCGACCGTCTCCAGCAGCAGAGTCAGGCCCTCGATACGCCGGTCCTTGGCCGCACTGCGGCCTACGACCGCCTCCCTTTCCGCAGCGAGGTGAGCCAGAGCGATCGCGGAGGTCAAGACGCCGACCTCGACGAGCGCGGCCGGCCATGGCAGCAACCGAAACCAGAGGCATCCCGCCACGGCCGCGATCTCGGCCACGGCGACCAGCCGTGCCGACCTGGCCGCCAGGAGCCAGCCGGTGGCGCCACCGAGAGCGGCCAGGACGGCGAAACCGGCGTCGCGCTGGAATCGGTAGAGGAGGACTGCCAGGCCGATCACGACGATGGCCGCCACCACTGGCCCGAGCGGACGTCCCGCCAGGGCTTTTGGCCGGACAGCAGCCCTCCAGGCCAGGCGGGCGACCGGCTGCGTCGGCGGCGCGGCTGCCTCCATCGGTTTCACTGGCGCGCGCGCTTCGGCGGCCACAAACCCTTCGTCGATGTCTTGACTCCCGGTACGACCCTTCCCCTGGATTCGGCGTTGCAGGTCACGCAACGCCTGGGGGAGCATAGGGCGCGCCGGAGATCAAATCGCGGGATTAGCCAAAAAACGCGCCACAAGGGCGCGCCCGGCTCTGCGGCCGACGCCGCAGAGGTTGAGCGGCGGGTCTTCTGAAAGACGCGCCGTTTACCGGGAGCGCTTAAGGCGCGGTCGGAACCGGCTCCGCCAGCTCGCCGGCGACCTGTGCGCGCATCTCGCTCGCCGACCGAAGAGGCCGGTCCCTGAGCATCAGCGTGCACACCAGACCGAGAGCTCCGGCGATCACAGTGATCCAGAACAGGTCCCCGATCGCCAACGAGAGCGCGTCGTTGGCGCCGGTGATGATCTTCGGGATCAAAGCCTTGGCCGGTCCAGGGAAGACGCTCTCGAGGACGGCTCGCCCATTGCCGACGCTCTGCAGCAGCTCCGACAGCTTCACCAGCTGCGGGATGGCCTGCTGCGGAACGCCCTGAGCCGAAAGCGAGTCGGGCAGTCGCGTCGCGAACTGGGTCGAGAACACTGTGCCCGCGACGGCGAGGCCGACTGAAGCACCAATCTGCCGGAGGAAGGTCAGCGTGCTCGTGGCCACGCCGATGCGAAGCATCGGCACCGAGTTCTGGACGACGACCGTGAACCCGGCCATCGACGGGCCGATCCCCAGGCCGAGGACGAGCATGAAGCCCCACAGCTCCCAGTCGGAGATGTCCGCGGTCAGGCGGGTCAGCAGCCAGCCGCCGACCGTCATCGCAGCCGCGCCCGCGACCATCAGCCACTTGTAGCGGCCGATCCTGCTGATCAGAAGACCGCTGCCGATGCTGCCGCCCATCAGCCCCACCAGGAGGGGCCAGATGTAATAGCCCGAAGCGGTCGCGCTGATTCCACGCACGGTCTGGTAGAAGCGCGGCATGAAGAGCACGGCCGCGAACATCGCGACGCCGAACACGAAGACCGCGACCATGCTCACCGAGTATTCGCGCAGCTTGAAGAGGTCGAGCGGGATGATCGGCTCCTTGGCGCGGATCTCGACGAAGATGAAAGCCACCAGGATCACGACGCCGAGGACGATCAAGCCTCCGACGTTCAGGTCCGTCCAGTTCGGGAGCTGCCCCTGGCTGTTGACGAACCCCTTGTTGCTCAGGCCGAGCATCAGCGGCACCACGCCGGCCGTGAAGACCACGATGCCGAAGTAGTCGAGGTCACGCGCCGAAGCCGTGCGTCGCGCGATTCCGGGCAGCACGGTGCTCAGCACGATCAGCGACGCGATGCCGAACGGCACGTTGACGTAAAAGACCCAATGCCAGCTGACGTGATCGGTGATCCAGCCGCCGATGAAAGGTCCGACGATGAAGCTGAGTCCGAAGACGGCTCCAAACAAACCCTGGAAGCGGCCGCGCTCGCGAGGGCTGTAGAGGTCGGCGATGGTCGCGATCACGATCGGGAAGAGGGCGCCCGCACCCAGACCCTGAATGGCCCGGAACACCACCAGCTCGTTCATGTTCTGCGAGGCGCCGGACAGCCACGAGCCCAGCAGGAAGAGGCAGACGCCGATGATCAGCATCGCCTTGCGGCCGAACACGTCGGAGAACTTGCCGTAGATCGGCACGGTGACCGTCGAGGTCAGCAGGTAAGCGCTGACCACCCACGCGTAGAGGTTCGCGCCGTTGAGCTCCGTGATGATCCTGGGCAGCGCGGTGCCGACCACGGTCTGGTCGAGCGAGGCGAGAAACATCGTGAGCATGATCGCGCCCAGGATGGCGAGCTTCCGCCTGGGCGGAAGGAGCATCAGCGACTGCGCCGCAGGTGCTCCGTCGGCAGACGGTGCGGTCCCTGATTGCGGTCGTGGCTGGCCTGCAGACACCTAGGTCTTCTCCTGCGTGGCGGCGGATCGGGCAAACACGTCCCGTGCGGCCCGGACGACGATCTCGACGCAGGCGTCGAGGGACAGCGCCGTGCTGTCGAGAACAACGTGATAGTTGCGGGAGTCATTCCACGCGCCCGCCCGCGGGTAGAAGTGCTCGATGTAGGCAAGCCGCGCGCGGTCGGTCTGCTGCTGCTCGCGCGACGCGGTGGCGTAGTCGATCCCGCGCCGAGCGGCGGCGGCGCGGCGGCGGGCTTCGACGTCGCCGTCGAGCCGGACGTGCAGCACACCAGGGTGTCCCTTGAGCGCAAACACGCCCGCCCTCCCCAGGATCACGCCGCCGGTCGTGCCGGCGAGCCGGCGCAGGATCGCCTCCGTCTTCTCGATTTCGGGCGCCACGCCGAGCTCTTCCGGCGCGGGCGGAACACCGACGAACAGGCCGCTGGAGACGAGAATCCGCTCCAGGACGCGGCCGGCGCGCGAGGTCTGCTCGACGTCGTCCGCGAGCGTGTCTCCCAATGACGCGTGGATCTTCTCGGCCACCGCCACCGGAATCGCGCGTTCGATGAACGGCAGGCCGAGGCGCTCGGCAACGGCCGGCGCGATGACGCTGCCGCCCGCCCCGTAGGTCGCGGCGATCGTGACCGTGCCCATCACAATTCCGTCTTCGCTAGCTGGCGGACCATGAGCAGGCACAGGTGCCTGAGCTCGACCAGCTGCGCCCTGGTGAACCCGGCGAAAAGCGCCCGCTGGCGCGCGATCGCGTCTTGCCGCATCGACTCGACCAGAGCGACGCCGCGCTCGGTCAGCACGGCATGAATCGAACGGCGATCGTTCGCGTCCGGGCGCCGCCGGATGAGCCCGTCACGCTCGAGGACGTCGACGACGCCCGTGATCGTTCGCGGAACGACGCTCAAGGCCTCGGCGAGATCACGCAGGGCACGCCGGCGGTCCGGGGCGTAGTAGAGCGCCATCAACACCCGGAGCCGGCTCTCCGATAGTCCGTGGCCCTCCGTCCAGCGCTCCATCCCGGTGTGCATGCGGGCGGCTGCAAGCCGGAGCGCGGCGGCGGCTTCGAGCGGCTTGATATCAACCGTTCCGAACTGCTTCATGGCATCGCGCGCGGTTCGGTCGTACAGGCGGCCGTCGGCGTCCTTCTCGATCCGCTCGCCCATGTGGCCGAGGTTCCGGAAACGGAGGCGCTGCATCATGAGGCCCCTCACTTTACTCCGAGGCGCGGGCCTAAAGCCCCCTCAAGGTGGACGGTTTGTTTTTCAGACTTTCCACGCCCCACCGAGCGCTCTAAGCTCCACCTACTTTCTGGAGGCGATGATGTCGAGATCGACCCTGCGGGTCGCCGGAGGCCTGATCAGTCCCGGCGATGCCGGTTACCACGAAGCGCGGCGCGTCTGGAACGATGCCATCGACCGGCGACCAGAGCTGATCGTTCGTTGCCGGGAAATCGCTGACGCAACCGAAGCGCTGGCCTACGCCCGGCACCACGGGCTGCCGGTGGCCGTCCGGGGTGGTGGCCACAACGTCGCCGGCAGCGCGGTCTGCGACGGGGGGCTGGTGATCGACTTCAGTGAGATGCGTGGCGTGATCGTCGATCCTGGGCGGCGGGTCGCGATCGTCGAACCGGGCGCCTTGTGGGGTGACTTCGACGCGGCGACGCAGGCCCACGGTCTCGCGTCGCCCGCCGGCATCGTCACACACACCGGGGTTGCAGGGCTGACGCTCGGCGGCGGTTTCGGCTGGCTGAGCCGGCGTTGGGGCTTGACCGTCGACAACCTGCTGTCCGTGCAGATGGTCCTCGCGGACGGATCGCTGGTGCGCGCCGCCGAGGACGAGAACCCAGATCTGTTCTGGGCGGTCAGAGGCGGTGGAGGCAACTTCGGGATCGTCACGCAGTTCGAGTTCCAGCTGCACGAGTCAGGCACGGAGGTGCTCGCGGGGCCGCTTCTGTTCAAGGCCGGTCAGGCACGCGAGGTGATGGCGTTCTATCGCGAGTTCATCGGAGATGCGCCAGACGAGCTGTCGGTGTACCTGAACCTGCGCACGGCGCCCAACCTCGATTGGGTTCCGGTCGAGCTCCGCGGGACCGACATCCTGCTCGTCATTCCGTTCTACAGCGGCGACCTGGACGCGGGCGAGGAGCTGCTCGAGCCTCTACGTTCGTTCGGCCCGCCGGCCGCTGACCTGGTGCAGCGAAAGCCTTACGTCTCGCATCAGGGGATGTTCGACGCCGGGGTTCCCCATCACTGGGGCTACTACTGGAAGTCGCACTACCTGCCCCCACTGACTGATGCGGCGGTCGACGTCATGGTCGATCGGGCGTGGCGGAAGCAGTCGGGTGCCTCGTACACGATCGTCTTCCACCTGGGCGGCGCGATAGCACGCCGAGGCGAAGACGAGACGGCCGCGAGTGGACGTGACGCCCTCCACGCGATGAACATCAACGCTGCTTGGCCGGAAGGTGGACCGTTCCACGCCGACATCGCCTGGTGCCGCGAGTACTTCGAGGCGATGCAACCCCACTCCACGGGCGCGGTCTACGTCAACTTTCTGCACAACGACGAGGGCGAGGAGAGAATCCACGCGGCTTACGGGGACCGGTATGAGCGACTCGCGACGATCAAAGGCCGATACGACCCCGATAACGTCTTCCAGTCGAACCAGAACATCAAGCCGGCGAAGGCGAGCGCCCGATCGGGCGCTGACTAGAAGACGCGTCGCAACGGCCGGATCTGTGTCAACAGCCAGGCCACGGTGAACGAGACCAGCACGCCGAGGCCGGCGACGGTCACGAACTTGACCTCGGCAGCGACCGGCACCAACCGGAACGCAATGGCGATGAGGACGATGACGAGAGGGTGGAAGACGTAGGCGGCGTATGACGACCGACCGGCGGCCCTGAGGACCGGGCCATGCTGAGTCCAGCGCCGTCGAAACCAGGTCAGCAGCCAGATCGGCACGCTGACGGCGAGGACCCCCTCGATCAGGGGTCCGACCACCGCCTGGAGATGCCAACCGCCTAACAATCGATCGTCCCCCGTGATGGCGACGGCAGCGAAGAAGAGCGTCGCCGCGACCAGGGCCACGATGCCTGACCAGCCGCAAACGCGCCGCATGGATTCCGGTACCGGATCGAGCCAGCCTCGCTCGCCGGCCAGGATGCCGAGCACGAACAAGGTGGCCATGGTGGGCCATTCCCACAGGTTGAGATGGCCGGGCGTCACGCTCAAGGCCGGCCACACGAGGCGGATCGAGAACGAGCCGATGGCGATCGCGGCGCCCGCCGCCACAAGATGCCACCACCGGACCGGGCCCTGTCGGGGAGCAACCCTCGGGCGGATTCGTCGAACGGCCGAGTAGGCCAGGGAGAAGATCAGCAGAGCCGCGACGAACCACATCGGGCCGAAATCGAGATCGAGCGCAGCATGGAGGAGGAAGGGCCCGGCGGTCATCAGGTTCGCCTCTCCTTCGGCAAGCGCGCCGATCAAGGCGGTCACCGGAATGACAACCCAGACGCCGACGACGACTGAGAGTCCGAGACGCAGGAGGCGCGCGGTGACGAATCGCCCTGTCCCCTTTCTCTCGAGAGAGCGCGGGCTGAGCATCCCGGCGATCAGAAACAGGACCGCCATCGCGTAGAACACACCCGGCCCGAACAGCGCACTGAGAACGGCTTGCGTAGCGATGCCGGCCGACCGTTCCTCGTAGTACCAGGGCATCTGGACCGCGTAGGTCGCCGAGACGTGGACCACGATCACCGCGGCGATCACGGCCACCCGGAGGTTGTCAATCCACGACCGGCGTGAATCAGACACCTCGACGGTGCCGATCGCAGCTTCTGTGCCCGTGTGGCTGAGAGCTACCGCCAAATCAGTTCCTCCGGTCCAATGGACTCGAGCGCCTGCGCTGTGCAGGCGCTCGCCGTGTCGTCAGTTCGCGAGCAGCGAGACGTGCGGTCGGGCCTCGACTGCGTGATGGATCGTGGCCACCACCCACAGCACCAGCAGGGCCACGGTCGTCCAGGCGAGCAGCGTGACGCTGTTGGCGAACAGGTTCACGGCCAGAAGCACGAACGACAGCAGGCCCATCGCGGACGCGAAGATGCTGAGCCACATGCCCTGCGTCGAGACTTCGCGGCGCAGGGCAGCGATGAACCACTGCGGTCCACCGCCGGTCACGCTGGCGGCAAAGCCCAGGACCAGCACGGCGATGGCGCCGGCCCGCGCGTCGGCGACCAGGGGCCAGCCCCATGCGTTCACGACCGCAAGCGTCACCGCCACCGCCGCCCCAACCAGAATGGTGGCCGCCGCGTCTCGCCAGCTGAGTCCCATCTCTGCCCCTCCCTTACCGTGCCGGCCTGGAAGTCAGGGCCGAAAGGAGCAGCGCGACTCCGGCCACGATGATCAGGATCGGCACCAGGCTGACCTGAATCCCGAACAGAATCCAGACGCCGCCGAACACAAACATCACGCCGACGATCGTGCTGAAAAAGTCGATCTGGTGCTCGCCCACCATCATGTGCGCGATCTGACTTCCGAGAATGATCACGCCGACACCGATCAGGCCGTAACCCCAGCCGACGTCGAACAGAGCGGCCATGCCCACCCAGATGAAGAGCAAGCCCCAGCCGATCGCGCTCAATTGTCGGTGGCTGTGCTCGCGGCCTCCGGTCATCGGCGGCTGTTGGACAGTTGCCATACCAAACACCTCCGGCTGCAAGCTATGTCGACAGGTTTGGCTCGGCCAGAGCAGACCAGCCCTCCACGCTCGGGCCTTGTGGCCCCACGTGCGCGCGTCACGCTTTCGTAGCCGGCTCGAGCCTCGCTCCGGCCGGTTGCGCGGCCTCGTTGGATTCGAAGATGCCGAAGACGTTGCCTTCCGTGTCGTGGCAGTAGGCGAAGTAACCCATGCCGGGGATCGGCGTCTTCTCGGTCAGGACCTTCCCGCCCGCGTCGATCACGTCTCGCGCGCCCTGCTCCCAGGTTTCGACCTCGATGCTGTTGATCACGGCCTGGTGCTGCGACTGCCGATCCATGATCGCGCCGTTGATTCCGGGCTTATCCTGCGAGCCGGTGGTCGCCAGGAAGTACTTGAACGGCCCGCCCCAGTCGGCGATCTGCCAACCGAAGGCTTTGCGATAGAAGGCCGCCGCACGATCCGGATCGTCAGCCGTGATCTCGAAGTGCACAACGCGTCCCATCTTTCTCATCGCTCCTTTGTTGCGTTCAGCGAACCGGCCAGATCAACTCGGTCACCGGTTCCTGGCCAGGACCGGACAGATAGACCTCACGGGGCGGCCCGGCCGTAACCAGCCCCTCAGCGGTGATCCATCTGGCGAGCTCGGCATAAACCTTCCCGATGGCGTCGTAGGCGCCCCGATGGACGGTCACGGCGACCTTGCCGCCCGGCAGCGTCGCGGCTTCGAAGCCGTCTCCGGCCTGGACGGACGTGGCGCAGGGCGCCCCAAGCTCCATGTCGAGGAAGCCGTCCCTCGGTGCGTCCGCGACCAGGAACGGCGGGCCGGCAGGCGCCACCGCTAGATGGGCAAGCTTCGCGTACAGGGAGGCGAATCCAGCCTGCACCTCAGGTCCCACGGCGCCGAGCGGGGCGCGGACTCGCATGCCCAGGTACGGTTGGGAACTCATCTCTCGAATCTCGACCTCGAGAGCCGCGGTGCTGTTTCCCATATGGTCAACCTCCGGTTCCGAAGCCTGCGCGACAGGCGCTCTCGCGGCCAGGGTCGATGGACCCTGTCGCTCGAAGCCGGACGCCCGAATTCAAAGCCGGCTATAAAGCGCAGAGTCAGAGTTGAGGTGAGCGACCCGCTGCCGGCACGACTCCGCGAATCACTCCGAGACGGAATCTTCTTCGCCGGGTGGCGGACCACGGTGCTTTGCGTCTCGTTAGGCGTCGCGGACTATGTCACGAGCCTCGGCTACGACTACCTGAACCACGGGCCCAATCGGCTGTTCCTCCGCACTCCGATCGATCAGGCGCTGCCAGTCGTGCCCGTCTTCGCGGTCCCGTACGTGTCGCTCGAGCCCTTCATCTACGGGTCGCTGGTGATCTTTCTGCTGTTCAGGACGAGGCTTTTCCAGTCAGCGGTGTCGAGCATGATCGTGACCTTCCTGGTCAGCTACCTGTTCTTCGCCTTCCTTCAGACGTACGTCGACCGGCCGGCGCTGACGGGCACCGATCCCTTCACGCAGATGATTCGCGGCGTCTACGCGAGCGATCATCCCTACAACGACTTCCCGAGCCTGCACGTCTCGACCGCGACGATCATCGCCATCCACTGGTGGAGGTTCAGCAAGCGCAGCTGGCCGCTCATCATCTGGGCGGGTCTGATCGCTCTTTCCACAGTCATGGTCAAGCAGCACTACGTGCCGGACATCGCGGGCGGGCTCGCGCTTGCATTCGGGACGTCGGCGTTGTTCCTGAGGGTCTTCCACGCCTCGGCCGGGTCTGCGACCCGACCGCCGGCTCTGCGACTCGCCTCCCGATAGGCCTCCTCTGGCAGTGATTGGCGTGCCCGCCAGGGCGTTGAGGGCCTCGGATGCTCTTTCCGCCGGCGTGATCCTTGCATCCCTGGTGTCTCCACCGTTTGCGCGGGCGGTCAGCCTGCCGGAGGTGGCGCTGCGCGAGCTCGACTGGCCGCCGGCCGACCTCTATCTACCGGCCGCAGCCCGCTCGCCCGGAATCGTTCTCGTTCTCGGCGCGCTGCGAGAAGGCAGGCGCTACGAGCTGCTCGCCAAGGTGGCACGGACGATCGCGGGCTGTGGCTTCGCCGTCCTCGTGCCCGAGCTCGGCCGGCTGCGCGAGCTCGTTCTCGGCGACGACGCGGTCGAAGATCTGGTCGCGGCGGTGGAGTCGCTGCCTCACCAGGCAGGCGTGAGCGGCGGGCCCGTGGGCCTCATCGGCTTCTCGCTCGGCGGCAGCCTCGCCCTGGTCGCCGCCGCCGATCGCAGGCTCCAGGGGCGGGTCGCCTGCGTGGCCGCGGTCGGAGCGTACTGCCGGCTGGCCGACATGGTGACGGCCGCGATGAGCGGGTCGCTCGCCGGACCCAGCGCTTACGCCGTCGTGGCGAGCCTTGCCGCGACGCTGCCCGAGGCCGATCGGACGGTCGTGCAGGATGCGATCGGCGCCAGCCCGGACTCGCCGGTGGAAGCGCTGTCGCGCATCCCCACCGACTCGGTCGGAGCGCAGGCCAGGATCGTCCTCTCAGCCTTTGGCGATCGCAACGCGGCCTCATTGATCGAAGGCGTCGACGGCCTCCGAGCGGTGATGGACGGGCTCTCGCCGGAGGCGGCGCTCGCCCGCATCGACGCGCCGATCTGGGTCCTGCACGATGAACGCGACCGCTTCGTCCCCATCGCGCAGCTCGACGCCATGCGCATGGCGGCAGAGGGCCGGCGCGACTTCAGGTCGTTCAAGCTCCGCCTGCTCGAGCACACCGAGCCGGTCCCGCCCGTGCTGAACCCCGTTCGGCTCGTGGGCGACTACCTGCCGGGATTGGTCAACCTCTACCGCTTCGCCCACGGCCCGGTCCAGGCGGTGAGGCGCGCGGTCGGCCGTTCATCGCCCGGATAAGCCGCTGAGGCACAGAAGAAGGGGCGCCGCCGGGCGCCCCTTCCTACTCCCCCGATGCCTCAGACCGCGACCAGGACCTTCTGCTCTTTCAAGGCCTCGATGTAGGCCTCGACAGGGAAGGCAGCCGTCGTCTCGAGGTGGAACAGGCCGAGCTCCATGATCTTCGTCCGGGCCTTGAAAGCCGCGGGCTCGTCAGGGTACTCGGTCAGGCTCACGAAGTCGAAGCGACCGATCGTGGCCCACATGTACTCCACCTTCCCGCCGTAGGCCTTGACGATCTCGTTCACCTTGGCGAGAACGATCGGAGCCTTCTCCGGAGGAAGTTGCTGGCCCTTCTCGGTCAGCCTCGCGAATGTGATGGTCTTGAACATCACACACCTCCTTTGCGGCGTGGGGAAACCACCCGCGCCCAATGACAACCATCCGCCTCCCCGTGACAAAACCCAAGGGCAGAAAGTCCCGTCACGATCGGGACTCGCCGATTTCCCCGTCGACGGCGTTCAGCCGATGACGCCCGAGGACCATTGGTCCTGCATACCCGGCGACTTTGTCCACTTCCGGTTGGCATCTCCACGGGTCACATTGGTGGCAGGAGGTGCCGCGAATATGAGTGGACGGAGGGAGAAGCGAGGCCCGCGGGCCGTCGAGAGGCGCCGAGCAACGCCTGCCGCCGACGCCCTCGGACGTGAAGCGGATCACGGCCATGCCGTGCCCGCCGGGGTCCAGGGTCCGAACTTTGGTTACTGGCAGACGACCGGCTCAACCAGATCAGGGGCCAAGCGTTCGAAGAGGCCGTAACTCGCACGTAACCCACAATCCAAACCGGCCGTTGGCCAGCCAGAGATGGATGCAGTGGTACTGAGCGCGAGATGTGCAGCTGCAGTCGCCGTGATCATCCTTCTCGCGGCCTGCGCGACGACGCCGTCAAGCGTTGCTTCC